>NZ_JABWDV010000325.1 GCF_013362995.1 Streptomyces sp. TRM64462 | reverse complement strand
CTAGCTCAGCTCGGCGAAGCTCTCCACGGCACTGGTCTTGCCGGTGACGATGATGACGTCGCCCTTCTCGATCACGGTCTCGGCGGTGGCGTGCGTGAAGTCCTGCCCCGGCCGCTTGATGCCGACGACCGTGACCCCGTACGTGCTGCGGACGGCGCTCTCCCCGAGCGGGACGCCCGTCGCGATCTCCGGGGCGACGGTCTTGACCAGGGCGTAGTCGTCGTCGAACTGGATGAAGTCGAGCATCCGCCCGGTGACGAGGTGGGCGACGCGCTCGCCCATGTCGTGCTCGGGCAGGACGACGTGGTGGACGCCGAGGCGTTCGAGGATCTGCCCGTGCTGGCGGCTGATGGCCTTGGCCCAGATGTTCGGCACGCCCGCCTCCAGCAGGTTGGAGGCGATGAGGATGCTCGCCTCGATGTCCGTACCGATGCCGACGACCGCGCTGGTGAAGTCGTGGACGCCGAGCTGCTCCAGCACCTCCGGGTCGGTGCAGTCCGCGACGGCCGAGTGGGTGAGGACGTCGCTGACCTTCTGGACGAGCTGCGCGCTGGTGTCGATGCCGAGCACGTCCCAGCCGCGCCGGGTCAGCTCGTGCGCCAGCGAGCTGCCGAACCGGCCCAGGCCGATCACCGCGACCCGCTGGTCGCTCATCTCGCGGTACTGGGCCGCCAGGGACTTGCGCCGGCGGCGCCGCAGGGAGTGCAGATAGGTACCCATGAAGGTCGCTCCTCGGTACGAACCGGCCAACTCTACCCGGGGCCGCGGTCAGGCGCCGGGGCCGAGCAGGGCGGTGCGGAGGTCGGTGATCTCGTAGCCGCGGGCGCGGAAGGCGTCGATGATCCGCGGCAGCGCCTGGGCGTCGAGGACGGTGCCCGAGCCGTCGGGGCTGCCGACGTGCATCTGGAGGATCGCCCCCGGCGCGAGGACGTCGAGGGCCCGCTGCACGGCCTTCGCCACGCTCATGCCGCCCGCGGTGCCCTTCCAGCCGTTCGTGTCGGTGGTCCACTCGACGTCCGCGAAGCCGAGCGCGTTGACCTCGTCGATCTGGCCGGGGGCCGTGTCGCCGTACGGGAAGCGGAAGAACGGCAGCGGTTCCGTACCGGAGGCGTCGCGGATGGCCCGGTCGGCCCGCAGGACCTCCCGCGCCCGGCCCTCGGGGGTGAGGTCGCCGAAGTGCGGGTGGCTGTACGAGTGGTTGCCGAGCCCGTGCCCGGCGGCGGCGATCCTGCGGGCGGCGGCGGGGTGGCGTTCGGCGAAGTCGCCGGTGAGGAAGAAGGTGGCGGGTGCGTCCTGCCGGCGCAGCTCGTCCAGGACGGTGTCGAGGCCCTGGTCGTTCCAGGCCGCGTTGAAGGTCAGCGCGACCACGCGCTCGGCCGTGGGGATCTTACGGATCTCCTGCCCGTACAGCCGCTCGACGGGTGCGGGGACGGGGTCGACGTCCTGGCCGGGGCCGGTGGCGGTGGCGGGCGCGGTGGCGGCGGCGGGCGCGGTGGCGGCGGCGGGGGCGAGGGGTGCGGTGAGGGCGAGGAGGGCGGTCGCGGCGGCCAGGGCGGCGGTGAGGAGTCTCCGTACGGCCCGGCGCATCGTGGGGGGAGCGATCATGCGCCCGCAACCTAGCGCCGCCCGGCCCGCCCGGGCCTGTGCCACGCCGAGCCTGCGCCTGCCTCACGCCTGAGCCGTCAGCCACCGGGGGCGGGCTCGATGATCCGCGACGGACGCGACGGATACGTCAGCCACACGCACTGCCCCTCCGGCGAGACCGTGAGCCCGAACTCGCGGTGGCCGGGGCGGCCGAGCGCGACGTACTCGGCGTGGGCCTGCTCGATCTCCCGCCACAGAGCACGAGCCCCGTACTGCCAGACCTTGTGGCCGTCGGCGTGTGCGGCCGAGCCGGTGGTGTCCCGCACCCACACCTGCGCCCCGGGGCCGGTGCCGGTGTGCCACATGCGCACGCCTGGCAGGCGGGCGCCCGCGTACACGGCGAACCCGAGCGTGAGCAGCTCGTGCGGGGCGAGGTCGGTGCCGCTACTGCGGACGGTCGAGCTGTCGACTTCCGGCGGCGCCTCTCCGGGACGATGGGAGCGCATCAGCATGTACGAGGCGCCGCCCTCGAACCGGCCCTCCGCGCGGCCGCCCTCGCCGGCGGTGAGCCGTACGAGCGCCCCGGACCAGAAGTCCCGGTCCAGCGCGGTGACCAGGATGCCACCGGGCCGGAGCTGCTTCAGCAGCGCTGATGGCACATGGCGTACGGCGCACGTGACGACGACCCGGTCGTACGGCGCGGCCGCCGGCCACCCGTGCTCGCCGTCGCCGTGCGCGACGTGCGGGAAGCAGCCCACGGCGGCGAGCCGCCGCGCCGCCTGGCCGGCGAGGTCGGCGTCGACCTCCACGGTGTGCACGTTCCGGTCGCCGACACGGCCGGACAGAAGCGCGGCGACGTGCCCGGTGCCGGTGCCGATCTCCAGGACGCGGTGACCGTCCTGGACGTCGAGGAGCTGGAGCATGCGGGCGACCGTGCTGGGCTGAGAGTTGGAGCAGGTGGCGACGCCGGGACCGTCGGGCAGGCCGTCGTCGAGCTGGGTGACGACGGGCTCGTCGGAGTGAACGAGGGCGAGCCGCTCGCGTCCGGTGACGGGCACGCAGCGGGCGGGCTCCTGCCGCCAGACCTGCTCCGGCAGGAACGTCTCACGAGGAACGCGGAGCCAGATCCGGCGCCAGGTCGTGTCGAGCAGACCGCGCTCGTCGAGGTGGTCGACGAGCGCGGCGTGCCCGCCCCTGGGGGCGGTGGTCATGAGCTGCTCCTTACCTGCCGGGGCCGGAGCCGTCCGGGGAGGGCGGTGCGGGCGGGGGCGTCCAGGGCTTGTCCGAGGGCTGTCCGGAGTGCTTGCCGTCGTCGGTCACGTAATACCTCCCTGTGAGTGGTCGGATGGTGCTGTTGTGGTGGTGGTGCGTGGTGCCCGGCCGCTCACACCGTTCACCGTCGTGGGCGGCAGCGGCCGGGAGATCAACGGCCGTAGGGCGACCGGCGTACGTACGGGGCCTGCGCCGGGCCGCACGCGGGGTGCCGGTACTCGTTCGGTCGCGCGCCGGACGCGGAGTGCACGACGATCTCCTCGGCCGGGCCCTCGATCACGCGCTCGCAGTGCACGCAGTACCTCTTACCGCTCTCGGTCGTCACGACCGGATCCCCTCCTGCCGAGGCAACGGGCGCACGCCCACACCGTGGTGGACAGGTCGTGCACGCCCAGCCGGTCGACGATCCGGCCCACCGGCTCCGCGCCCGGGGCCATCAGCAGCTCCTCGCACCACACGCAGGCGCGGCCCGCGTACACGTCCCACGACAGGCCGGCGGTCGTCGCCGGCAGCGGGCGGGGCCGTTCCTCGGCGGGGGCGCTCACGCCGCACCCTGCCTGGTGTGGCAGTCCCGGCAAGCGCGCGGGAACCACGCGACCCGGCCCAGGATCGGGTCCTCGTCGTACTGCGTGCCGAGCTCCACCGCCGCGCCCGGCTTCAGCTCGGTATCGCAGTGCACGCATCGCAGCCCGTACCGCTGCATCTCCGTCAGCACGTGCGGCTGGGCCAGCAGCCCTCTCACGGGCTCGGAGCAATGCGGGGCCAACGTCGCGTCCATGGCGTCGAGTAGGGGCGGATACACCGCGAGCGCCTCTCGGTCGGGATCGGTCATGTGGGGACCGTAGGCGCGGTACAACAGTCTGTGAGCACGCATTGTGCGTGCCTCGCACGGGAGGTGCGCATGGACACTGGACGCGTCGGACGCCGCATCGCCTACTGGCGCGAGCACCGCGGACTCACCCAGGCCGACTTCGGACGGCTCATGGGCCAGTCCCGGCGCTGGGTCCAAGACCTTGAGGGTGGGCAGCGGCAGACCGACCCCAGGCTGTCCGTGCTCCAGCGGGCAGCCGAGATCCTGCGCATCCCCCTGGAACGACTCGTCACCGATCCCGCGCCCACTCCCGCGCCCGCCTCCCTACCCGCCGACGTGGCCTCCCTGGTGGACGCCCTGCACCGGCCCCCACAACGTCCCCACACCGCCGTGCATCTGCCGGACCTGTGGCGCAGGCTGGCGTTCTGCTGCCAGGCGTGGTCCGCCTGCCACTACACGGCCGTCGCCCGCGACCTGCCAGTGGTCCTCGCCGACGCCCATGCCGCCGCAGCAGAAAGCGCCGAGGGCTCGGTGTTGCTGTCCCGCGCCTACCAGCTCACCGCCAGCCTCCTGTTCAAATACGGGCAGCTCGGCCGCACGCCTGGCGTACTGGCCGCTGAGCGGGCGTTGGCCGCCGCCGAGACCGCCGGAGACCCGGTGGCGATCGGCGCGTCCGCTCGCCGTGTGGCGCGCGGGCTGATCCATCAGCAGCGGCACGCGACCGCCGCCGCCTACGCCAAGACCACCGCCATCGAGCTACGGCCGGACCTCGAACAAGGCGGCTCGGTCGGCCTGTCCACGCTCGGCATGCTCTACCTCGTAGCCGCCGTCGGAGTGACCGGCACCGGACGGTCCCCGGCCTCCGTCGCCGAGGCCACCAACCGACTGGGGGAGGCAGCGGAAGTTGCGTAGCGGCAGGGCGACGACCAGGGCGCGGACTACACGTCGTTCGGGCCCACCAACGTCCGGCTGCACGAGGTGGACGTGCTCCTGCGGCTCGATGACGCCTGGTCGGCGCTGGAGGCCGCGCAGCGCGTCGCTCCTGGCGCCCTGGCGGGGCTCGGCAGGGAGCGGCGGGCCCGGCACCTCGTGACCAGTGCACGCGCTGCGGCCTTGACTCGGCGCCGCGAGGACGCTGTCCGGGCCCTGCTGGAAGCCGAGCAGCTGGCGCCCGAGGAGGTGCGGCGGCCGGCCGTGGTCGGGCTGGTGCGGGAGCTGCTGATGCTCGTACCGCATCCCGACACCAGCTTGCGCGGGCTCGCGCATCGCTGTGGACTCCCCGCATGACGCGAGTGCTCTACCTGATCGCCACCGCCGCCGGGCCCACCCAGTACATCGACCGCGGTGTGCGCGCCGCGCAGGCCGCGCGCTGGGACACCTGCCTCATCCTGACTCCGACCGCCGCCAGTTGGTGGGAGGGCAGGCTGGGTGAGTTGGAGACGCTGACGGGGCATCCCGTACGGCACCGCTACACCCGCCCCGGGGAGTCCGGCGGACTACCGAAGGCCGACGCGATGCTGGTCGCGCCCCTCACTACGACGAGCCTGTGCAAGTGGGGCGCGGGCATCACGGACACCGTGGCCCTCGGCATCCCGGCTGAGGCGGTGCACCTCGGCATCCCGGTGGCGGCGATGCCCTTCTGGTCCACCGCTCTCGGTGCGCAGCCCGCGGTCCCTCGGGCCATCGCCGCGCTCCGCGAACAGGGCGTGCTGGTGCTGGACGGCCCCGACGGCTACCAGCCCCACCCGCCGAAAACCGGCGCCGGCGCCGCCTACCCGTGGGAGCGAGCGCTCACCGCGCTGGAACGCACACTGCCCTGACCCCAGAGAGGAGGTCCCACCCTTTGGGGAGCGTCCTCCCGACAACCCGCGGGTCCCTACAGGGAGATGAGCGACACAGCCCCTTGCTATGGTGCGCCGATGTCATCGATCAAGCAGTTCCAAGTCACCTTCGACTGCGCGGAACCCGAGCGTCTCGCTCGCTTCTGGTGCGAGGTGTTGGGGTACGTCGTACCGCCGCCACCGGCGGGGTTCGCCACGTGGGACGAGTTCGACCGCTCCCAGGCGCCCGAGGACCAGGGTTCCTGGTTCGCCTGCACCGATCCCTCAGGGGTGGGCCCGCGGCTGTACTTTCAGCGCGTCCCCGAAGGCAAGGTCGCCAAGAACCGGGTCCATCTCGACGTGCGGGTCGGTACCGGGCTCGTCGGGGAAGAGCGCCTGGCCGCGCTGGAGGCCGAATGCGCGCGACTGGTCCCGCTCGGCGCGGTGCGCGTGCGGCTTCTGTATGACGGCCACGACGCGTGCATCGTGATGCAGGACATCGAGGGCAACGAGTTCTGTCTCGACTGAGTCGGGAGTCATCCCCACCCGCACCCGCGTCCACCAGCCGGCGGGGCGCGAACCACGCCTGAATGCAGGTGCGTTCATGAGTGATCGCATGTGATCAGATGGTGGCCATGACGAGGACCCTGTACCTGTTCTGCTCGGCGGCGCCGCCCGTGTTCGACGTCGCGCGCGTGATCGAGGACGCGCAGGCGCGCGGCTGGGACGTGTGTCTCGGCCTCACTCCCACCGCCGCGCGCTGGGTGGAGCCCAGCCTGGAAGGGCTGGCGGTCCTCACCGGCCACCCCGTGCGCTACGACTACCAGGCGCCGGGCGAGCCGGACGTGTGGCCCCGCGCCGACGTCGTCCTGTTCGCCCCCGCGACGTTCCACTCGATCAACGAGTGGGCGCTCGGGCTGACGGGCACGTTCGTCGTCGGGGTGATGGCGGAGGGCATCGGCAAGGGCATCCCGCTGGTCGCCGTGCCCTGTGTGAACGCCGCCTACGTCCAGCACCCGCAGTTCGATCGGTCCGTGGAGATCCTCCGGGGGGCCGGCGTCACCGTCCTGTACGGCGAGGGCGGATTCGTTCCGAACGAGCCCGGCGGCCAGGGTCGCCCGGACGCGTACCCGTGGGCGCTCGCGCTGGAGGCCGTGGACATCGCGTGGCGGGCGAAGGCGGACCAGAGCTGAGCCCGCCTCAGGGGCGCGGCCCGGGCCCCTCCCTCGCCCTCGCCCTCGCCCTCGCCCTCGTACGATGCGGTCGGGCGGAACCGTAGCGCAGAGGTCGTCGCGTTCGGACCCACCATCTGAGAGGACGCCGGTTCGATTCCGGTCGGCACCGCCCGCCTTGCCGCAGGCCGTTGCGGATGAGAACCGTCACAGAGAATCCCGCACACCTTTGGGCAACTGTTCCCTTTGTCTGTTTTGGTGCGGAGCTGGAGCGAGGTGTCCGGGGGCGGCCGCGCATGCGGGCTTTTATCCGCTGCCCGTCGGGAGTTCGGGCGGAATACGATCGACGGGCTGGTCGTGGTGGCGCACCGCCTCACCGGTCGCTGCGCGTGGAGCCACGGGGGTTTGACGCGCGACCGACGCCGACGCCGACGCCGTGCCCGCGACCGGCCGTATTCGACCGATTGTCTTCCGTTCCGGAAAAGGGGACCTGTGAAGCTTCGCCGTGCCGTCACGACGGCCGTCGCCTGTGCCGTCGCCACGCCCGTTCTGCTGCTGTCCGCCGCGCCCGCCTTCGCGGACGCCGGTACCTCCGCCGCCGTGTCGCGGATCGCCGCCGCGCCGTCCATCGCGGAGCTGGAGAAGGCCGTCGCCGAGGCGAAGAAGGCGTACGACGCCGCCGTCGCCGCCGAGGCCGCGCACCAGAAGGTTCTCGACGCCAAGCTCGACGACCCCACTCACCCGCTCGCGGTCGCCGCCGCCGAGGCGCGTGCGGAGGCCGAGAAGGCCGCCGCGGCGAAGACCGCCGCCGACAAGGCCGTCGTCGACGCCCAGGCCGCCGCCGACGCCGTCGCCGACGACCCGAACGCCACGGAGGAGCAGAGGCTCGCCGCCTTCAAGGCCCTCGCCGACGCGAAGAAGGCCGCCGAGGCCGCCGCCGCCGCGAAGACCGCCGCCGACGCCAAGGCGACCGCCGCCCAGACCGCGCTCGGCGACTACCGGGTGGGGCTGGTCCGGGAGCTCTCCGTCCTCCAGAAGGCCGTGAAGGACACGCGCACCGCGCTCCAGGCCGCCGAGAAGGCCCTGGAGGACGCCAAGAAGGCCGGCAACGGCGGCGGCACGGGCGGTAGTACGCCCACGCCGTCGCCCAGCACGCCCGGCACCGGCGGCACGGGCGGCAGCGCCACGCCGACCGCGCCGGGCACCAGCGTGCCGCCCGCCTCCGGCAGCACCCCGCAGGGCGGTGCGACCTCCGCCGCGCCCGCCGCGGCCGGTTCCTCGAACGGCGACGCCGACGGCTCCCTCGCCAAGACCGGCGCGTCATCGGCCGTGCCGCAGCTCGCACTCGCGGGCGCCGCCGCCGTCGCGCTGGGCGTCGGCGCGGTGTTCGTCGTCCGCCGTCGCCGGGCCGCCGGGCGTACCGCCGCCTGACCCTCACACGGCAGCAGCGGCAGCAGCGGTAGCTGCGGTAGCAGTGGATGAGCCCCGGCCGGGGGTGTCGCTCCCGGCCGGGGCTTCGTCCGTGCTCAGGCCGCCGAGCCGCTCGGCACGCTCGGCCGGGGTGCCTTCCTGGAAGGTCTCGCCGCCGGTCAGTTGAGCAGGAACGCCGTCGCCGTCGCCGCGCCCAGCGAAGCGCCCGCGATCGTCTGGGCCGGCGTGTGGTAGCGCAGCGCCACGCGCGACCAGCACACGGCGGCGGTCATCCCGTACGCCAGGAGCCACCACGGCGAGTGGACGCACGCGAGCAGCGTGACGACGGACGACGCGACGGCCGAGTCCACGGAGATCTTCCACACCGTGTTCACGGCCAGCAGCCCGACCGTCATCACCCACAGCGCCAGCATGGCGACGAGGATGCCGGTCGGGGCGCCGCCCAGGACCATGACGACCGAGCCCGTACCGATCGACCCGAGGATCACGAAGAAGATCGGCGCCCGCTTCGTACGGTCCACGACGTGCCGGTCGCCCCACTTGCCGCGACCGCGCTCCCACTCGATGTACCCGGCCGGGACCAGCCCGGCGCACAGGGCGCCGAGGAACCCCCAGGGCAGTCCCGTCCAGTCCCCGGCGGCGGCCGCGCCGATGGCGAGCATGCCGGCGAGCAGGACGTTACGAGGCTGGAGGGCGTCCGTGACCCGGCGGGCGACCGGCTGCCGGGCCCCTTCCGCCCTCCGGGCGTCCACCGGCTGCGGCGCCTGCGGGTGCGGGGCGTGCTCCGGGAGCTGGGCATCTACCGGCTGCGGCGCCTCCGGGTGCCGGGCGCCTGCCCGCTGCGGCGCCTCCAGGTGCCGGGCGCCTGCCCGCTGCGGCGCCTCCAGGTGCCGGGCGTCCTCGGGGCGCCGGGGGCCTTCCGGCTGCCGCGCCTCCTGCTGTCGTTCCGGTTCCCGTCTCGTCGCGTCGTCGAGGGCCGTCATGCCGTGCCCTCCGCACCCGCCGGAGCCTGCGCGGGAGTCCGGGCCCCGGGGTCCAGCAGCTCCCGGGCCCGGGTCTCCGGCACCGTGCGGTACGCGCCCGCGACCCGCACCAGCCACGCCACCTCGTCGTCCTGGTCCGCCGCGTGCCGGGTGTCGAAGTCCGCGGCCTTGCCCGCCTCGGCGCCCGCCGCCTTCGCCGCCAGCGCGGCGCGGATCCAGTACGCGTCCGCCGCCGGGCCCGCCGAACCGGCCGCCTCCCGCGCCGCGGGCAGCAGCGTGTCCGGCACGTAATGGCGGAGCTTCTCCACCGCGTCCGCGATGTCCGCCGCCCACCGGTCGACCCGCAGGTCCGCGGGCGTGTCGAACCGGGTCAGCTCACGCGCCAGCGACGCGGGCGGCGCGAACGGCTGGTCCGGGAACGCCGTCATCAGCTCCCGCCACAGCGGGTACAGCGCCACCTGCGCCCGCCACAGCCGCACCCGCCGCCACGCCTTGGCCCACGCCGGGATCGCCGCACCGATCGCGAAGAACGCGAACAGCACGATCTGCCCGACCTCCGTCACCTTGTCGAAGTTCCGCGCGAACGACTCCGTCGGCTCCTCGACCACGCTGATCCACAGGAACAGCGTGCGGCTCACGGTGTAGCCGACGCCGATGAACATGGCGAACGTCATCATCCCGAGGCCGACCCGCAGATGGCGCAGCGTCGCGTTCGCCGTGGCCAGCGCCCACTGGTACGCGCAGACGGCGGACGCCGCGCCCAAGTACACGTAGAACACGGTCATGTAGAGCGAGGCGCCCCACTGGCCGGCGTGGTCCGACACGAACCGGTCGGACGGGACCGAGCGGTCGACGACCGTGAAGAACAGCACGGTCAGCAGGATCAGCGTCGCGACCGACGCCTTCGCCGCCACGTGCTGGATGACCCGCGCGAACCGCACGTGCCGCGGCACCGCACCGCCCTCGGGGTAGGTGCCGTAGATCGCGACGATGTAGCTGAGGATCGCGAGGATCGCGACGGTGGCCGTGTAGTGCTTGATGAGGACGGCGAGGTCGACCACCGGGCTGTTGTTGAGGCTGATGCGGACGATGTGCGTCTTCGTCCACAGGGCGGCGGCGAAGCCCGCGTAGCAGCCCCACAGGGCGCGGCGGCGCTTGTCCTCCTCGTCGCCCCACAGTGCGGCCGGCATCCGCCACAGCGCCACGGCGGTCATCAGGCCGGCTATGAGGTAGCCGGCGAGGTCCAGGGTGGTCACGGAGATCCTCAGGGTCGGGGAGAGGGGGGTGGGGGTGGGGTACGCGCGGCGGTGCCTACGGACGGCGGAACAGGCCTCTTCGGCGGCCGGGCTTGTGCGCGACGGGCCGCGAGAGGGAGTTCGCCAGGCGCCCCACCATGTCGTCGCTCGACACGTCCCGCGCCATACGGGGGATGAGCGAGGCCCCGAACTCGGCCACGCGCTCGTCGTGCGTCTCGTACTGCGCGCGGGCCTGGACGGTCGTGCCCGAGGCCATGACGCGGTTGATCAGCGAGGCGTCGAAGACGGGGAGGAGGCGCCGCAGTTGCTCGGCGTCCAGGCTGGTGCCGTGGTCGAACCACTCGTGGCACAGCTCGTGCAGGATGACGTGCTGCGTCTGGTACGTGGTCGGGCGCCGCCGGTACAGGACGAAGCTGGTGTTGCCGGACTTCAGGCGCAGCCCGCAGGCGGCGTTGACGCGGGCCAGCCGCTCGGGAAGCTCCTGGAGGACGATCCTGCGGCCCCGCGCGGCCTCCATGTTGGCGACCAGCTCCGGGATGCCGAACGGGGCGGGGATGGGCAGGTCGGCCAGTCCGGCCTCGCACTCTTTCCGCAGTTCGCGCATGGACCGCTTGGACATGGAGACCTCTTGATCGGAGTCACGCGTGTGGGTGACCTGCGATCCGCGAGTCTAGCCAACGGGTCACGGACGCGCGTGCGCCGTTCGCACCGTCGTTCCGCCGTCATTCCCCTGTGGCCGCCCCCTGGCCAGGCCCCGCTCCCGGCCCCGCTCCCGGCCCCGGGACGTCGTCGTGCGGCGACCGCCGGGAGTCCTCGAGGAGTGACATGGCGAACTCCAGCAGCTCGGGCGGCAGTCCGGCCTCGTCGACGCCCCGCCCGGCCAGTCCGCTGATCTCGCCCGTACGGCGTTTCGCGAGGAACTGGAGGCCCGCGACGACGTCGTCGACGACCTCGGACTCCTCCTTGAAGAACCGCCAGTCCACGCCGAAGCCGAGCCCGAGCGCCTTGAGGATGTCCTCGGACGGCTGGGTGACCTTCCCGGCGAGGATGTTGGAGAAGTAGCTGTGCGACAGGGAACCGCCGCGCTCCCTGACGAGGTCGGCGAAGAACCGGCCCGAGACCTTCTGGCCGGGGAAGGTCTTCTCCACCATGTACGCGACCTTCTGCTGCAGCGTGCGCAGCTCGGGCGTGGTGTGCTCTCCGTTGTCCATCACGGTCCCCACGTTCGCGTCCGCCGCTCCTGCGGGATCCAGGATCGGAGCGGGCTTGCGTAAACACTCTACGTCACTGTTAACTCGAAAAAACACGGACAGGGGGCCACGAGGGGAGTCCCTTGTCCGTGCAGGACTCTGCCCGGCTCCACGGGGATCCACCCCTGGGCAAGGGTGTAGCCCTTCGCGACGGGGGATACGCGAAGGGCTACACCCGCAGTATGGCACCTCCGGCGTACGCGGGGGCGGCGGGGGCACGAACACGCCGGGCGCGCCGGTGGCAGGAGGACGGACGGCATGAACGACGAGGACCGGGCCGGCGGCCGCGCGTACGGACGCGCATCGGGCCACGCATCCGGGCGCGCATCCGGCCGCAGGCGTGGCCAGGGCGAGCTGGAGGCGCAGGTCCTGGCGGCGCTGCGGGAGGCGCCGGGGCCGGTGAACACCGCGTGGGTGCAGGAACGGCTGGGCGGCGGCCTCGCGTACACGACCGTCATCACGATCCTGACACGGCTGCACGCGAAGGGCGCCGTCGCCCGCGAACGCACGGGCCGCTCCTTCGCCTGGACCCCGACGGCGGACGAGGCCGGCCTCGCCGCCCTGCGCATGCGCCGCGTCCTGGACGGGGAGACCGACCGCGAGGCGGTCCTGGCCAGCTTCGTCACGGCCCTGCCACCGGGCGACGAACAACTGCTCCGCGACCTCCTGACCCAGACGGACGACCCGGAGCCGGACCGGGGCCCGGACGGGGAGACGAGGGCGGAGGACACGTGAACGCGACGCCGGGCGTGGCCGGAAGCCGGGGTGGCGGAGCTGTGGAGCGGCGAGGCTGAGGGCCATGGGGTACTTCGTCTTCCTCCCGCTCGTGCTGCCGCTGACCGCGTGGCCCATCGCGCGCCTCGCCGAGCAGCATCTGCATCCGCGCACCGCGACGCGCCTGCTGTCCGCTGTCGCCTGCGTCTTCGCCGTGTGCAGCACGCTCTGCCTGGGCCTGCTGATGGTCGTCGGCACCGCGCAGCTCCCCGGCAACCCGCTGCCCGACGGCTGGTCCGACCCGGAGGTGCGCAAGGCGCTCCCGTACGACGAGGTGGCCGGGCCCCTGGCGATTCCCGCACTCGTCGCCGTACTGGCCGCGTGCGCCCGCACCCTGTGGCGGCACCACCGGACGGGGCGCCGCGCGCACCGCGCGCTGGCCGGGCTGCGGCCCACGCCGGTCGCCGTACTGCCGGACCCGGCCCCGTACGCGTACGCCCTCCCCCACCGCGACCGGGCGGGGTCGCGCGGGCGGGTCGTCGTGTCGCGCGGGATGCTGGCGGGGCTGGCGCCGGCCGAGCGCCGCGCCCTGTTCGCGCACGAGCGGGCGCATCTGGCGGGCGGCCACCACCGGTACCTGCTGGCGGTGCGGCTGGCCGCGCGGGCGAACCCGTTCCTGCGGCCGCTGGGCACCGCCGTCGCGTACACCGCCGAGCGCT
>NZ_JABWDV010000324.1:23365-39681 GCF_013362995.1 Streptomyces sp. TRM64462 | reverse complement strand
TCGGCCTGGACTTCAACGCCCAGCGCCGCGCCGTACTCGACAACCACGCCCACCGCACCGAGCAGCTCGCCGCCGACGTCGCGTCCGGCAAGGAGCCGCAGCGGCCCGACTTCGTGCTGTGGCCGGAGAACTCGTCCGACCTCGACCCGTACCGCAACCCGGACGCCCGCCAGGTCATCGACCGCGCGGTGAAGGCCATCGGCGTCCCGACCGTCGTCGGCGCCGTCCTCACGCCCGACACCGGCCACCTCCGCAACACCCTGATCCAGTGGGACCCGCAGCGCGGCCCCGTCGCGATGTACGACAAGCGGCACGTCCAGCCGTTCGGCGAGTACATCCCGATGCGGTCCGTCGTACGGATCTTCAACAAGGACGTCGACCGCGTCAGCCGCGACTTCGGCCCGGGCGACAAGATCGGCGTCTTCGACGTGGCCGGCACCCGCGTGGGCCTGGCCACCTGCTACGAGGCGGCCTTCGACTGGGCCGTCCGCGACACCGTCACGCACGGCGCCCAGCTCATCTCGGTACCCAGCAACAACGCCACCTTCGGCCGCAGCGAGATGACCTACCAGCAGCTCGCCATGGACCGCGTACGGGCCGTCGAGCACAGCCGCACCGTGGTCGTCCCGGTCACCAGCGGCGTCAGCGCGATCATCCGCCCCGACGGCACGATCGTCGAGCGGTCCGAGCTGTTCACGCCCGCCGCGCTGGTCGCCGAGGTGCCGCTGCGCTCCTCGCTCACCCCCGCCACCCGCATGGGCACCGCACCGGAGGCCGCGCTGGTGGCCCTGGCCCTGGGCGGCCTCGGCTGGACGGCGGCCGCGGCGGTACGGCGCCGGAGGGCCGTGACGCCCGAGCGGCAGGCGCGGTGAGGCGGCAGGCGCCGTGAGCCGGTAGGCGCGGTCAGACGGCACGCGCGGTGAGCCGGTAGGCGCAGTAAGGTCGGCGCATGGCAACTCCCGACTTCATCAAGGCCGTTCGGGCCTCGGCCGGTCATCAACTCCTCCTCCTGCCGGGCGTCACCGCCGTCGTGGTGGACGACGAGGACCGCGTGCTGCTGATGAGACGCGCCGACGACGGCAAGTGGGCGCTCGTCGGCGGCATCGCCGAGCCGGGGGAGCAGCCCGCCGTCACCGCCGTGCGCGAGGTGTACGAGGAGACCGGCGTGGAGTGCGTCGCGGAACGCGTCGTCATGGTCGCCGCCCAGCCGGAGCCCGTCACGTACCCGAACGGCGACCAGTGCCAGTACATGGACATCGTGTTCCGCTGCCGGGCCACCGGCGGCGAGGCCCGCGTCAACGACGACGAGGCACTGGAGGTCGCCTGGTTCCCGGTGGACGCGCTGCCGAAGATGCACGAGAGCCTGCTGTTCCGGATCAAGCAGGCCCGTACGGACGAGCCCACATGGTTCTCCACCACGGCCCAGCAGTGAAGTATGGGTTCTGACCACATCGGTGCGGGGACGACCGCTCCCTAAGGTGCGGAACATGACCGCGCCCACACCCCCGTCTCCGTCTCCGTCCCCGTCCCTGTCGCCGCTCGCGCCGTCCGCCTCGTCGCCCGCGTCCGCCGCGCCCGCGCCCCTCGGCCTGGGCCTGGGCGGTCGCACCGCCCTCGTCACCGGCGCCGCCGGCGGCATCGGCCGTGCCTGCGCCCTCCGGCTCGCCGCCGCCGGGGCCGAGGTCAGGGCGGTCGACCGGGACGAGGCGGGCCTCACCGCACTGGCCGGGCAGGCGCGCGGCCTGCCCGGCGCCGTGCGCCCGTACGTCCTCGACCTCACCGACCTCGACGCGGCGGAGGAAGCGGCGGCCGGCGCGGACGTCCTCGTCAACAACGCGGGACTGCAACTCGTCCGGCCCCTGGAGGAGTTCCCGCCCGACGTCTTCCACACGGTCCTGACCGTGATGCTGGAGGCGCCGTTCCGGCTGATCAGAGGCGCCCTGCCACACATGTACGGGCAGGGGTGGGGCCGGATCGTCAATGTGTCCTCCGTCCATGGGCTGCGTGCCTCCGCCTTCAAGTCGGCGTATGTGGCCGCCAAACATGGCCTGGAGGGACTCTCCAAGACCGCGGCGCTGGAAGGCGCCGCCCACGGTGTGACGTCCAATTGCGTCAACCCCGGCTATGTGCGCACGCCGCTGGTCGAGCGGCAGATCGAGGACCAGGCCGCCGCCCACGGCATCCCGGCCGAGCGCGTCCTGACCGACGTCCTCCTCAAGGACACCGCCCTGAAGCGGCTCGTGGAGCCGGAGGAGGTCGCGGAGGCCGTCGCCTACCTCTGCACCCCCCAGGCCACGTTCATCACGGGCACCTCGCTCGTCCTGGACGGCGGGTGGACCGCGCACTGACCACCGTCCACCGACCTCGCACACCCTCTCGCGCGGGTTTTCCACAGGGCTGGTGCGCCCGCGGGTACGGCAGGTATCCCTGTGACCATGTCCGAAGAACAGCGCTCCGTCCGGCCGCCCGCACCTCCGCCGGGCCCGCCGCCGTCCCGCCCCGGACCGGACTCCTCCTACCTGGAGCTCCTGGCGCGGGGCGCGGCCGCCGATGCCTACGAACGCCCCGTGCTCCTGGCCCGTTCGGCCGGCGCCGATGCCGGGGCGCTCGCGGGCCTGGAGCGCGCCAAGCAGCTCGCGCTGCGCGTCCGCGCCGAACTGGAAGGGCGCCGGCGCCGCGAGGCCGAGCTGTCGGCGCTGTTCGAGACGGCCCACGACCTGGCGGGCCTCCGCGACCTGGACGCGGTGCTGCGCGCGATCGTGCAGCGTGCCCGTTCCCTGCTCGGTACCGAGGTCGCGTACCTGAGTCTCAACGACCCCGTCGCGGGCGACACGTACATGCGGGTCACGGAGGGCTCGGTCTCGGCGCGCTTCCAGCAGCTGCGCCTCGGCATGGGGGAGGGGCTGGGCGGCCTCGTCGCCCAGACGGCCCGCCCGTACGTCACGGACAGCTACTTCGACGACGACCGGTTCCAGCACACCCGCGCCATCGACGCGGGAGTGCGGGACGAGGGCCTGGTCGCGATCCTCGGCGTTCCGCTGACCCTCGGCAGCCAGGTCATCGGCGTTCTCTTCGCCGCGGACCGCCGCGCCAGGGTCTTCGAACGCGAACAGGTCGCCCTGCTCGGCTCGTTCGCCGCGCACGCGGCCGTCGCCATCGACACGGCGAACCTGCTGTCGGAGACCCGCACGGCCCTCACCGAACTGGAACGGGCCAACGCGATCATCCGGGACCGCAGCGCCGTCATCGAACGCGCGTCGGAGGTCCACGACCGGCTCACCGAACTCGTCCTGCGCGGCGGCGGCGTCCAGGACGTGGCGCAGGCCGTGTCCGAAGTGCTGGGTGGCACCGTCGAGTTCACCGAGGTTCCGCCCCCGAGCGGCGCCTCCGACGGCAGGGCCGTCCGGCACGGCGACGACTGGGTGGCCGCCGTGTCGGCGGGCGGCGAGCTGTTCGGCGCGCTCGTGCTGCGAGGCAACGCGGAGCTGGACCCCGTCGACCGGCGCACCCTGGAGCGCGCCGCCATGGTCACGTCACTCCTCCTGCTCGCCCACCGCTCGGCCGGCGAAGCCGAACAGCGTGTACGGGGCGAACTGCTGGACGACCTGATCGACGCGCCCGACCGCGACCGCCGCCTCCTGAGGGAACGGGCCGCCCGCCTCCACGCCGACTTCGACACCCCGCATGTCGTCCTGGCGGCGCGCCCACCGACGCATCTCGCGACAGCGCCGGACCGTCCGGCCGTGGAGCCGCCGATCGGAAGGGAAGCGCACGAAGACGGGACCACCCTGGAAGACACCCCCGCTGACAGGAAACCGGCGAACCGCACGGCGGCGAACCGCACGGCGACGGACCGCACGGCGGCGAACCGCGCGGCGACGGACCGCGCGGCGACGGACCGCGCGGCGACGGACCGCACGGCGACGGACCGCACGGCGACGGACCGTACAACGACGGACCGCACGGCGGCGGATCGGCAGCGGCTGTGGTCGGCCGCCTCGCACCTCGCCGCCACGCGGCGGGGCCTCGCCTCGTCGCGGGACGGCGGCACGGTCCTGCTGCTCCCGCTTGGCCCGGGGGAGACACCCGCCGAGGTCGCGCGTGCCACGGCCCGGCAGCTGAGCCGTGCCCTGCGGGAGCCGGTCACGGTGGGCGCGTCGTCCACGGTGGACGCGCCCGGCGCGGACCCGGGCGCGGTCGCCGCCGCGTACGCCGAGGCCCGCCGCTGCCTGGACGCCGTGGCGCTGCTGGGCCGTACGGGCGAGGGCGCGGCGGCACCGGACCTGGGATTCCTGGGCCTGCTGCTCGCCGACGCGCGTGACATCGGCGGCTTCGTGGACCGTACGATCGGCCGGGTCGTGGCCTACGATCGCCGGCGCGGCACCGACCTGGTCCGCACGCTCGACGCGTACTTCGCGAGCGGTATGAGTCCGGCCCGTACGAAGGACCTCCTGCACGTCCACGTCAACACGGTGGCGCAGCGCCTGGAGCGCATAGGTCGGCTGCTGGGACCCGACTGGCAGTCACCGGAACGGGCCCTGGAGATCCAGCTCGCGCTGCGGCTGTACGCGCTGGCTCCCGCGCTCGGCCGCTGACAGCACGCGGCGGCCGGACGCCCGAGGACGACCGGCCGCGGTGCGGCGGCGGGCTCGTCGGTCAGCGCGCGGCGTGCTGCTCAGCGGCGGCGCCCCCTCTCGCCACGCCCTCGTCGCCCAGGTCACGGTTGCAGGTCTCGCGGGCGCAGGCGACGGCGACGACGGTGAGCACGGCGGCGGCGATCACGTACAGGGCGATCGGGGTCGAGGTGCCGTGGTCGGCGAGCAGCGCGGTCGCGATGAGCGGCGCGGGCGCGCCGGCGGCGACGGAGGAGAACTGGGCGCCGATCGAGGCACCCGAGTACCGCATCCGTGTCGCGAACATCTCGGCGAAGAACGCCGCTTGCGGCGCGTACATGGCACCGTGCAGCACGAGCCCGACGGTGACGGCGAGCAGCAGCGGACCGAAGCCGCCGAGGTCGATGAGCGCGAAGAACGGGAACATCCAAGCGCCCACCCCGACCGCACCGATGAGGTAGACGGGCCGCCGCCCCAGCCGGTCGCTCAGGGCACCCCACACGGGGATGACCGCGAAGTGCACGGCGGACGCGACGAGGACGGCGTTGAGCGCGCTCTGCCTGCTGAGCCCGGCCGAGGTCGTGGCGTACACGAGGATGAAGGCGGTGATGACGTAGTAGCTGATGTTCTCGGCCATACGGGCGCCCATGGCGATCAGCACATCGCGCCAGTGGTACCGCAGCACGGCGACGAGCGGCATGCGCTCGACCCGCGCGTCCTCGGCCTTGCGCGCCTCGGTGCGCGCGAGTGCGGCCTTGAAGACGGGCGACTCGTCGACGGACAGCCGAATCCACAGGCCCACCACGACGAGCACACCCGACAGCAGGAACGGCACCCGCCACCCCCACGAGATGAACGCGGCGTCCGACAGCACGGCGGTCAGCAGCGCGAGCACCCCGGTCGCGAGCAACTGCCCGGCGGGCGCCCCGGTCTGCGGCCACGACGCCCAGAACCCGCGCCGCCGGGCGTCCCCGTGCTCGGACACCAGCAGCACGGCCCCGCCCCACTCACCGCCCAGCGCGAACCCCTGCACCAGCCGCAGGACGGTCAGCAGCACGGGCGCGGCACTCCCGATGGCGGCGTGCGTCGGCAGCAGCCCGATGGCGAAGGTCGCCCCGCCCATCAGCAGCAGACTGAGCACGAGCAGCTTCTTCCGCCCCAGCCGGTCCCCGTAGTGCCCGAACACCAACGCCCCGACGGGCCGCGCCGCGAACCCCACGGCATACGTCAGAAACGACAGCAGCGTCCCGACGAGCGGATCCGACTCGGGAAAGAACAGCCGATTGAACACCAGGGCCGCAGCCGACCCGTACAGGAAGAAGTCGTACCACTCGATGGTGGTCCCGATGAGACTGGCGGCGACGATGCGCTTGATGCTGGACGGGGCTGGCGGAGGGGTCGCGGGGGCGGCCATCGGCACCACTTCCTGACGTGTGACGGGACGATTGCGTGTCGCCACACCGTAGGAACGCGCAGGTCAGAGACGTATGTGGTGGGACACCATAGTTCTCGACGCCACGGTGCGCGCGCCCACCATGCAGGCGCGTCTGGGACGCGCCGGGCGGGCTCGGCCTTCCGCCAAGCCCGCCCCCGCCGGCTCCGTACCGGAGACGGACTCCGTGTCATGGCGTCAGCGCTGCAGTGTCAGCAGGCCGGGACGGTAGGGGAGAAGGCCGTAGTCGAGGCCGTCGGAGCTGGGGCTGCGCCCCTGGTAGAGGAACCGCAGATTGCAGGGGTCGACGGTCATGGTCTGGTCGGGGCTGGTGCGCAGCAGCTCGCCGTGGCTGATGTCGTTGGTCCAGGTCGCACCGCTGTTGGCCTTCCCGGCGAACGGGTTGCTCTCGGTTGTCGCCTGGGGCGTCCACGAGCCGTTCAGGCTCGTGGACGTGAACGAGCGGAAGTAGCGGCCCTGCGCGCCGATCGCCTCGACGATCATGAGGTAGCGGTTCTGGCCCTGGAGCTTGTAGACCTGCGGGGCTTCGAACAGGTTGGCCGTCGTGTCGCTCATGATCGTCGTGTACGACGAGCCGAAGCTGCCCGGGAAGTTCCCGATCGGCATGCTGGCCCGGTAGATCTTGCCGTTGTCGCCGGCGAAGAACAGGTACATGTGCGTGTCGTCGGCGATGAGCGTCTGGTCGATGGGTCCGGTTCCGGAGCCGGCGATGCTTCCGGAGAAGAGCTCCCGCGGGGCCGACCAGCCGTTCGGGTTGGTGGGGTCGTTCGACGTCCGGTAGGAGAAGGCGGTCGCGCCCCATTGGTAGGCGAGCACCCAGATGTTCTTCGGCGCGAAGTAGAAGAGCGTGGGGGCGACCGTGCCGGACGACATCGTGTTCTGGCCGGCCGAGGCCATCTCCGACCAGTTGGTGAACGGGGTGAAGTTCATCGAACCCCAGGCCCTCCCCGTTCCCGCGGCGCCGTGCGTCGTCGCATAGACGAGCTGCCTGCCGTTGTACGGGACGACGGTGAAGTCCTTGAGCGAGGCCCACTCCGGCTTCGGCTGCGCCAGCGCGCCCGTCGACGTCCAGCGGTACGTCGAGGGCAGATCACACGGGCCGGGGTTGGTGCCGCCGACCTTGACGAGCCGCCACTGCTGGTTGGCGCCGCCCCAGTCGTCGTACTGGACGATGTTCGCGCCGTCGGCGGTGGAACCGCCCTGCACTTCGAGGGCCTTGTTGCTGTGGCGCGAAATGAGCCTCACATGGCCGTCCGAGCTGTCGGCCAGCCGCCACTGCTGGTTGGTGGCGTTCAGGTCGGTCCACTGGACGATCGCACCGCCGTTGGCGGTGGACCAGTTGTGGACGTCCAGGACCTTGCCGGAGTGGCGGGATGTGATGCGGAAGTAGCCACCGCCGGAGTCGACGAACTGCCACTGCTGCTGAGCCTGGTCGTTCCTGGCCCACTGGGTGATGCGGGCGCCGTCGTCGGTCGCCAGGTTGTAGACATCCAGGGCTTTGCCGCTGTTGCGGTTGACCAGCACGTACGAGGCGTTGGGGTCTACGGTCGCCGCGCCGGCGGGCTGGGCACCGAGGAAGGTAGCCACGAGCAGCAAGGGCGCAAGGACGGCGAGTAAGCGTCCTAGAGGGACCGGGGACGGGTGGCGAAACCACATCAGAGGGGCCTCCTTGGGGCGGGGTGAGGTGACGCCGATGAACCGCGGAGCGGCCGTACCAGGGGCAGGGCCAGTCTCCAAAACTTTCGAAGAGCTTCCGGAATCTTTGACGCCACAAGCTAGGAATGCGGGGCCCTTTGGTCAAGGTCTGCCGCCGATCTGTCTACAAACAGCTCCTCCCCTTTGGGCTCGGCAAGCCGTCGCGTCGCCGTCCAGCTCGACGGGCTCCGGAAGTTTTCGGGTGAGGATCGGAAACATTCTCCGCAGGGAGTATTGACGGTTCACTGTCAATCCCTCAATCATCCCTCAAACTGGATGACCGAACATGGTTCGAGATTTCGAACTGCGGTGGCCCTGAGCACACTCTGCTGCACGGGCTCGGGCCCGCCCCGTCCGTCTGCCGAGTGGGAGCGGACGACGCTTTCCCCAGCACCTCGGCTATTCCGTGACGTCCACCTTGGAGGCACAGCCATGGGCTTGTACGCCCCTCCCAGAAGCGTTGTCCACCAGAAGATCCACGTCCTCCTGTTGGCGCTGGTCGTCGGCGTCCTCGGCGTGGCCGCCGCACTGGTCGCGCCGCCGACCGCGCACGCCGCCGAGAGCACGCTCGGCGCCGCGGCGGCACAGAGCGGCCGCTACTTCGGCACCGCCATCGCCTCGGGCAGGCTGGGCGACCCCGCGTACACGGCGATCGCGGGCCGTGAGTTCACCTCGGTGACGGCCGAGAACGAGATGAAGATCGACGCCACCGAACCGCAGCGCGGACAGTTCAACTTCACCGCCGGTGACCGCGTCTACAACTGGGCGGTGCAGAACGGCAAGCAGGTGCGCGGCCACACCCTGGCCTGGCACTCCCAGCAGCCCGGCTGGATGCAGGCCCTCAGCGGCAGCGCGCTGCGCCAGGCGATGATCGACCACATCAACGGCGTGATGCGCCACTACAAGGGCAAGATCGTCCAGTGGGACGTCGTGAACGAGGCCTTCGCCGACGGCAGCACGGGAGCCCGGCGCGACTCCAACCTGCAGCGCACCGGCAACGACTGGATCGAGGTCGCCTTCCGCACCGCACGCGCCGCCGACCCGGCCGCCAAGCTCTGCTACAACGACTACAACGTCGAGAACTGGACCTGGGCCAAGACCCAGGCCATGTACGCCATGGTCCGCGACTTCAAGCAGCGCGGCGTACCGATCGACTGCGTCGGCTTCCAGGCGCACTTCAACAACGACAGCCCCTACAACAGCAACTTCCGCACCACCCTGCAGAGCTTCGCCGCCCTCGGCGTCGACGTGGCCATCACCGAACTCGACATCCAGGGCGCCTCGCCCACGACCTACGCCAACGTGACCAACGACTGCCTGGCAGTCCCGCGCTGCCTCGGCATCACCGTCTGGGGCGTGCGCGACACCGACTCCTGGCGACCGCAGCACACGCCGCTGCTGTTCAACGGCGACGGCAGCAAGAAGCCCGCCTACACCGCGGTCCTCAACGCACTCAACGGCGGCTCCACCACGCCCCCTTCGGGTTCCGGACAGATCAAGGGCGTCGGGTCGGGCCGCTGCCTGGACGTGCCCGGCGCCGGCACTGCCGACGGCACCCAGCTCCACCTGTGGGACTGCCACAACGGCACCAACCAGCAGTGGACGTACACCGCCGCCGGCGAACTCAGGGTCTATGGCGACAAGTGCCTGGACGCCGCCGGCACCGGCAACGGCACCAAAGTCCAGATCTACAGCTGCTGGGGCGGCGACAACCAGAAATGGCGCCTCAACTCCGACGGATCCATCGTCGGCGTCCAGTCCGGCCTCTGCCTCGACGCCGTCGCGGCCGGCACCGCCAACGGCACCCTGATCCAGCTCTACTCCTGCTCCAACGGCAGCAACCAACGCTGGACCCGCACGTGATGGGACCTGTCACACACGAAAGGGTGAATCGATGAAGCCCTACGGTGCGGCTTCCCCCGCCCCTCCATTACGACGTCGCTGGTGGTCCCGGGTCGCCGCCGTGGTGGCGGCGACCCTCGCGATCGGCCTGCTCGCCGCGGTGAATCCGGCGCCCGCCGAGGCGGCGACGGTGGACACCGACGCCTGGTACGTCCTGGTCAACCGTAACAGCGGCAAGGCGCTGGACGTCTCCGGCGTGTCCACCGCCGACGGCGCGCGGGTCAGCCAGTGGACGCGCCACGACGGAGCCAACCAGCAGTGGCAGTTCGTGGACTCCGGCGGCGGCTTCTACCGGCTCAAGGCCCGGCATTCGGGCAAGGTCCTCGACGTGGCCGGCGCCTCGACAGCCGACGGCGCCGCGATCCAGCAGTGGGCCGACCACAACGGGGCCAACCAGCAGTTCCGCCTGGCCGACTCCGACGCGGGCCACGTCCGGCTGATCAACCGCACCAGCGGCAAGGCGGTGGAGGTGCAGGGCGCCTCCACCGCCGACGGCGGCAACGTCGTCCAGTACACCGACTGGGGCGGCGCCAACCAGCAATGGCAGATGATCAAGCTGTCGCCCGGTGGCGGCGGCGGATGCGGCAGCGCCCCGACCCTGACCAGCGGTACGCACACGATCCAAAGCGGCGGTAAGAGCCGCGGCTTCATCCTCAGGGTTCCCGACAACTACGACAACAACCACCCCTACCGGCTGATCTTCGCGTTCCACTGGCGGGGCGGAACCGCCGCCGACGTCGCCTCGGGCGGCACGAGCGGCAACGCCTGGTCCTACTACGGCCAACAGGAACAGTCGAAGAACACCGCGATCCTCGTCGCCCCCCAGGGCCTCGGCAACGGCTGGGCCAACGCCGGCGGTGAGGACGTCACCTTCGTCGACGACATGATCCGGCGCATCGAGGGCGGCCTCTGCGTCAACCCGGCACAGCGCTTCGCCACGGGCTTCAGCTGGGGCGGCGGCATGAGCTACGCACTCGCGTGCAGCCGGGCGAACGCCTTCAGGGCCGTCGCGGTCATCGCCGGCGCCCAGATCAGCGGGTGCAGCGGCGGCACCCAGCCCATCGCCTACTTCGGAATCCACGGCATCAGCGACTCCGTCCTCAATATCACGCAAGGACGGTCCCTGCGCGACAGATTCGTCAGCAACAACGGCTGCACACCCCAGAGCCCGCGTGAGCCCGCGCCGGGCAGCCGCACGCACATCACCACCACCTACTCGGGCTGCCGCGCGGCGTATCCGGTCCAATGGGCCGCGTTCGACGGAGGCCACATACCCGGCCCGGTCGACGGCTCCCCCAACGAAAGCGGCGTCGCCACCTGGACCAAGGCAGAGATCTGGAGGTTCTTCGCACAGTTCCAGTGACACGCCCGCACCGCGGAGTGGAGCCCAGATCATTCTGGCTCCACTCCGCAGGGCCTGTGCCGTTGGCGGGCCGACCAGCTTCACGGACCTACCTCGCCTGCCGTTCCTCTGGTAGCCCGGTCCCCTGCCCCCCCGTATACGCGTTCGGTTAGGCTAGCCTTGCTTGGCTGCAGGTTCGGGTTCCGGTGCCGCAGGTGGCAACCCATAGGACGGAACGGGCATGGGCAGGACTCAGGTGAGAGACGGTGACTCGGCTTGTGCGCGTCGCGCGCCCGCGGGGGCGGGACGCCCATGCGGGTGACGGGCGTCCCGGGTTCCGGCCCGAAGCTCGGGACGAGGCGTCGTGGATAGGATCGCGCTCACGGCCGGAGCCCTGTATGTCATCGTCCTGCTCCGCGCCGGAGGGACGTTCGCAGTCGGTTGGCTCGCCGGTGCTGGTGCCCGGCGCAGCAGGTTCGCCGAGCGGATCTCCTCGGCGAAGTTCCGGCGTGCCGAGCGGGCGATCCAGCGGTGGGGCGCGCCGGTGGTGGCTGTCTCCTTCCTGACCGTCGGTTTCCAGACCGCCGCCAACTTCCTCGCGGGCAGCATGCGCATGCCGTTGCCGCGCTATCTGCCCGCCTTGTTCGTGGGCGGGGCGGCCTGGGCGCTGATCTACGCGACCGCGGGGCTCGGCGTCCTCGAAGTGCTCGGCAGGCTCTTCGCCGAGCGGGCGGCCCTCGGCGTGTCCGCCGTGGCTGTCCTGCTGCTCGCGGTGTGCGGGGTGGTGGTGTACCGCAGAAGACGGGCGGGCCTGTCCTCCGGTGACACCATGGCCGAGGAATCGTGAGCCCGTCCCGCGAGGGCGGGTGCCGGGTGACGAGGACGAGGCCGTCCACGGGGGCGGTTGTAGGGAGGTCGGCGTGCAGGAAGAGGGCGGCCAGGGCCCAGCGCGCCGCCGATGCCGGTGACGCGGGTGCGACACGCGGGGTCGGAGGCGTGCGCGACCGGCTGCGGCGCGCCGCCTGCGGGTGCTGGGCGTCCGCCTTCGGACCGGGCCCGGACGCCGCTGGACGACCACCGGAACGTCGACGGCAGTGCACCGCTGCCGCCACCGGTGCCGACGTGGACGAATTGCCACTGCTGGTGGGCTCCGCCCCCAGTCGGCGTACCTCACGACCTTGGCGCCGTCCGCGGTGGAGCGGCCCTGCACCTCGACGGCCTTGCCGCTGCCCCGGTTGACCAGCATGTACCAGGGTGTTGCCCAGGTTCCAGCTGGGCTGCATCGCGGCGACGGCGTCCATGGCGGAGGCCGGAACGGTGACCGCGGACCGCGACGGTTCCCTTGTGCTGTCGGGTGCGGTGTGAGTGGCGCCGGTCAGCCCCAGTGTCACGGCCACCGTGAGCAGGAGTGGTGGTCAGGGGGTCAGCCGTCGAGCGGCTCGTAGTCGAACCAGTCGAAGTGGACGGTGCCTTCGGCGGCGTACATGCCGATGACACGACCGGTGAACCCGCCGGCGACCTCGGTCGACAGGTATCGGCCGTCGAGCATGGCGAGCGCGGTGAACGTGCCGTCCGGCGCCTCGACGCCGAAGGCGATCCGGTCGGGCCCGGTCCGGGGGTCCCCCGGCGGCTGCGGGGTGATCTCGACGCCGAGTGCCACCGGACCGGCGGGCACCCGGGCGGACGCCACCTCGGTGCGCAGCGGCCCGACGCGGGCGAGGACCCGCACCTCGCGGCCCGACGCCTCGATCTCGTAGTGGTGCCGCTCGTCCAGACGGACGGCCAGGCCGCCTCGTCCCTCGTCGGGGTCCACGAGGGTGCGCGCGGCGCAGGACAGGTGCTGCTGGCGGCGGCCGACGAACACCACGTCGGGCTCGTCGACGGAGGCACCGGCGGCGTGGAGGGTGAGCCAGCCGGAGCGCTCCTCGGTGGTGCACAGCCGCTCCGGGCGCTCGCGCAGCGAGATCCAGCGGGGGTGGAGCCCGGCCTCGTCGAAGTCGTCACGGACCGGTGGGACGGGACCGGGCCGGAGAGGCCAGGCGGGCACCGGCATGTCGGGGGAGAGCTCGCCGACGACCGGCCAGCCGTCCACCCACTCCACGGGGGCGAGGAAGGTCTCGCGCCCGAGCACGTGCCAGCCGGGGGTGCCGCCGCGCGGCCGGACGCCGAGCAGCACCATCCACCACGACCCGTCGGGAGCCCGCACGAGGTCCGCGTGGCCGGTGTTCTGGATCGCGTGGCCGGTGCTGCGGTGGGTCAGGACCGGGTTGGCCGGGCACGGCTCGAACGGGCCCGAGGGCGTGCGGCCACGGGCGATCGAGACGCCGTGGCCGCGTTCGGTGCCGCCCTCGGCGATGAGCAGGTACCAGTAGTCGCCGATCCGGTACAGGTGCGGGGCCTCCGGCGCCTGCGCGCCGGGCGTGCCGGACCACAGCCGGCGCGGCTCGCCGAGCGCTGCTCCGCTCAGCGGGTCGATCCGCACCTGGGACACCCCGGCGACGGTGCACCAGCAGGTGCCGTCCTCGTCCCAGGCGAGGTCCGGGTCGATGCCGGCGACACCGGGCAGCCGGACGGGCTCGGACCACGGCCCGGCCGGGTCGGTGGCGGTGAAGAGCATGTTGCCGTCGTCGCCGACGTTGGTGACGATCAGCCAGAACCGGCCGTCGTGGTGGCGCAGCGTCGGCGCGTAGATCCCGGCGGAGGAGGGCATGTCGGGCGGGAGCCGCAGCTGGCTCGGCCGGTCGAGGGCGTTGCCGATCTGGGTCCAGTGCACCAGGTCGCGGCTGTGGAAGACGGGAACGCCGGGGAAGTACTCGAAGCTGGAGCACACCAGGTAGTAGTCGTCGCCGACGCGGCAGATGCTGGGATCGGGGTGGAAGCCGGGGATCACCGGGTTGGTGACGGTACCGGCGCGGGACTTTGGATCTGACATTCAGTCAAGTTCCTTTCGGTCGCTGGCCTCTCGTGTCAGGGCATGCGCTCAGCACCGCGCAGCCGCCGGGCGGAAGCTCGTGTGCGGTGGCGGCGGTCACAGGTACTGGACGAGCAGGGTCCCGCCGCCCTCGACGTACCGTGGCTGCGCGAACGCGGGTCGCCGGAGCTCTGACCACCGGATGGGCGCGGCGTTCGGGGCACGGACGGCGTCCCGCACAGCACGTGTCGGGGATCAGTCGTGCTCGACCACGACCATCGCATGCCCGTCCAGGGTGGTGACCCGGGTGTGGACGTACCGGCCGTCGTGCTGCCAGGCGAGCTCCTGCCCCGCGGGCTGGAGCCGCACCGAGCGCGGTGGGGCCGCCAGTCGTACGGACACGGGCACGTCGACGAGGGGGAACGGGTCGTGCACCAGATCGAGCCGCGGGGTCTCCCGGACCGGGGCGAAGCTGAGCAGATGCACCACGGTGCTCGTGCCGGTGCGGACGACGCTGGTCTCCAGGTGCACCGGCCCGCCCGCCCGAAGGAGCGGATCCGGCAGGAGGCGGTCGAGGGCCGCACCGAGCAGATGGCGGTACGTCTCGATGCCGTGCTCGTGGAACGACTCGCACAGCGGGACGGTCACCGCGGCCACTCCGTCGCCGACGGCGACCGCGACCTCGTCCGTCGGGTCGGCCGGCGGAGTGTAGGAGTGGCCGCAGAACCGGTCCCAGGCGCGCGGGAAGTACGGCTCCGCCACCCGGGCCAGGACCTCCGCGCCGGGCCGCGGCCGAGCGGTCAGCCGGGAGCCGTGGCTGATCACGGGGAAGTCCTCCCGGACGCCGGGGACGCCCCGGCACGCGAGGAAGACCTCCCCGGGCGGCGCCGGTGCCAGGCCCTCGACCGGGAGGCCGGGGAGGCTGGGCCCGCCGCCGCTCCCGAGCAGGGCGGGCCCGACCAGGAGGACTGCGCCACCGGCCCGGCGGTACGCGTACAGGCGCTCGGCGAGGGCGTCGTCGACCTCGGTCGTCTCCGGCACCACGACGGCCCGGTACCCACTGAGGTCCGCGCCCGGCGGGACCACGTCGAACTGGACGCGGAGCTGTTGCAGCGCCCGTACGGCGCCGATGATGCTCGCGCCGGGGTTGTCGCCGAGGCGGGGGTCGGTGACCAGGGCGACCTCGGTGACGGTCCGGCCGCCGTCGAGGAACGGTTCACACTTCGCGATGTGCTCGTAGACCGAGCCGATGAGCTCGTAGACCGCAGGGGAGGGCGCGCCCCGGGGGTGCAGCACGTCGCCCACGCCGCTGGTCAGCCCGTGGCTCAGGATCTGGCCGCACTCGTACAGCAGCGCGGCGCGGGGCTTGAGGGCGGCGTTGTCGCCCCAGCTCTCGTGGAAGCGGCCGGTGTGGCTGAGGGCAGGGAGCCCCAGCGGCCGGACGAAGCGGGCCACGTACGGCAGGAACGCGTACCCCCAGCCTCCGGTGGGCAGCCCCTCGACCTCGACGTGCCGCAGGAACCGCCGCTCCTCGGGCAGTCCCGTCTTCGGCCGCCCGTTGAACCAGACACCCATCGCGGAATCCTCGGGCAGGGCCTGCTCCACCATCGCGGTGTAGCGGGCCATGTAGCGTCGCGCCACCAGGGTCGCGTATCGGGCCCGGTGGTCCGCGTCGGCCGGGTCCAGGCCCTCGCGGCGCATCCCGTCGACCGCCCAGCGGCTCGCACTGGGCTGGTCCCAGCACATGTCGACGAAGATGCCGTCGACCGGCGCGAAACGCCGCAGCACCTCGTCCAACTGGTCGGCGAAGTAGTCGGCGTAGGGGCTGGACATGTCGAGGATGTTCCAGCCCGGATCGAACGCCGACGTGGCCCAGCGGGTGAGCTTGAGGTCCTCGCCGTGCGCGATCCACTCGGGGTGCTCCCGGGCGGCGTACTCGTCGACCTGGAGCGACAGGTAGATCGGCGCGCGGATGCCCACGGAGTGCAGGGCGTCGATCTGCTCGGCGAGCAGGTCCAGATCCGGGGCGAGGCCGGGGTGGCGCTCCGGCCGGTCGGTCCCGTGGTAGAGGTGGCCGTGGTGGCACTTGGCGAAGACGGTGACGCTGTCGACATGGGCGTCCCGGAAGGTCCGCGCGAAGGCCGCAGGGTCGAAGTCCCGGCCGACGTCGGGGATGTCGGGACCGGTGTGGAAGTCCAGGTGCACGGTGCGCCGCGGGAAGCGGCGAGGGTCGGGCGCGTTCCGGTGCGGCATGGTCTCCTCGCGAGAAGGGCGGTCATTTGATGTGACGTCACATGATGAAGTGACTAGCGCCACTTCTTCCTTGACATCGGATGTCTTGTGAGCTTGCCGCGCCCAGCTCTCCGGATACGTCGCGAAGCGTCCGGCCACGAGTGAGCG
>NZ_JABWDV010000324.1:0-23355 GCF_013362995.1 Streptomyces sp. TRM64462 | reverse complement strand
GGCCGGACGCCGATGGGGAAGGGGGACGGGGGACGGCGGATGGGCGGAGCTCAGCGGTTGAACGTCAGCCGCGGTGCCGCGTTGCGGGCGAGCGTGTGGGCCTGGTCGGGCCACCAGGTGCCGGCGGGCGGGTCGACGATGCCGTACTCGGGGTCGATCGTGCCGCCGGTGCCGCGGGTGCAGCTGCCGTCGGACTCGCCGGGGATCTTGATCCACAGGTAGGCGTCCACGAGGGGGACGCCGGTGTCGGCGGTGGGGCGCGGGCCGAGACCTCGGCCGGGGGCGTTGCACCAGGCCTCCGGGTCGCCGGTGTACTTGCCGGGTTCCGGGGTCCAGGCGCCCAGGCCGTTCCGGCTGGTGTCGATGACGAAGTGGTGCAGCTCGTCGGCCGGAGGGGCGCCGACGTTCTGGTCGTACCAGGCGTCGGTCCAGTGCCAGGTGGCGGGATCGGCCGAGTCGACGGCGTTGCCGGGGGCGCCGTCGTTGGGCGCGGCGGACGAGTGGTACTGCGTGGCGCACCGGGCGGTACGGCCGCCCACGTCCCCGGGGCCGCCGGTGGCGAACCGCAGACACTTGGAGATCCACGTGCCGTACCTGGCGTTGTGGTCCGTGGGATGGTTGTTGGACACGTTCAGGGAGAAGCCGTCGCCGTACTGGACCCCGGCGTCGTGCAGCCGCTCGGCCATGTCGCCGACGGACCGCCACTGGACGTTCCCCGCGTCCAGGTAGACGGCGGTACGGGGCCTGGCCTTCAGCGTCTTGACGGCGTATTCGAGGTCGGCGACGCGGGTGGCCGTGAGTTCGCCGGTCGGATCCTCGGCAGGCCCGCAGTCCTTGGGGAGGAGCGCCAGGCCGTCGGGCTCGACGATCACCACCGCCTTGTTGTCGCCGATGCCGGCGGCGAAGGCGTCGATCCACTGCCGGTAGGCGGCGGAGGACGCGGCTCCGCCGTTGGAGTACTGCGTGCAGTCCCGGCCGGGGACGTTGTAGGCGACCAGGAGGGGCGTTCGCTTCACGGCCTGAGCGCGGCGGACGAGCTTGTTCACCTTGGCGCGGACGTCCTTGGGCGTGCCCTCGGTGAACCACTCGGCCTGCGGCCAGCTCGCCATTCTGGCCATGTTGAGGCCGTTTGCGAAGTCGCCGTTCTTGAAGTCGGTGAAGGCCTGCTTCGCGGCCTTGCTGTGCGGCTCCACGTAGAACTTCGTGGACGGGGTGATGACGTCCTGCACGGGTGTGGGCCGCGCCTGGGCCTGCGGGGCGGTGAGGGCGGCGGCGCAGGCGGTGAGCGCCGCGATGAGGGCCGCCGCGCGGCGTCGGGGACTGCGGGTTCTCATGGTGCTCCTGGTCGGTGCGTGGGTCGGTGCGTGGATCGGTGGGCGGGTCGGTGCGGGGCAGTGGAGCCGGTAGGGGCGGGCGGGATCAGTAGCCGAAGATCATCTTGTAGGCCACCTCAGGGAGGAACTGTCCGGCCGAGGACCCGGCTCCGACGCCGCAGTTGCCGTCGGACTCGCCCGGTGTCTTGATCCACAGGAGCATCTCGGCGCCTCCTCCCATCTGGGTCGGGGTGCCGATGCGGCGGCCGCCGGGGTTGCACCACTCGCCGTTGGAGCCGTTGCCGTTGCGGCTGGTGTCGACGACGAACGGCTTGGTGTAGCCGTAGCGGTTGCGGAGTTCGTTGTTGACGGCGTTGCCGTAGGCGGTGTTCTCGGCGGTGGTGAGGTAGTTCGAGATGTTGAGGGAGAAGCCGTGGGCGCCCCGGAGGCCGGCGTCGTGGAGGCGCCGGGCCATGGTCGCCGCGTCGATCCAGCGCGGGTTCCCGGCGTCCAGGTAGACCCAGGTGTTGGGCGCCTGGCGGCTGAACTGGGCGACGGCGTTGTTGAGCATGTTCTGCCGCTCGCGCACCTGGTGCTGCGTCAGGCAGCCGTAGTCCGCGATGGAGTCCGGTTCGAGGATCACGAGGGCGGGGCGGTTGCCTACGCCGCCCGCGAACTCGGCGATCCAGGTCGCGTAGGCGGCGGCCGAGGGGGCTCCTCCGGAGGAGTGCCCGCCGCAGGAGTCGCGGTTGTAGATGTTGTACGCGACGAGGACGGGCAGCTTGTCCGCGCGGTCCGCGGCACCCGCGTACGCCCCGGCGGCAGGGCCGATGGAGCCGCTCCAGGAGCCGAACCACCGCGCCATCGGGGTGTTGGCGAGCGACGTGTTGATCGAGGGGGCCCGGCCGTCGCCGGAGTTGGCGGCGACCCACCGCTTCGGGGTGGAATCGGGATCCACGTAGAACCCGCTGGTCATGCTGGTCGGATCGGCCGCGTGGGCGGACGGCGCGACGGCGAGTGCCAGCGGCACGGCGAAGAGTGCCGCGGCGAGGGCGCGGAGTCTGCGGCGCATGATGTACCTCGGTTTCCTTGCGGGGGATGCGCCGCACGGTCTCGTCCTGACGGTGCGGCGCGCTGAGGAAGTGCGGTGGTACGGCGTCCCGGTGCCGGTGGCGCATCGACCCGGAGCGACACGCCCTCGACCACGGACCTGTGGGACCGCTCCCACTGGAAGCGGTCCCAAGAGGCGTCCATGTGCCTCGGGGTGTGGCCCGTATCGTGTTGCCCGCTGTTCGACGTGTCAAGTGCCGCCGCGTAACTCGGACTTCACATGGCGGCCCGAAGGCTTTACAGTCTCGGAACTGGAAGCGCTCCCAGTCTTCGATCCTTGAGGGGTCGCAGGGCGACGCTTCTGTCCGGCCGCAAGGGAAAGGTGCATGGTTCATGGCAGAAGGTGTGCCACGCCGGCAGTCGACACTCGACGAGGTGGCCGAGCTGGCCGGTGTCTCGCGGTCGGTGGCCTCGCGTGTGCTCAACAACGCCCCGCACGTCAGCCGCGCCAAGCGCGAGGCGGTCGAACGGGCCGTCCATCGACTCGGCTACGTACCGAATCCGACCGCCCGCGCGCTGGCGACCCGTCAGACCGGTGCGGCCGCCCTGGTCGTGTCGGGAGAGGATCCGTCGATCTTCGCGGATCCGTTCTTCGCCCAGGTGATCGTGGGGGCCTCGGCGGCCCTGGAGGACGCCGATCTGCACCTGATGCTGTGCCTGGCCGCCTCCGACCGGGGCCGCAGGCGAGTGGAGCAGCTTCTTCGGTCGAAGGGTGCCGACGGCGTGATGCTGATGGCGCTGCGCGAGGACGATCCGCTGGCCCGCATGGCCCAGGAGGCGGAGATGCCCGTCGTGTTCGGCGGGCGCCCGGTCGGGTTGGAACCCCGGTGGTACGTGGACGTCGACAACGCCGGCGGAGCGCGCGTGGCGACCGAGCACCTGCTCTCGGCCGGCCGAACCCGTGTGGCCACGATCTGCGGGCGTCTGGACACCGAGGTCGGGCGCGCCCGATACCGCGGCTACCGGGACGCCATGCTGGCGGCGGGTCTCGATCCGTACCCGCCGGAGGCCGGGGACTTCACCGAGTCCAGCGGGGCCGCCGCCATGGCGGCACTGCTGACGCGCCACCCCGATGTGGACGGGGTGTTCGCCGCCAGCGACAACATGGGGGCGGGAGCGCTGCGCACGCTGCGGGAGGCCGGCCGCACGGTCCCCGATGACGTCGCCGTGGTCGGCTTCGACGACCTGGCCGTGGCCCGGATCGCCGATCCGCCGCTCACCACAATGCACCAGCCCATAGAGGGTCTCGGCAGGGAGATGGCGCGCATGCTCGTCGCGCTCGTCAACGGACAGGACCCCACCCCGCTGATCCTGCCCACGCGCCTGGTCACCCGCGCCAGCGCCTGACCAGACACCCCTGCCGTCCCTCCCCCGGCCGACGATCTCGACAGGCCGTCAAAGGGCCGGCAGCGTTTCGACACCATCTTTTGGGAGCGCTCCCAGTTCCGGAGAGCAGCCCTCAGCGATGTGCTCTCACCCCGGCCTTCGAAGGCCATCCCCCTGGGCCGACCGCCGACGAGGCGCCGCTCTGCCCGGCGTACCCCTCAACCCCGTTGACGCATCGAGGAGATGCCATGTCCCGCACGTCCGTGCCGCGCGTCCGTACCCGCTCCGCCGTACTCGCCTCCGCAGCCTTGGCCTTCGCGCTCGCCCTCACCGGCTGCTCGTCCTCCGACGACGGCTCCGCCTCCGCCTCCGCCGACGGGAAGATCACCCTGACTGTCGGCACCTTCGGGACCTTCGGGTACAAGGAGGCGGGTCTGTACGACGCGTACATGAAGCAGAACCCCGGCGTCATCATCAAGGAGAACCCGACGACCGTCGAGGGCAACTACTGGACGGCCCTGCAGACCCGGCTGTCCGGCGGCGGCCTCGACGACGTCCAGGCCCTCGAAGTCGGCCGTATATCCCTGGCCACATCCGAGGACCTCGCCGACGCCTTCGCCGACCTGTCCGACGCCCCCGGCGTCGACAAGAAGGACTACCTGCCGTGGAAGTGGGACCAGGCCACCACCGCCGACGGCAGAACGATCGGACTGGGCACCGACGTCGGCCCCATGGCCATCTGCTACCGCCAGGACCTGTTCAAGGCCGCCGGCCTGCCCTCGGACCCCGAGTCGGTCGGCAGGCTGTGGGCGGGTGACTGGGCGAAGTACGTCGAGGTGGGCAAGCAGTACCAGGCCAAGGCGCCCAAGGGCACCGCCTTCATGGACAGCGCCACCGGACTGTTCAACGCCGTCGTCGCCAGCAGCCCCGTCCAGTACTACAAGGACGGCAAGCTCGCCTACAAGGAATCGCCCGGCGTCAAGGCCGCCTGGGACCTGGCCGTCAAGGCCGTGGAGGGCAAGACCAGCCAGGGCCTGAAGATGTTCGACACCCCCTGGCAGACCGCGTTCGCCAAGTCCACCTTCGCCACCACCGTCTGCCCCTCCTGGCAGCAGGCCAACATCCAGCAGTTCTCCGGCCCCGGCAACAAGGGCAAGTGGAACGTCGCCCAGCCCCCGGCCGCCGGCAACTGGGGCGGCTCCTTCCTGGCCGTACCCGCGTCCGGCAAGCACGTCGACGAGGCCAAGAAGCTCGTGGCCTGGCTCACCGCGCCCGAGCAGCAGGCGAAGGTCTTCCAGAAGGTCGGCAACATCCCCGCCAACCAGGCCGCCTACGACCTGCCGGGCGTCGTCGACTACAAGAACCCCTACATCGGCCCCGACGCCGCCACCGGCCTGATCTTCTCCACCGCCGCCAAGGCCATCAAGCCCGCCGAGACGGGCCCGCGTGCGGGAGACCTCACCGGGGCGTTCAGCACCGGCGTCCTGCTCATGGAGCAGAACGGCAAGAGCCCGGAAGAGGCCTGGAACGCCACCGTCCGCCAGATCGACAGCACCATCCAGTAACCCTTCCCGCCTCTCCCGTCGCCCCCGCCTCTTCCGCCGCCCGCCGGCCGGCCGCCGCGGGGGAGTGGGCGGCCGGTCACCGGGGAGCCGGCCGCCCCCTCCCCGTACCGATGCGACCCGCCGTGACCACCGAAGGAACCCGCCCGTGGCCTCCACGACCGCACCCAGCCGCAACGGCCCCGCAGGCCCGCAGGACACCCAGCCGACCCCGGCCCGCCCGGACCGCCCGGACCGGCGATCGGACCGGCGATCGGCCTGGCGCAGCCGCCTGCACCGCTGGGACACCAAAGGCACACCGTACGCCCTGGTGGCGCCGTTCTTCCTCGTCTTCGCCGCCTTCGGCCTCTTCCCGCTGCTCTACACCGGATGGCTCTCCTTCCACCGGGTGAGCCTGTACAACGTGGACCGCGCCGAATGGGTCGGCCTGCGCAACTACACGGACCTGTTCACCGGCCAGGTCAGCCACTACTTCTGGAACGCGCTCCTCAACACCTTCACCCTCGGCGTCCTGTCCACCGTCCCCCAGCTCCTGATGGCGCTGGGCCTCGCCCACCTGCTCAACTACCGGCTGCGCGCCCGCGGATTCCTGCGCACGGCGCTCCTCGCCCCGTACGCGACGTCCGTCGCCGCCGCCACCCTCGTCTTCGCCCTGATCTTCAGCCCCGAGGGCGGCATGGCCAACTGGATCCTCGGCCTGTTCGGCGCCGGACCCGTGCACTGGGAGGCCGGCCGCTGGAGCTCGCAGTTCGCGATCTCCGTGATCGTCACCTGGCGCTGGACCGGCTACAACGCCCTGATCTACCTCGCGGCCATGCAGGCCGTGCCGCGCGAACTGTACGAGGCCGCCGCCCTGGACGGCGCCAACCGCTGGCAACAGTTCCTGCACGTCACCATCCCCGCCCTGCGCCCCACGATCCTCTTCACGGTGATCCTCTCGACCATCGGAGCCACCCAGCTCTTCGGCGAGCCCTACCTGTTCGGCGGCCAGAGCGGCCACCAGGGCGGCACCGACCACCAGTACGAGACCCTCGGGATCCTCATGTACGACCAGGGCTTCCACTCCAGCATGCTCGGGCGCGCCAGCGCGGTCGCCTGGATCATGTTCGGCCTGCTGCTGCTCATCGGGCTCGTCAACGCGCTGATCACCCGCCGCCTGCGCGCCTCCCAGTGACGTGGAGTACGACATGACCACCACCGCATCCGTCCCCGACCGCCGTCACCCCCAGCCGCCGGCACGACCGCCCGCCCGCACCGCCCGTGCCTCACGTGCCTCACGTGCCGTCCGTGCCGGCAGGGCAGGCGGCCAGCACCGGGCCGGGCCGCTCGCCAAGATCGTCCTGGGACTCGCTGCGCTGGCGTCCCTGTTCCCGCTGTACTGGACGCTGGTCGCGGCGTCCACCGACAGCCACGCGGTCGTCTCCAGCCCGCCGCCGATGCTGCCCGGCGGCAACCTGTTCGACAACCTCACCTACGTGTGGCACAACGCCGGCGGCCGCGGCATGGGTGTCGCCCTGCTCAACTCCACGCTCGTCGCCGGAACCGTCACCGTCAGCACGGTGACCTTCTCCGTCCTCGCGGGTTTCGCCTTCGCCAAACTCCGCTTCCGCGGCATGAAGGTCCTGCTCGGCCTGGTCCTGTCCACCCTCGCCGTGCCCGCGCAGCTCAGCGTCGTACCGCTGTTCATCCTGACCAAGAACCTGGGGCTGAACAATCACCTCGGTGCGCTGATCCTGCCCGTGCTGGTCACCGCCTTCGGTGTCTTCTTCATGCGCCAGTTCCTCTCGCAGGCCCTGCCCACCGAACTCCTGGAGGCCGCACGCGTCGACGGCGCCAACTCCCTGCGCGTCATCTGGCACGTCGTCTTCCCCGTCGCCCGGCCGGCGATGGCGGTCCTGGGCATGCTGACCTTCGTCCAGTCCTGGAACGACTTCCTGTGGCCGATCATCGTCATGAACGGCTCCACCAACCCCACCGTCCAGGTCGCCCTCGCCGGACTGGGCACCGGCTGGTCCACCGACTGGTCCGTCATCACCGCCGGAGCACTCATGGGCACCCTGCCCCTCCTCCTGGTCTTCGCACTCTTCGGCCGTCACATCGTCGGCGGCATCACGCAGGGCGCGATCAAGGGCTGACGCCGCCCTCATCTCATCTCCTCTCCGTCCTCCCGCACCAGCTGCCCAAGGAGCACTTCAGCATGTCCGCAACCCCCGTCACCGCCCCGGCCTCCACCGCCGTCGACCGGCTGCACTTCCCGCCCGGCTTCCTGTGGGGCGCGGCCACCGCCGCCTACCAGGTGGAGGGTGCCGCGGCCGAGGACGGCCGCACCCCCTCCATCTGGGACACCTTCTCCCACACCCCCGGCAAGGTCGTGAACGGCGACACCGGCGACATCGCCTGCGACCACTACCGCCGCTACCGCACCGACGTCACCCTGATGTCCCATCTCGGCCTCCAGGCCTACCGCTTCTCCCTTTCCTGGCCTCGTGTCCAGCCCGGCGGCCGGGGCCCCGCCAACCCCGCCGGCCTCGACTTCTACCGCCGACTCGTCGACGAACTCCTCGGCGCCGGCATCCAGCCCGTCGCCACCCTGTACCACTGGGACCTTCCCCAGGCACGGGAGGACGCGGGTGGCTGGACGGTGCGCGAGACCGCCGAACGCTTCGGCGAGTACGCCGCCCTGGTCGCCGACGCCCTCGGCGACCGAGTCGCCCTGTGGACCACCCTCAACGAACCGTGGTGCTCGGCCTTCCTCGGCTACGGCTCCGGCGTCCACGCCCCCGGACGCACGGACCCCGCCCTCGCCCTGCGCGCCGCCCACCACCTCAACCTCGCCCACGGCCGCGCCACCGCCGCCCTGCGTGCGGCACTGCCCGCCCACGCCCAGGTCGCCGTCACCCTCAACCTCCACCAGGTACGGGCGCTCACCTCCGGCCCCGCCGACCTCGACGCGGCCCGCCGCATCGACGCCGTCGGCAACCGGATCTTCACGGGGCCGATGCTCTCCGGCGGCTACCCCGCCGACCTGCTGGCCGACACCGCTCACCTCGTCGACTGGAACAGCCTCGTCAAGCCCGGGGACGAGGCCGCCATCGGTGCCCCCATCGACCTCCTCGGCATCAACTACTACACGCCGACCGTCGTCTCCGCCCCCACCCCGCACGCCACCGCTGCCAACCACGCCCACGGCGAGAGCCCCCACTCTCCCTGGCCCGGCTCCGAGTACGTCAACTTCCACCTCCCGCAAGGCGACACCACCGACATGGGCTGGGCCATCGACCCCACCGGCCTGTACGACCTCCTCATGGCCACCTCCCGCGCCCATCCCGGTCTTCCCCTGGCGATCACCGAGAACGGCGGTGCCTTCCCCGACATCCCCACGGCAGACGGCCAGATCCACGACCACGACCGGATCGACTACCTCCACCGGCACCTCGCCGCCGTCCACCAGGCCATCGCCGACGGTGCCGACGTGCGCGGCTACTTCCTCTGGTCCCTGCTCGACAACTTCGAGTGGGCGTACGGATACGAGAAGCGCTTCGGAGCCGTCCACGTCGACTACGCGACCCAGCTGCGTACCCCGAAGGCCAGTGCCCGCTGGTACGCCAGGGTCATCGGCGCGAACGCGATCCCGGGTCTCTGAGGCATCTGTTGACGGTGGGGAGGCGCACCAATAGTGTGCGCCGGAGATCTCCGAGCTGTCGACCGTTGTTCGGTATTTCGTGAATTGGAAGCGCTCCCAGGCGGACAGTCCCGATCGGTGATGAAGGAGAGAGGGTTGACATGCGCGCTACATTCAACCTCGCCAGGCGAAGGCCCGGCAGGTGGACGGCAGTGCTCACCGCGGTGGGCGCCCTGCTGGCCGCGCTGCTGACGGGCGTGGGCGCCGCCGGGACGGCGCAGGCGGCGACCGTGGATACGAACGCGTGGTACGTGCTGGTCAACCGGGGCAGCGGCAAGGCGCTCGACATCTCCGGCGCGGCCACCGGCGACGGCGCGGCCGTCCAGCAGTGGACCCGCCACGACGGGCCCAACCAGCGGTTCCAGTTCGTCGACTCGGGCGGCGGCTACTACCGGCTCAAGGCACAGCACTCCGGCAAGGTGCTGGACGTGTACAGCCACTCCACCGCCGACGGCGCGGACATCGTGCAGTGGAGCGACCTGGGCGGCACCAACCAGCAGTTCCGGCTCGCCGACTCCCCGGAGGGCCACGTCCGGCTGGTCAACCGGGGCAGCGGCAAGGCCGTCGAGGTACAGGGCGGCTCCACCGCGGACGGCGCCAAGGCCGTCCAGTACACCGACTGGGGCGGAGCCAACCAGCAGTGGCGACTCGTCCGCGTGACGGGAGTGCTGGCGCAGGTGCACACCGCCGGGCGGGTCAAGGACAGCGGAAACACGGTGCGGTACAGCTGGCCGGGCGTGTACTTCGAGGGCACCGTCAGGGGCACCGGCGTGGGCGTCGTGCTCAACGACTCGGCCGCCGACTACGACGTCCAGGTCGACGGCGTCACCGTGGCCACGCTCATCACACCCGGCAACACCACACATTGGATCAACGGCCTGTCCAACAACACGCACACCGTCCGGCTCGTCAAACGCAACGACACCCCAGGGGACACCAGCACGTTCGGAGGCTTCGTCGCCGCACCCGGCGGGGCCGTACTGGGCAAACCGACGGCCCGCAGCCGCCAGATCGAGTTCATCGGGGACTCCCTCACGGTGGGCTACGGCAACCTCTCGACCTCCCGCACCTGCACCTGGGACCAGGTCAGGCGGACCACCAACGCCGACGTGAGCTACGGCGCCCTCACCGCCCGGCGGCTGAACGCCGACTACCAGCTCAACGCCTATTCGGGCCTCGGCATGGTGCGCAACTACAACGGACACTCACCGGACATCACCTACCGGACCTTCTACGACCGTGCCCTGCTGAACGTGTCCGGCGACGTCTGGCAGAACCCGGGCACCTGGCGCCCCCAGGTCGTGGTGGTCAACCTCGGCACCAACGACTTCTCGACCGCCGTCAACCCCGGTGAGCCGTGGACGCCCGACAGTCTCGCCGCCGGCTACCGCACCGCCTACGGCGACTTCCTCCAGAAGCTCCGGACGCGCTACGGGGCCGGCACGACCATCGTGGCGGTCGGCGCCGGCCAGTTCGCCGGCCATGTCCAGCAGGTGGTCAAGACGCGCAACGACGCAGGCGACAGCGGGGTCCGCTACTGGTTCCTCGACGGCTCGGACCTGGACTTCCTGGGCTGCGACTGGCACTACTCGGCCCGCGACGACCGCCTCATCGCCGACCGGCTCACCTCGTTCCTCGCCGGCCTGCCGATAGGCTGGTGACGGCACCGACCAGAGCGTGCCGGGGCTCAGCCGGAGACCGGGGTGAGCACCACGAAGTCCGCGTTCGACGGGTCGAGGCAGACGGCCAGTCGGCCGACTCCCTCCGCGTCCTCCGGTCCCATCTGCACGCTGCCGCCGTTCTCGGTGACCTTGCGGACCGTGGCGTCGCAGTCGGTGACATGGAAGACCGGGTGCCAGTACGGCCGTCCGTTCGTCAGGGCGAGGTTCTCCTTGGGGAGTTCCATGAGGCCGCCGTGCATGCGCTCCTCGGGAAGCCCGGCGGGGGTGATGAGGGAGTACGTGCCCCCGCCACCGGGCAGCTCCATGTCACTGAACTGCCAGCCGAAGATGCCGCCGTAGAACTCCTTCGCGGCCGCGGCGTCGCTCGTGTACAGCTCGGTCCAGGACAGGGAGCCCGGCTGGTCCACCAGCTCGACGCCCTTGTTCGTTCCCGGCTGCCAGACGGCGAACTGACCTCCCAGCGGGTCGCTGTACTGCGCCATTCGGCCCCATTCGTCGAGGTCCGTCGGTGCCACCCGCACCGTGCCGCCGGCGCGCTCGACGGCCTGGGTCGTGGCGTCCGCGTCGGTGACGCTGTAGTAGATCATCCAGGCCGAGCGGGCCCCCTCTTCGGTGAGCTTGCCGAGGCCGGCGACGTTCTTGCCGTCTCTGCGGAACATGCCGCCTTCCATGTCTCCACCCTCGCCCATGGACTCGTAGTCCCATCCGAGCACGGTGCCGTAGAAGGCCGCGGCGGCACGGATGTCGGGGGCGCCGAGGTCGAGCCAGCAGGGCGAACCGGGTGCGAAGTCCGTGGTGATCACGGTGATGACTCCCTTCCGTGGATCTTGTGTGAACCCAGCGTGACACCGGGAACCGGCCTTCGCCCGTCGACATCGGTGCGCCGGCGCGCGGCGGGGGTTGTTCGTGCCCGCGAACGTTTCGGAAGGCGAATTATGTGCGGGGGGTATTGACGGTGATCAACGGGTCTCTCATTATCCAGTTGCTCGATACTTCGACCCTTGTTCGGTATTGCGAATAGTCAGGGTGCCCGCACCACACCGACTGGATGACGAGGTCCCGCATGCGCAGACACAGTTTCAGCCGCAGACGTCCGTCTGCGGTGCTCGCCGCCGCGGTCGCGACCATGGCCGCCTTGGCGGCGATGCTCGTAGCCGGCCCGGCTCAGGCGGCCGCCAGCGGCGCCTTACGCGGCGTTGGTTCCGACCGGTGTCTCGATGTGCCGAACGCCGGCCAGACCGACGGCACGAACCTGCACATCTGGGACTGCCACGGCGGGACCAACCAGCAGTGGACACTGACGGACGACAACCGGCTGACCGTGTACGGCAACAAGTGCCTGGACGTTCCGGGCGGCGCCACCTCGGCCGGGACCCGGCCGGTGATCTGGAGCTGTAACGGCGGCGCGAACCAGCAGTGGCGGGTCAACGCCGACGGCGCGATCGTCGCCGTGGAGTCCGGGCTGTGCCTGGACGTTTCGGGCGCCGGTACGGCCAACGGCACGGCGGTGCAGCTCTGGGCGTGCAACGGCGGCAGCAACCAGAAGTGGACCGGCCTGCCCGGGACGTCGCCCACGTGTTCTCTTCCGTCGACATACCAGTGGACGTCGACCGGCCCGCTGGCCCAGCCGGCGAACGGATGGGCCGCGCTGAAGGACTTCACCACCGTGCCGTACAACGGTCAGAACCTGGTCTACGCGACCACTTCTGCGCCCACTCCTGACGGATCGTCGTGGGGCACGATGGCGTTCCGCCCCTTCACGAACTGGTCGGACATGGCGACGGCCACCCAGACCGGGATGAACCAGGGCACCGCGGTGGCGCCCAAACTGTTCTACCTCTCGACCAAGAACATCTGGGTGCTGGCATCGAACGGGTGGGGTACCCCCTGGCCCTTCACCTACCGCACGTCCAGCGACCCCACCGACCCCAACGGCTGGTCCGCCCCGCAGCCGCTGTTCACCGGCAGCCTCCCCGTAGGCGGCCCGATCGACCCGACCCTGATCGCCGACGACCAGAACATGTACCTGTTCTTCGCCGATGACCTCGGCGGCATCTACAGGTCGACCATGCCGCTCGGGAACTTCCCGGCCGGCTTCGGCTCGTCGTACACGAAGATCATGAGCGACACGGTGAAGAACCTGTTCGAGGCGCCGGAGGTCTACAAGGTCCAGGGCCAGAACCAGTACCTCATGATCGTCGAGGCTCGGGGTGTGACTGAGCACCGCTTCTTCCGCTCGTTCACCGCCTCCAGCCTGAACGGTCCGTGGACCCCGCAGGCCGCCACCGAGAGCAACCCCTTCGCGGGCAAGGCCAACAGCAATGCCACCTGGACCAACGACATCAGCCACGGTGACCTGATCCGCGTCAATGCCGACCAGACCATGACCATCGACCCCTGCAACCTGCGGTTCCTCTACCAGGGCCGCAGCCCCGACACTCCACAAGGCACCCCCTACGGGCTACTGCCGTACCGGCCGGGCCTCCTGACCCTGCAGCGCTGATCCGCGCGCACATGATCACCAGCTCGTGACCGTTCCCCTCAGGCCCGCACAGCGGCTTCCGTTGTGCGGGCCAGGAAGGACCACCCCCATGGTTCCCTTACACAGACGACTGCTGCGTCTCCTCGCGGCCACCGCACTGACGCTCACCGCCTGCGTCACCGCCTCCGCCGGAACGACCGCCACGGCTGCCACGGCCGCGCCGGGCAGCCCCGCGCTCACCCCGCCCATGGGCTGGAACAGCTGGAACAGCTTCGGATGCGGGATCACCGAGGCACAGGTCCGCCAGGCCGCCGACGCGATGGTGTCCTCGGGCATGAAGGACGCCGGCTACCAGTACGTCGTCGTCGACGACTGCTGGTTCGACCCGCAGCGCGACGCGGCGGGCAACCTCCGGGCCAACCCGACCAAGTTCCCCAGCGGCATGAAGGCGCTCGGGGACTACATCCACAGCAAGGGCCTGAAGTTCGGCATCTACCAGGCGCCCAACGAGAAAACCTGCGCGCAGGGCGTGGGCACCTACCCCGGCTCCACGGGCAGCAAGGGGCACGAGGCCCAGGACGCCGCCACGTTCGCCGCCTGGGGCGTCGACTACCTCAAGTACGACTGGTGCTCCGGCAGCGGCACCCTCAGCGAGCAGGTCGAGCGGTTCACCCTCATGCGCGACGCCCTGCGCGCCACCGGCCGCCCGATCGTCTACAGCATCAACCCCAACAGCTTCCACGCCCCCACCGGCGACAAGTACAACTGGGGCCAGGTCGCCGACCTCTGGCGGACGACCGAGGACCTGCTCGACATCTGGCAGAACAACAACACCAACAGCTACCCGATGGGCGTCGGCAACGTCCTGGACGTCACCGCGCCCCTGGCCGCGCAGTCGGGTCCGGGCCACTGGAACGACCCGGACATGCTGGTCGTCGGCCGCCCCGGCCTGTCACTGACCGAGTCCCGCTCCCACTTCGCCCTGTGGGCGCTGATGGCGGCCCCGCTCATGGCCGGCAACGACATCCGCACCATGTCCGCCGACGTGAGCGCCATCCTGCGCAACCCCCGCCTGGTCGCGGTGAACCAGGACCCGCTGGGCGCGGGCGGCCGCAAGGTGCGCGACGACGGCAGCACCGAGGTGTTCGCCAAGCCCCTGTCCGACGGCTCGGTCGCCGTGGGCCTGTTCAACCGGAGTGACAGCACCACGACCATCACCGCCACGGCCGCCCAGGTCGGCCTCACCGGCGGGCCGTTCACCCTCACCGACCTGTGGACCGGCGGCACGTCCAGCACGTCCGGGCAGGTCACCGCGAGCGTACCCGCGCACGGTGTCGCCGTGTTCAAGATGACCGGCGGGAGCCCGCTGGCCGCCACCACCGCACGCCTGCGCGGTACCGGGTCAGGCCGCTGCCTGGACGTGGACCGCGCCTCCACCGCGGCCGGGACGCAGGCGCTGATCTGGGACTGCCACACCGCCGCCAACCAGCTCTGGACCACGTGGGCCGGAGGCGAGATCCGCGTCTACGGCGACAAGTGCCTGGACGCCTCCGACCAGGGCACCACCAACGGCACGCCGGTCATCATCTGGCCCTGCAACGGCCAGAACAACCAGAAGTGGACCACGCAGGCCGACGGGTCGATCCGCAACGTCCACGCCGGTCTGTGCCTCGACGCAAACAGGGCCGGAACCGCCAACGGGACCCCCATCATCCTGTGGACCTGCAACGGCCAGAACAACCAGAAGTGGACCACGCTCCCGTAACCCGCGACGGCGATCAGCCCCGCTGATTCAGCAATCACGCGCAGAAGAGAGGGAACTCCATGAGAAGGTCTTGGATCCGACCCCTGATCACGCTTGTCGCCGCCGTGCTCGGGGTCACAGCGGCAGGGGTGGCCCCTGCCTCCGCCGCCTCCGACACGCCTCTGCGGGTCATGCCGTTGGGCGACTCGATAACCTGGGGCGTGGGAAGCAGTACGGGCAACGGCTACCGGGCGCCGTTGTGGGACAGGCTCGCGGCGGACGGCCACCCGCTGGACTTCGCGGGCACCTTGCGGGGCGGCTCGATGCCCGACCCGGACAACCAGGGCCACTCGGGATACCGCATCGACCAGATCGCCGCACTCGCCGACGCCTCGCTCACCCGCTACCGACCCAATGTCGTGACGCTGCACATCGGCACCAACGACCTCAACGGCTCCTACCAGGTCTCCACCGCCACCGCCCGGCTGAAGTCCCTGGTCGGCCAGATCACCGCCGCCGCCCCCGACGCGACCGTCCTCGTGGCCTCCCTGGTCGTGTCCACCAGCGCCACGGAGGAGCAGCACCGGGGCGCGTACAACCAGGCCATCCCCCACATCGTCAGGGAAGCACAGGCCGCGGGCAAACGCGTCGCATACGTCGACATGAGCAGCCTGACCACGGCCGACCTGGCCGACGCCCTGCACCCCAACGACACCGGCTACCAGAAGATGGCCGACGCCTTCCACCGCGGCGTCCAGGCCGCGGACAGCGCGGGGTGGCTGAGGAACCCGGCCCCCGCCCCCGCACGCGTACAGTCCGGAATCGCCGGGAAATGCATGGACGTCAAGGGCGTCGGCACCGCCGACGGGACCGCCGTGCAGACGTGGAGCTGCGGCGACGGCGCCAACCAGTTCTGGTCCGCCTACACCGACGGCACCCTGCGCTCCATGGGCAAGTGCCTCGACGCCTCCGGCGGGGGCACCGCCAACGGCACCAAGGTGCAGCTCTGGTCCTGCCACGGCGGCGCCAACCAGGTGTGGCAGCCCTACAACGGCGGCTACCGCAACCCCGCATCCGGCCGCTGCCTCGACGTCCCGGGCTTCTCCACGGCCGACGGCACGCAGCTCCACCTGTGGGACTGCCACGGCGGCTCCAACCAGAAGTGGACCACCCTGACCGCCGGATGACCGCCGGACGCATCCGTGCCGCCCGGCGTCATGACAGCCTGGTCACTTCGGCGCACTCCCGCGCTGCCGCAGGCGGCACCGTTCAGATCACCGCCCGCCGTCTGCGGGTGGCCTCCGAGGAACTGCGGCGTCACCTTCCCCGGACCCGCTGCGGTGCCGACGGCCTGATGACCCGGCGCCACCGGGTCGAGGCCGGCGCGCGTACGAGCGGTGCTCGGCGTGTTGGAGAACATGCGACTCGCGGTCAGGCGAAACTGGTGGACCCGTCCGACGGCCACGACGGTCCGGACCGTCCCGGGCAGCGCGAGCCCGCCCGGGATCCGGGACAGCCCCCCACCTCACCAAGGAGCTACGGATGCCCGAGCCTGGGCTTTCCCCTCTGCAGCCGAGCCTGCCCGCCGCCCGCGCCCACACCTTCGGGGCCGAGGGTGCGTGGCCCGACCTGCCGGGCCCGCCCTCCGTCCCCGTCCCCCCGACAGGGCCCGAGCACGCCGTCGGCGCCGTCGCGGTGGGGCGAACGGGCCCCGCACCGGAAGGGATCCTGCGCGGCCCCAGCGGTCTGGGCACGGCGGGCCTGCACCTGGTCCGGCGCGAGGAGTCGCCGGAGCCGGCGGCGCCCGAGTCGGCGCCGGAGGGCAACGCGATCCCGGGCCTCTACCACCACCCGGTGCCGGAGCCGGATCAGGCGCGGGTGGCGGAGGTCAGCCGCAGGATCAAGGCATGGGCGGTGGACGAGGCCCAGGTGTACCCCCCGGAGTGGGAGGACCAGTTCGACGGCTTCTCCGTCGGCCGCTACATGGTCGCCTGCCACCCGGACGCGCCGACCGTCGACCACCTGATGGTCGCCGCGCGCCTGATGGTCGCCGAGAACGCGGTCGACGACTGCTACTGCGAGGATCACGGCGGCTCGCCCGTCGGTCTCGGCAGCCGCCTTCTGCTGGCGCACACGGCTCTCGACCCGCTGCACACGACGAAGGAGTACGCGCCGGAGTGGGCGGAGTCGCTCCAGTCGGACGCCCCCCGGCGCGCGTACCGCTCCGCCATGGAGTACTTCGTCCAGCAGGCCACGCCCTCCCAGGCCGACCGGTTCCGGCACGACATGGCCCGGCTGCACATGGGGTACCTCGCCGAGGCCGCATGGGCCGAGACGGAGCACGTTCCCGAGGTGTGGGAGTACCTGGCGATGCGCCAGTTCAACAACTTCCGCCCCTGTCCCACCATCACGGACACCGTCGGCGGATACGAGCTGCCGGCCGACCTGCACGCCCGGCCCGACATGCAGCGGGTCATCGCGCTCGCCGGCAACGCGACCACCATCGTCAACGACCTCTACTCGTACACCAAGGAACTGGCAAGCCCCGGCCGGCACCTGAACCTGCCCGTGGTGATCGCCGAACGGGAGAAGTGCTCCGAACGGGACGCCTACCTGAAGGCCGTCGAGGTCCACAACGAGCTCATGCACGACTTCGAGGCCGCAGCGGCCGACCTCGCCGCCGCCTGCCCCGTCCCGAGCGTGCTGCGCTTCCTGCGGGGCGTGGCCGTGTGGGTCGACGGCAACCACTACTGGCACCAGACCAACACCTACCGCTACAGCCTGCCCGACTTCTGGTAGGGGGCATTCCCGGCCGCTCGCCTCCGCGCTCTTGCCTATGATGTGCAGGTGAGTGGTTACTGCATCCGGGCCGCGACCGTGGACGACGTGGACGAGGCGCGGGCGGTGATGCTCGACGCCGTCTACCGGGACTTCGGAACCGGGTACGTGCCGCGCTGGCACGGCGACATCATCGACCCGGTGGCCTTCTACCTGGCCCCGCCGCGGCACACACTGCTCGTGGCCGTCGACGTCCGTGACGGGACGGTCGCGGCCACGGCCGCGTTGGATGCGCGAGGTCCGGCGCACCCGCCGAGCCCGAGCTGGCTGGCCGAGAGGTATCCGTCAGGCGAGACCGGGCAGTTGCGGCGGGTGTACGTACGCCCGGAGCACCGGCGTCGGGGCCTGGCCGGGCGACTGGTCGCGGGACTGGTGGAGTTCGCGAAGGCGGACGGCGGTTACCGCTCGCTGTACCTGCACACGTACCCGCACTCGCCAGGCGCGATGGGGCTGTGGCGGTCGCTGGGGAAGGTGGTCTGCGACGAGCGGACGGACGTGCCCGGCGGCGGAACCGGGGTCGTGCACTTCGAGATCCCGGTCCTTTAGGTGACGAGTGGGTGACAAGAAGATCCGGAGATGTCCCGGTCGGCCGACGAGCCGCCGACCGGGACATCGGGCTCAGCGGAGGTCGAACCGGTCGAGGTTCATCACCTTGTCCCACGCCGCCACGAAGTCACGCACGAACTTGTCCGCCGCGTCCCTGGACGCGTAGACCTCCGAGACGGCTCGGAGCTGGGAGTGCGAACCGAAGACCAGGTCGACGGCGGTGGCGGTCCACTTGAGGTCACCCGTGGCGCGATCCCGGCCTTCGAACACGTTCTCAGCCGACGTCGACGCCTTCCACTCCGTGCCCATGTCGAGCAGGTTGACGAAGAAGTCATTGGTCAACGCCTCCGGCCGGTCAGTGAGGACGCCGTGCGGGGATCGGTTGAACCCGGTGTTCAGGGCCCGCATGCCGCCGATCAGAACCGTCATCTCGGGAGCGGTCAGCGTCAACAGGTTGGCACGGTCCAGCAGGAGGGTCTCCGGCGACAGCTTCTCTCCCGCCCGGAGGTAGTTGCGGAACCCGTCCGCCTTGGGTTCGAGCACCGCGAACGACTCCACGTCGGTCTGCTCCTGCGTGGCGTCCGTGCGTCCCGGCGCGAACGGCACCGTGATGTCGTGCCCGGCGTTCTTCGCCGCCTGCTCGACGGCCGCGCACCCGCCCAGGACGATCAGGTCGGCGAGTGAGACCTTCTTCCCGCCGGTCTGCGAGGCATTGAAGTCCTGCTGGACCTGTTCGAGGGTGCGCAGCACCTCGGCCACCTCGGGGAGAGCGTTGACCTCCCAGTCCCTCTGCGGCGCGAGCCGAATCCGTGCCCCGTTTGCCCCGCCGCGCTTGTCGGTGCCGCGGAAGCTCGCCGCCGACGCCCAAGCGGTCGCGGCCAGCTGGGAGACGGAGAGCCCAGAGTCGAGGATCCTGCCCTTGAGGGCGGCGACATCCGCGTCCGCGACCAGTTCGTGATCGACCTCGGGGACGGGGTCCTGCCACAGCTGCGGCTCGGGAATCCACGGGCCCAGGTACCGCGACACGGGTCCCATGTCGCGGTGCAGCAGCTTGTACCACGCCTTGGCGAACGCCACCGCGAGCTTCTCCGGGTTCTGGTGGAAGCTCCTCGCGATCGGCCCGTACACCGGATCCGACTTCAGCGCGAGGTCCGTCGTCAGCATCATCGGAGCGTGCCGCTTCGACGGATCATGAGCATCGGGCACCGTGCCCTGGGCCGACGGATCCGTGGGCGTCCACTGCTTCGCACCGGCGGGACTCGTCGTCAGCTCCCAGTCGTACCCGAACAGGTTGTCCAGGTATCCGTTGTCCCACTTCGTCGGCTCGGAGGTCCATGCGCCCTCCAGCCCACTGGTGAGCGCGTCGGCGCCCTTGCCGCTGCCGTACGTGTTCCTCCAGCCGAGACCCTGCTGCTCGATGGGACAGGCCTCGGGTTCCGGGCCGATGTACTGGACATCGACCGCACCATGACATTTGCCGAACGTGTGGCCGCCGACGATGAGTGCGACCGTCTCCTCGTCGTTCATCGCCATACGGCCGAATGTCTCGCGAATGTCCCGGGCGGCCGCCAGCGGATCCGGATTTCCGTTGGGCCCTTCCGGATTCACATAGATCAGGCCCATCTGCACGGCGCCGAAAGGACCGGCGAGTTCTCTGTCGCCGCTGTAGCGCTCATCTCCGAGCCATGTGTCCTCGGGCCCCCAGAAGATCTCCTCGGGCTCCCAGATGTCCTCGCGCCCGAAACCGAACCCGAACGTCTTGAACCCCATCGATTCCATGGCGCAGTTGCCCGCGAAAACCAGAAGATCGGCCCAGGAGATCTTCCGGCCGTACTTCTGCTTCACCGGCCAGAGCAGACGGCGTGCCTTGTCGAGGCTCGCGTTGTCCGGCCAGCTGTTGAGGGGCGCGAAGCGCTGAGCACCGCTGCCGCCACCGCCCCGGCCGTCGGCGATCCGGTAGGTTCCGGCGGCATGCCAGCTCATCCGGATGAAGAGCGGCCCGTAGTGTCCGTAGTCGGCCGGCCACCAGTCCTGGGACGCCGTCATCACGTCGAAGACGTCCTGCTTCAGCGCACCGAGGTCGAGGGTCGCGAATTCTTTCGCGTAGTCGAAGTCCTCGTCCATCGGATTGGAGCGGGACCAGTGCTGGTGGAGAACCTGAAGGTCGAGCTGATTCGGCCACCAGTCCCGGTTCGTCTTGGGTCGAGTCGCGGTGGGGGTCGGGGAGGGGATTGCCGGGTTCTCGCTTTCGCTGCCGGACACGTCCGTCCTTCTTTCTGTCTCGGTGCTTCCTTCTGCTGGCTGCCGCTCTCGACGTGGAAACGGCGTCCGTATGGTTGCGCACCGCAGACCGCACAGCTGAGAGAACACGCAGGGCACGACGGCGTAACAAGAACTCGGGCTCCGGGCCGCCGCTCAGAGTCCGACGACTCTGCCCTTCGCCGACAGCTCGTAGACGAGCGTGACCGTACGGCGGCCGCCCGGAGGGAGGGTGACGTCCCAGCGGGCGATGCCCTCGGCGTCGACCAGGTCGGGCGCCGGGGAGCAGGCCTCCTCGCGCAGGCGCACCTCCACCGCCGACACCTCGGAGACCGGGATCCGCTCCCGCAGGACGACCAGGCGTTCGTCGTGCTCGCCGGGGGCGGAGAACCGGGACAGATGCAGCCGCACCGTGCGGGTGACCACGGTCCGCTGGGTGATTCCGGCGGAGTCGCGGGACTCCTCGGCCTCCCGGACCACCCGGTGGTCGTCGCGGCTGCCGAAGGCCAGCTCGACGGGGGCGCCGGGGGCGGCGAAGTCGAGCGTGCCGCGGCCGCTGAACCCGCTGTCGCGCACCAGGTCCACGGGCCCGGCCAGCAGCGCGTGACCGGACCGGTTGTCGAACCGCACCACCTGGGTGACCAGCGGCGACAGCTCGGGTGAGCAGGCGTACTCGCTCCTCGCGCCCGTCGTGAAGACGGAGAGCGGCACCCGGTGGGCGCGGCCGTCCCCGGGCACGGAGACCGGCGCAGGGGCGCTCAGCACCCGCGCCTCGCCGCCGTCGTCCACTCCCGGAAGGCCGAGCACCGGTGCCGGACCGAGGTCCCCGATCTCCTCCTCGCGCAGCTCGACGTCGACCGTGCGGCGCTCCGCGGCGGAGCGGTCCTTGAGCGTCAGCCGGTCCTCGGCGAGCCGCGGTGGATCGGTGGCCACGGCCGACCGGGCCGTCGACAACGTCAGCCGTACGCCCGACCAGTCCTCGCCGGTGCGCTGCCAGACCATCGCCTCCGTCTCCAGCGTCAGGGAGTCCCCGTCGAGCACCGCCCGGTAGGCGGGCCGCCACAGCGCACACGGCGTGAGGTGGCTCAGGCACAGCCGGGCCGGCCCGGCAGCCGCGGCCTCCACGGTCAGCTCGACATGGCCGACCAGCTCGGCCGGCTCCTGCTCGGAGAGCTCCATGGCTCGCTCGTTCTCCCCGAGCTCGGCGGCGAGCGCGGCCAGCCGGGCCTCCACGGCGCGGAGTTCCTCGCCGTACGTGTCGCGCTCGGCGTCCACCCGGTCCAGTTCGCGGGCCCAGCGGGGCCCGTCGCACTCCCCGGAGCCGGCGCCTTCGCCGATCTCCCGCAGCAGATCGGCGGCGAGGCGGCCGAGCAGGTCGAGACGGGACCGCAGCCGGTCGCGTCGCTGCTCCAGGGTGAGCCGCTCCTCTTCGATGGCGTGGACGCGGTGGCGCAGGGCGGAGTCGTCGTCGGTGGACGGCAGCGGCCCGCGCGGCGTCCAGCTACGGACGATCCGCACGTCCAGCACGGTCGCCGGGTGATCGGCGGTCAGCTCGGCGTGGAGGGTACGGTCGACGGCCAGCGCACTGACCGGTCCCAGGCGCAGCCGCTGGACCCCGGCCGCCAGGTCGAGCGCGGCGGTGCGCTCGATGTGGGCGCGGTCCTCCAGGCAGGTGACGGCGGTGACGGGAAGGGCGATCGGCTTCGGGGCCGTGGACGGGGCCGTGGACGGGGGTGCGGGCGGGGCCGTGGACATGGCGTGTGTCAGCTCCTGCGGTTGCCGCCGACCAGGGCCTTGCCGGCCGGGATGCGGATCTCGTAGCCGCCGTCGAGGGCGGCGGTGCCGCCGGCGGGCAGGTCCACCCGCCAGACGCGGGTACCGGGTGCGTGCTGCTCGGGCCCTGCGCCCGTCTCGGGTGCCGTCCAGTCGGCACGTTCCTCGATCCGCACGTCCGGATCGGAGGTGACCGGCACCCGCTCGCGGACCTCGACGGTGACGGGCCTCGCGAGCCGGTTGGCCAGCTCCACGTGGACGCGGTGGTCCAGCACGGTGGTGTGGTTGCGCAGGCCCGAGGCCGACTCGTGGACGTTCGTACGGCGGGTGACCCGGATGCCCTCGGCCGGCCCGAGCCCCACCCGGCGGACCCCGCCGGGGGCGAGCGTGGGCAGCGCGGCGGTCAGCAGGAACTCGTCGTCGACGGTGACCTCCACCGGGCCGGCCAGCAGCGCCTGGCCGGTGGCGTTGGAGAGGACCGACGTCGCGTACACGGTCTGCTCGACGGACGGCACACAGACGTACTCGGTGCGCAGCCCGACCGGGATCTCGCCGACGGTGACGGTGTGCCAGGTGCCGTCCGACGGAATGTCGGCGCGGGCGGTGGCGTCGAAGCGGTGGTCGAAGGAGCCCGCCGACTCGCGGGGCCGGACGGCGTGCCCGGGCAGCGGCAGCGCGGCCACCGCCTCGGCGCGGCGGCGGTACTCGGCTGCCACCGCGTCGAAGGGCGAGTCGGGGAACAGCCGGCCCCTGCGATCTCCTCGCTCGTCGGGGCCGCACAGGACGAGGGCGGCGTAGTCGAGCTCGGCACCGCTCGGCTGCGGCGGACCGGCCACCGGAGCCGGAGACGGCAACGGAGCCGGAGACTGAGCCGGAGCCGGAGACGACGGTGGCGGAGCAGCCCGGCCGGGAGCCGCAGGTGCCATGGCGGCGGGAGGTCCCGCGAAGGACCCTCCGCCGGTACGTGGCCGGCCGCCGCCCGGCCGCGACCGGACCGGCTGTTCGAGGCCGGACGGCCCGCCGTAGCCCTGCGGTGCC
>NZ_JABWDV010000323.1 GCF_013362995.1 Streptomyces sp. TRM64462 | reverse complement strand
GGGCGCGGGGGCGGACGGGGACGCGGGCGTGTGGGCGGGCGCCGGAGGGAAGGGCGCGGGGGCGGCGCCGTAACCCCCGCCGGCGGTGCGGAAGCCGGGGTCCGCGCGGAGCCCCGGGTCCGCGGGGATGACGACGCGTCGGGCGCCGGTGATGCGGCGTCGCAGGTCGCCGGCGTCGGCGGGGCGGGCGTCCGGGGCCTTGGCGAGCAGGTCGAGGACGATCCGCTCGAAGAGCGGGGGCAGTTCGGCGCGGTGCGTGCGCGGCGGCTCCGGCGGCGTGTCCCGGTGGCCGACGAGGACGGCCCACGCGTCGTCCTGGTCGAACGGCGGGACGCCGGTGGCGATCTCGTACAGGACGCAGCCCAGCGAGTACAGGTCGCTGCGGTGGTCGACGTGGCCGCCGCTGATCTGCTCGGGCGACATGTAGTGCGGCGTTCCCATGGCGATGCCGCCGCCGGTGAGCCGCGAGGTGAAGCCGATGTCGGCGCCGAGGCGCGCTATGCCGAAGTCGCAGATCTTCACGCCGCCGTCGGAGAGCCGCACGATGTTGGCGGGTTTCAGGTCGCGGTGCACGATGCCCTGCCGGTGCGTGTACGCGAGGGCGTCCGCGACCTGCTCCGCGATGTCGACGACGTCGTGCACGGGCAGCGGGTGGTGCCTGTTGTCCTCCAGGAGCTGGCTGAGGTTGCGGCCTTCGAGGAGCTCCATGACGAGGAAGAGCGTGCCGTCCGACTCGCCGAAGTCGTGGACGACGGTGACGCCCCGGTGCTGGAGCGAGGCGGCCACCCGGGCCTCGCGGCGGAAGCGTTCACGCAGCACGCGGACGAAGTTCGGGTCGTGCCGCGGACCCAGCGGCTTGAGGCACTTGACGGCGACCCGGCGGCCGAGGGACTCGTCCGTGGCCCGCCACACCTCGCCCATGCCGCCGCGCCCGATCACCTCCAGCAGCCGGTAGCGGCCGTGGATCAGCCTGGTGTCCGCCATCGCGTGCTGTCGCCCCCGTCGGTCCGCTCCTCCGCCCTCCCCGGCCCGTCCAGTATGGCGCCCTGTCTGCGGAGTTTGTACGGGGCCGGCCGGGCGTCGGGACCGAGTCTGGCCATGGCTTTCAGGATGTGCCGGGGCGGCCGCTGCCAGCGGAGCCGGCCGGGCACCCGGCGCAGCAGGCCACCGGTGGCGGTGAGCCGGCGTGTGACGGTGTCCGGGGGCGGCGCGGGAGTGCCGTACAGGGCGTGGGCGTACGGGGGCAGGGACTGGTACGCGAGGCCGGCCACGCGCCGCCAGAGCAGGGCACGCGCCGGGACGAGCGGGGCGGGGACGGGCGGCCGGCGCAGGAACGCCTCGACGGCGCGTGCGTCGTCGCCTGCGGCGAGTACGGGCCGTACGGCCGTGAAGTACGCGGCGAGCTCGGCGGCCGTGCCGGGGACTTCGCCGGGGTCGAGGCCGACGAGGCGGGCGGAGGTGCGCTGTTCGGTGAGGTAGCGGTCGGCGAGGGCGTCGTCGACGGGCAGTCCGGAGCGGCGCAGGACGTGGAGGTACGAGTCGACCTCGGCGCAGTGCACCCAGAGGAGCAGCGCGGGGTCGTCGACGCCGAGGAGGCGGTGGACGCGGCGTACGCGCGCGCCGGCGCGTTCGGCGGCCTCGGTGGTGCCGTAGGTGAGGGTGCCGATGAAGTCGGCGGTGCGGTTGAGGCGGCCCCAGGGGTCGTCCATGAACGTGCTGTTGATCATGACGCCGCGTACGGCGGCGGGGTGCAGGGCCTGGAGGTACAGGGCGCGTACGCCGGCGACCCACATCATGGGGTCGCTGTGCAGGTGCCAGGTGACCGACCGGGGGCCGAAGAGGCCGGGGTCGCCGCGGGGTGCCGCCGTGCCGCCGGGGCCGCCGGTTCCGCCGGTTCCGCCGGTTCCGCCGGTTCCGCGCGTGGTGCCCGGAGTGTCCATGGTGTGACGGTACCGCCGGGTGCCGGCCCAGGTCAGGGGTCCGGTCCGGAGGACTCCGCGGGCTCAGAGGACGACGTGCACCGCCATCGCGCCGAGGCCGACGACGACCAGCAGCACGATCAGGAAGATCAGGACCAGCGGGCCCTTGGCCCAGCCGGTCGGCGGGTTGTAGGCCATGTCCCGTGGGCCCGCCTCCGGCATGCTGCTCTCGCCCGGCGGGGTCTCGCCGGGCGGTACGCCGCCTCCGGCGTCCAGGCCGGGGGTGTTCGCGGGGTCGGGGTCGGGGCTGATGTGTGTCATGGCGTACGAGTGCGCATCCCCGGGGCGTTCAATCCCCCGCGATGGGTACCCCGGTACCGGACGTCTCCGCACCCGTGCGGTGGCGGCCCGACGTGTCCCGAGGAGTGGACCCATGGTCTTCGACGCCCGTACCGGATCGCTGTGGATGGAGTACGCGCCGGGGCCCGCACGGCCGGCGCTCGAAGGGTCCGTCGAGACGGAGGTCGCGGTCGTGGGCGGGGGTGTGGCGGGCCTGTGCACGGCGTGGGAGCTGGCCCGTGCGGGGCATCCGGTGGTGCTGCTGGAGGCGGACCGGATCGCCTCCGGCGTGACCGGGCACACCACGGCCAAGCTGTCGGCGCTGCACGGCCTGGTGTACGCGGAGATACACGCCGTGCACGGGGCGCGGGCGGCCCGGCTCTACGCGCGGTCGCAGCAGCAGGCTGTGGAGCACGTCGCCGAGGTGAGCGAGGAGCTGGGCGTCGACTGCGACCTGGAGCGGCTCCCGGCGTACACGTACACGGAGGACCCCGGGCGGGCCGGTGAGCTGGAGGCCGAGGCGGAGGCGGCCAGGGCGGCGGGGCTCGCGGCGTCGTACGTGACGGAGGTGCCGCTGCCGTTCCCGGTGGCCGGCGCGGTGCGGGTGGAGGACCAGGCGCAGTTCCATCCGCGGAAGTACCTGCTGGCGCTGGCGGCGGACCTGGAGCGGCTGGGCGGCCGGATCCACGAGCGGACCCGGGTGACGGAGCTGCGCGAGGGCCGGCCGTGCGAGGTGATCACGGAGCGGGGGTACGCGGTGGTGGCGCGGGACGTGGTGGTGGCCACGCACTACCCGGTGTTCGACCGGTCGCTGCTGTTCCTGCGGATGGAGCCGGTGCGGGAGCTGGTGGTGGCGGGGCCCGTGCCGGCGGAGCGGGATCCGGGCGGTGCGTTCCTGACGCCGGAGGGCGGGACGCGGTCGGTGCGGACGGCGCCGTACGGGGAGGAGGGGCGGCGCATGCTGATCGTCACCGGGGAGAAGTTCCCGCCCGGGACGGAGCGGCGCGAGGGCGAGGTGGGCGAGCGGTTCGCGCGGCTGGAGGGCTGGGCGCGTGAGCGGTTCGGGGACATGGGCTTCACCCACCGGTGGGCGACCCAGGACAACTGGACGCCGGACCGGGTGCCGTACGTGGGGCGGCTGCACCCGGGGGCCCGGCACACGTACGTGGCGACGGGTTTCGCGGGCTGGGGCATGAGCGGCGGGGTGATGGCGGGCGCGCTGCTGGCGGCCCGGATACGGGGGCGGGAACCGGCCTGGACGTCGCTGTACGACCCGGTGCGGCTGCATCCGCTGCGGGAGGTGCCGGCGGTGCTGCGGCTCCAGGCGCAGGTGGCGAAGCACTACGTCACGGACCTGGCGCCCGGCGCGTACGCCGACTCCGTGGACGACGTGGCGCCCGGGCAGGGCGCGGTCGTCCGGGTCGGGGGGCGGCGGGTGGCGGTGCACCGGGACGCGGAGGGGGTGCTGCACGGGGTGTCGGCGCGGTGTACGCACCGGGGGTGCGTGGTGCATTTCAACGACGAGGAGCGCGCGTGGGAGTGCCCGTGCCACGGGTCGCGGTTCGGCGTCGACGGGCGGGTGGTGCAGGGGCCGGCGGTGTGGGGGCTGGAGCGGGTGGAGCTGGAGGACGGGGAGTGAGCGCGCGAACGCCGACCGTGCGTGGGGGCTGGGGTCGGTAGGGCGGCTGCACGCCGGTGGGTCCGCTGTGCCCACCCGTTCCGCCCTTAGCGGAACGTATGCCCACAGCGGACGGGCGACAGGACCGCGAAGCGTGGGGCGGGCCGGGCGCCTGGGGGTGGGGGGCGCGCGGCCCGCCGGGGGCGGGGGTCAGGGCAGGAGTTCGTCCAGGGCTGCCCTGCCCTTCTCGGCCAGCCTGCGTTCGGCCCAGGCCATGTTCTGGGGGTTCACGTCACGCCCGGAGGCGAGGACCAGGTCTTCCGCGGTGAATTCGCCTTCGGCGCCGCTGTGGAGGAGGGCGTCCGGGGTGACGCCGCCCCGTCGGGAGGTCGAATCGGGCTCTGCTTTCATGCCGCCTCCTTGTTCGTCCGGCACTGGCCATTGTCGTCGCCGGTCAGGGGGAACGCATCCCCTCCCGGCCGCGGTCCGGACGATCAGGGCGGCGGCTTCCCGGGGTGTGAGGGCCGCGCCCTCGGCGTGGGCGCGGGTCCGGGCGGCCGGGGCCAGGGCGGCGCCGACCGCCTCCTCCGCGGCGCGGCGCAGGTCGCGCTCGGCGTCCGGGGCGAGGTGGCGGAAGCCGGGGCCCTCGGGATCGTGGGCGTGCCGGTCGTACGCGCCGAGGAGCCGCGCCGCGGTGTGCGGGTCGCCGAGGCGGGCCAGGGCGAGCGCGGCGGTCGGGAACTGGCCGATGACGAGGTGCGGGGCGACCAGGTGGGCCGTGGTCTCCAGGTGCCCGACGGCCTGGGCGACGCGGCCGAGGGCAGCGGCGTGGTCGCCGTCGAGGCAGTCGAGCCAGGCCCGCAGGCCCGTGGTGAAGTCGGCGAACATCTCGGTGGTGCCGGGCCGGAACTCGTTCTCGATGGTGTCGATCTGGGCGCGCGCGAGCCGGGTGCGGCCGGTGTCGCCGTAGTGCTGGGCGAGGAGGAGCCGGGCGGTGCTGATGGCCTCGGCGTTGTGCTCGGCGGCCGCCTGGGCGGCGTCGAGCAGGAGCCGCTCGGCGCGGGCGCGCTCGGCGGGGCCGGTCGCGGTGCGGAGCCGTACGGCGGCGAGTCTGGCCTGGAAGACGGTGAGCTGGGTCGGGGCGCCGATCCGCTCGGCGCTGTCCATGGCCAGCCGGAAGTCGCGGGCGGCCTCCGCGTACCTGCCGGCCCTCTCGTACGCCTCGCCGCGTGCCGAGAGCGCCTCGGCGGTGCCGCCAGGGTCGCCGGCCTCCGTGAGGAGGGCGAGGGCCTCCTCGGCGTCGGCCGGGCCGCCGTGCAGCAGTTTGGACCGCATGAGGAGGGCGAAGCCGAGCTCGCCGGCGTCGCCGTGTGCGCGGCAGCAGTCGACGCAGGCGTCGACGGCGGCCCGGTAGGTGGGCAGGTCGCCGGTCATGAGGCGGACGAAGAACCACATGGCGCCGGGCTGGCGGCTGTTCTGGGGGTGGCCGTGGCCGTAGGCGTCGACGATCGCCCGCAGGTAGGCGCGGGTCTCGGGTGCGTCCATCGCCGTGGTGCAGTGGTGGCCGTCCGTGGCGATGAGGATGAGCCGTGCCCCGCGTCTGGCCTCCCACAGCTGGTCGTCGGGCCAGGGCGGCGGGGCGGCCGTGGCGGGCTCGGTGAGCGGGACGACGGGCGCCACGGGCGGCAGGAACGGGTCGGGGCCGAGGGCGGCGACGGCGGCGGTCCAGGCGCGGGCGTCGGACAGGTGGCCGCGGAGCTGCCAGAACCAGCTCATCGACAGGACGAGGCAGAGGCCCTCCTGCTCCTCGGCGGTGTCGACGGCGGTGCGCAGTGCGGCCCGTACGTTGTCGTGCTCAGCCTCCAGGACGCGCAGCCAGTGGGCCTGGCGGGGGCCCCGCAGCTCCTGGCCGCCGACGCGGGCGAGCTCCCGGAAGGCGGTGAGGTGCCGGCGGCGGACGGTGTCCCGCTCCCCGGCTTCGGCGAGGCGTTCGGCGGCGTACTCGGAGACGGTCTCCAGGAGGCGGTAGCGCATGCCGCCGCTCGCGGGGTCGGGGGTGGCGACGACGAGGGACTTGTCGACGAGGGAGGTGAGGGATTCGAGGGTGGTGGGGGTGGTTGGGGTGGTGGGTGTGGTCGGGGTGGGGCCGGACGGGGTGGTGGCGGCGTCGCAGACCGTCTCGGCCTGGGCGAGGGCGCAGCCGCCGGAGAAGACGGACAGGCGGCGCAGGACGGTGCGCTCGGGTTCGTCGAGGAGGTGCCAGGACCAGTCGACGACGGCGCGGAGGGTCTGCTGGCGGGGCAGGGCGGTGCGGGCGCCGCCGGTGAGGAGCCGGAAGCGGTCGTCGAGGCGTGCGGCGATCTGGCGGGGGGTGAGGGCGCGGAGGCGGGCCGCGGCGAGTTCGACGGCGAGGGGCAGGCCGTCGAGGCGGCGGCAGATCTCGGCGCAGGCGTCGGGGTCGTCGTCCGGGGTGAAGCCGGGGCGGGCGGCGGCGCCGCGGTCGGCGAGGAGGCGGAGGGCGGCGTCGGCGGGGAGTGGCTCGACGGGGCGTACGGTCTCGCCGGGCACCGCGAGGGGCTCGCGGCCGGTGGCGAGGACGGTGACGCCGGGGCAGGCGGTGAGCAGGGCCTCCGCGAGGGCGGCCGCGGCGCCGGCGACGTGCTCGCAGTTGTCGAGGACGAGGAGGAGCCGGCGGCGGGCGCAGTGCTCCACGACCTTGTCGAGCGGGTCGAGGGGGCCCGCGGGGCCCGGCCGGTCGGCGGACCAGCGGATGGTCTCGCGGCCGGCGAGGGTGGTGAGGACGGCTTCGGGGACGTCGGACGCGTCGCGCACGGGGGCGAGTTCGGCGAGCCATACGCCGTCGGGCCAGCGCTCCGGGGCGCGGGTGGCGGCGTCCGCCGCGGCCTGCGCCGCCGCTTCGACGGCGAGGCGGGTCTTGCCGACGCCGCCCGGGCCGATGAGGGTCGTCAGCCGCTGCCGGGTGAGGTCGCCCGTGAGGCGCCCGAGCTCGTCGTCCCGTCCGACGAAGGACGTGAGCCGGGCACGGAGGTTGCCTCCGACGGTGGGTGCGGGGGTGGTGGGGTGCGGCGCGGGGGGCGCGGCCGGCGCGGGTGGCGCGGGGGTGAGGAGGGTGGTGTGGAGGGCGCGGAGCTCCGGGCCCGGGTCGGTGCCGAGCTGGTCGGCGAGGTGGCTGCGTACCCGCTCGTACGCGTCCAGGGCCTGCGCCGTCCGGCCCGCCGTGTGGAGCGCCCGGATCCGCAGGGCGGCGAGCGGCTCGTCCAGCGGGTGCGCGGCGGTCAGCTCGGCGAGGCCGGTCAGGGCCTGCTCCGCGCGGCCGAGCGCGACGTCGGCGGCGAGGCGGTCGCGGCGGGCTTCGGTGTGGCGGCGTCCGGCCCGTACGGCGAGGGGGTCGTCGTCCCGGCCGGGCAGGTCGGCCAGGGCGGGGCCGTGCCAGAGGGCGAGGGCCTGGTCGAGGAGGCGGGCGGCGGCGGCCGGGTCGGCGGCGGCGAGCGCGGTGGAGCCTTCGGTGGTGAGGCGTTCGAAGAGGTGCAGGTCGATGTCGTCGGGGCCGGCGGGGAGGTGCAGGTGGTAGCCGCCGGGGGTGAGCTTCACCGTGTCGGCGCCGCCGAGGGTGCGGCGGAGGCGGCCCACGAGTGCCTGGAGGGCGCCGTGCTCGTCGGCGGGCGGTGTGTCGTGCCATACCTGGGCGGCCAGGTATGGGCCGGGGACGGGGCGTCCGGCCGCTGCCGCCAGGGCGGTGAGCAGCGCCCGCAGTCGCCGGGCCCCGGCGAGTGGCGCCTCGGTGCCGTCGGGGCGGAGGGCTCGGGTGGGGCCGAGGATGCGGTAGCGGGGTGTCACCGGGGCATTCTGCCCGAGCGGGGGGTGGCGCGGCCTCGGGATTACGGGCCGTCGGGGGCTGGGGTGGTCGGGCGGCTGCACGCGCGTGGGTCCGCTGTGCCCACCCGTTCCGCCCTGGGGGTCCCCCCTGGACGAAGTCCTTGGGGGAGGAACGCATGCCCACAGCGGACGCGACCGGACCGCGAAGCGTGACCCGGCGGGCGTGCGGGGCGGGCGGGGCTGGGTCCTGGGTCAGAAGGTGCCGTTGACTGTGGCCTTGGTGCCGGTTGTTGATGTGGTGGTGATGGTGAAGCGGTCGGTGGTGGCGTTGCGGCCGCCTTCCGCGTGGTTGTACTGGGCGGCGAAGATGTGCCGGCCGGCGGGGACGGTGCGGCCGGGGCGGAGGGTCCAGGTGTAGACGAGTGCGCCGGACCGTTCGCGTACGGAGACGGTGAAGTCGTCCTCGGGCAGGGAGCGCCAGTTGCCGGTGTCGGCCACGCCGCCGGTCTGGGTCACGCGGAGTTCGACGGTGAGGGCGGTGAGGGGGGTGGCGTTGCGGAGGGTGA
>NZ_JABWDV010000322.1:12841-16846 GCF_013362995.1 Streptomyces sp. TRM64462 | reverse complement strand
CGGAGGCGTCCGCGACGTCCAGCCGCCAGCCGTCGACCTCGACGCGGTCACCGACCCTCGGGATACGGCCCAGGGCGGTCGCGAGGAGCCCGGCGAGCGTCTCGTACGGTCCCTCCGGGACCCGCAGGCCGATCGCCCGGAGCTGGTCCGTGCGGGCCGCGCCGTCGGCGGACCACAGCGCGCGTCCGTCGGCGTCCTCGCCCGCCCGCGCCAGGTCGGGTGTCTCGTGCGGGTCGTGCTCGTCCCGCACCTCTCCGACGACCTCCTCGACGATGTCCTCCATCGTCACGACGCCGGCCGTGCCGCCGTACTCGTCGATGACGACGGCCATGGTGGCTTTGCCGTACAGCCGGTCGAGCAGCCGGTCCACGGTCAGCGTCTCGGGGACGAGCACCGGCTCGCGCACCAGCTCGACGACCGGCGTGCGGTAGCGCTCGTCGGCGGGAACGGCCAGGACGTCCTTGATGTGCGCGGTGCCGATGACCGTGTCGAGGCTGCCCCGGTAGACCGGGAAGCGGGACAGGCCGGTCGCGCGGGTCGCGTTGGCGACGTCCTCGGCGGTCGCCTGTGCCTCCAGGGCGGTGACCTGGACGCGGGGCGTCATCACGTTCTCGGCGGTCAGCTCGGCCAGGTTCAGGGTGCGCACGAACAGCTCCGCCGTGTCCGCCTCCAGGGCGCCCTCCCTCGCGGAGTGGCGGGCCAGGGCGACCAGCTCCTGCGGGCTGCGCGCGGAGGCCAGCTCCTCGGCGGGCTCCAGGCCGATACGGCGCACCATGCGGTTGGCCGTGTTGTTGAGGTGGCTGATCAGCGGCTTGAACGCGGCGCTGAAGATCCGCTGCGGGGTGCCCACGACCTTGGCGACGCCGAGCGGGGACGAGATTGCCCAGTTCTTCGGCACGAGCTCACCGACGACCATCAGCACGACCGTCGACAGACCCGTGCCGATCACCAGCGCCAGCGAGGAGGCGACGGACGGGGACAGGCCGAGGCCCCGGATCGGGCCGCTGATGAGCTTCGCCACGGACGGCTCGGCGAGCATGCCGACGACCAGGTTGGTGACCGTGATGCCGAGCTGGGCACCGGACAGCTGGAAAGTGAGGGAGCGAACGGCCTTCAGGGCGCCGGCCGCGCCGCGCTCGCCGCGCTCGACGGCGGCTTCCAAGGCGCCGCGCTCGATCGTCGTGAGCGAGAACTCGGCCGCGACGAACGCGCCGCAGGCCAGGGCGAGGAGCAGCGCGACCAGGAGCAGCAGCACTTCCGTCATCGGTTCACCTCCGTCCCATGATCGGACAGGGGCGGCGGGAACGCGCGATTTCGGATCTGACTACTGGGAGGTTCGCCCATGGGCGGACCCTCACGACCTTTCATGAAACAGATGTACGTCCACCCATGGTAAAGGGCCGGCAAATTAATGTGACGATCAGTGATCATCCGCGGTCAGGGGCTTGACCCAGCGGCTCCACTGGGGCTCGGGTGCGTACCCGGCCGCGCGCCACGCGTGGTGGGCCCGCTCGTTGCGGTCGAGGACCATCGCGTCGCCGCGCCGCCCGCCCAGTCGGACGAACCGCTCCTCGGCCGCGGCGAGCAGTGCGCCGCCGATGCCCCGGCGGCGGCGGTCCGGGTGCACCGCCAGCCGGTACAGGTGGCAGCGCCAGCCGTCGAACCCGGCAATCACCGTGCCGACCAGCGCGCCGTCGGCGTCCTCCGCGAGCATCAGGGACTCGGGGTCGCGGGCGACCAGCCGCTCCACGCCCGCGCGGTCGTCGCTGATGCTCGTACCCTCCGCGGCCGCCTTCCAGAAGGCGAGGACGGCGTCGAAATCGGCGGGGGTCGCGGCGCGTATCCGAAGATCGTTCATGCGCGGTATCCCATCAGCCGCAGCCCCGGGCCGTCGATCGGTTTGCGTCCGAGGCGTCCGGCGTCCGACCCCTTGCGGGTGCTAGCGTCATGGCGCTAGCGTGGTGGGGTGGCGAAGACGCAGTTGAACGTACGGGTGGACGAGGCGACCGCCGAGGCCGCCCGGCGCAGGGCGCAGCAGCGGGGGGTCAGCGTGAACCGGTACATCGAGGAACTCGTCCAGCGTGACGCGGGCGAGGCGGGCCGCACCTTCGTGGACGCGGCGGCCGACTTCATGAAGCAGTACGAGTCGGTGTTCGCCGAGGAGTTCCGCGCGGAGCCCACGCACGGCCCGGCAGCTGACCGCAGCCCGGGCGCCGACCCGGCCCCCGGCTCCGGCGCCCGCCCGGAAGCCGCCCGCTGACACGGGCCCCGCCGGCCGTGCCCGTCCTGGGCCGGCCGTACCTCTTCGCTGCCCTGGAGCGTGTCCCGCACGTATGAACCTCTCCATCGACCTCGCCTGGCTGCTGATGGTCGCCGAGCAGAAGGTGCCCGGCGATCCGCAGGTCAACGACTGGGGCGCCCTCGTCGCCGCGGTGAGCCGGCACGACGCCGAGATCTTCGGGATCGCCGTCTACGACGACCCGCACGCCCGGGCGGCCGCACTGCTGCAACTGCTGCTGCACATCCCGGCGCTGGAGCACTCCAACGCGATGTTCGCCTCGGCGGTCGCGTACGGGTACCTGGTCGCGTCCGGGTTGCGTGTGACCACGTCGCCGGAGCGGGTGCGTGAGCTGGCCCGGCTGGTGAAGGGCGGGCGGGCCGATGTCCGCGCCATCGCCGCCGAGTTGCAGCGGTGGACCCTCTGACGTTCCAGGTCCGTGCGATCTCGTTACGTGAGGCCGACCGCCTCAGGGGAGGCCGACCGCGCCCGCGGCCCGGGCCGGGGCGTTCAGCGTGCCCTGGCCCGGGCCGCGAGCGCGGCGGCGGGGAGGAGGGCCAGGGCCAGCGCCCCACCGGTCGCGGCGAGCACCGGGTAGCCGGCGCCCGCGACGACGAAGCCGGACGTCATGCCGCCGACCGCCCCGGACGCCGCGATCCCCACATCGACCGAGCCCTGTGTGCGGGCGCGGGTCGCGAGGGCCACGCTGTCGGTGACGAGAGCCGTACCGCTGATCAGGCCCAGGTTCCAGCCGAGACCCAGCAGGACGAGGGCGAGGGCGAGCAGCGGCACCGACGAGGGCGGCGCGGCGGCCGCGAGTGCGCCGGCGGCGAGCAGGACGAGCCCGGACGCGGAGGCGATCCACAGCCGGCCGAACCGGTCGACGAGCATCCCGGTCAGCGGCGACGGCAGGAACATCGCCCCTACGTGGAGGGCGATCACCAGGCCGGACGCCGCGGTCGTGTGGCCGTGGTCCTGCATGTGGACCGGCGTCATGGTCATGATCGCCACCATGACGAGCTGGGCGAGCGCCATGATCCCGGCACCGAGCTGCACCCCGCCACGGAACGGCGGCGGGCCGTCGGCGGCGTCGGCGTCGGCGGCGTCGCCGGCCGTGGCCTCGGAGCGCGCGGCGCCGGCGGCCCTGGAGCCCGTGGAGCGCGCGGCGTCTGCGGCCCCGGAACCCGTGGCGTCTGCGGCCCCCGAGCCCATGGCGCCAGCTGCCCCGGAGCCCGCCGCGTCCGCGGCCCCCGAGACGTCGGCCTCCGCCGCGCCGGTCACCAGGTCACCGGCGGCCGGGTCACCGGTCACCGAGCCGCCCATCACCTCCGCCTCCCGGAGCCGCCGTTCCTCGATACGGCGGGCCAGCAGCAGCGGGTCGGGGCGCAGCCACACGGCGAGGATCAGCGCGCCCGCCCCGTAGGCGACGCCCGCCAGCAGAAACGGTCCCGCGAGCCGGGGCACGCCGATCGCCTCGGCCAGGACGCCGGTCGGCGCCGCCAGGTTGGGCCCGACGACCCCGCCGACCGTCGTCGCCACCAGGACGGTGCTCACCGCCCGGCCCCGGTGCCGCGCGTCCGCCAGGTCGGCGCCCGCGTACCGGGCCTGGAGGTTGGTGGCCGTGCCCGCTCCGTACACGAACAGGGCGACGAACAGCAGGGGCGCGCTGCCGGTGACGGCGGCCACGACCACGCCGGCGCTGCCGAGCGCGCCGGTCGCGTACCCGG
>NZ_JABWDV010000322.1:0-12815 GCF_013362995.1 Streptomyces sp. TRM64462 | reverse complement strand
GCCCGGGCCGCCGCCCGCGCCGCTGCGATACGCCGCCCACGGCGACGGCCGCGAGCGCGGAACCCGCCGTGAACAGGGCGCTGGGCAGTCCGGACAGGCTCGTCGAGCCGAGCATGTCCTGGGCCAGCAGCGCGCCGACCGTGATGCCGGCGGCGAGCCCGGCGCCGCTGAGCACCTGGGCCACGACCAGCACGGTCAGCACCCGGCGCTGCGCGTCGGCCGCGACCCCGACCGGCTCGCGGTCCCGTTCGCCCCGTTCGCTCTCCATCACGGCTTCCTCCATTAATCCATGGAGGATTGTAGATCTTCCGGGGGAGCGCCCGACACGGGGGCGAGTCCGGCGCGCGGCGCGGGCTCAGCGGTCGGACACGGGGCGCCGAGCCACTCCCAGGACGGACGGGGACGTGGGCAGCATCGGTCCCTTCTCGGGCAGCCGGAGCCTCCGGTACGTGAGGATCTCGAAGCCGGCCGCCTCGATCGCCGCCAGCGGGTCGCGCGCCGTGTGGCAGCCACCGAACAGCGCGGGCCACACCGTACGGTCCAGGGCGCGCTGCGCCGTCGAGAGCACATGCCCCGGCGCCCGGCCGTGCTCGAAGAACCGCAGCTCACCGCCCGGCTTCAGCACCCGCCGCAGCTCCGCGAGCGACCGCCGCACGTCCCGTACGCTGCACAGCACCAGCGACGCCACGGCGCCGTCGAACGCCTCGCTCTTCACCGGCAGCGCCTCCGCGGCTCCCGGCACCACGTCCACCGGCACGTCGGCGCGCAGGCCCGCCTCGACGGCGAGTTGCCGCAGCAGCCGTTCCGGTTCGACGGCGACGACCTCGGAGACGGCCGACGGGTAGTACGGGAAGTTCAGCCCGTTGCCCGCACCCACCTCGATGACCCGGCCCGAGAGGCCGTCCAGCAGCTCGCGCCGCAGCGCGGAGACGCCGCCCTTCGTGTCGGCGAGCACGCTCACGCGCGCGTAGAAGCGGGCGAACAGGGGATGGTGGACGGGGTCCCGGGTGGCTTTCGTGTGGCGCTCCGTCATCACGGACCTCCTCCGGCGGATCTCCGACAGAAAGCGGAAAGGGCGGATACGGGGATTGTGCCCCGTGCCCGCCCCTTCGAGAGCCCGCCGGCCGTGTCACTCGCTCACGAAGCAGAACTCGTTGCCCTCAGGATCCCGGAGGACCTGGAAACTGCCCTGCTCGTCCAGGACGACACCACCCACCCGCGTGGCCCCGCGCGCCACGGCCTCGTCGGCGGCCGCCTCGATGTCGTCCGCGTGCAGGTCCAGATGCAGCCGGTTCTTCACGGCCTTGCCCTCCGGCACCTTCTGGAACGCGATTCTGACGAACTCGGGCGGTTCCACATAGGACCAGTCGGGGCCGCGGTCCACGGGCTCGCCGCCCAGCAGTCCGGCCCAGAACCGCACGAGCGCGGACGGCTGGGCGCAGTCGAACACGATCTCACTGACAGTCGCTCTCACACCGAGAGCGTACGGCTCCGACACGCACCGCCCCGCCGCATCACGCGCCCACCGACCGGGCGAACGCCGCCGCGTCCCAGGTCCCGTCCAGCTCGGCCCCCAGCCACGCCGGCGCCGATGCGCGGAACGCCTCCGGGGCGAGGCCGCCCGCGCCCGCCGGGACGGCACCCAGCAGCGGGGCGCCGGCAGCGGCCGGGAGGTCCGTGACGTTGCAGCGCTCGGCCAGGCCCGGGGACCCGGGCCAGCTCCCGACCACCACGCCCAGCTGCGCGAGCCCCCGCGCCCGCAGCGCCTCGCCCGTCAAGGCCGCCAGGTTCAGCGTGCCCAGGCCCGCGGCCGCCACGACCAGGACCGGCGCGTCCAGCAGCCGCGCCGCGTCCGCGAGGGTGCCGCCCCCCTCGTCGTACCGCACCAGCAGCCCGCCCGCGCCCTCGACCAGCACCAGGTCGTGCTCGGCCGCCAGCTTCCCGGCCGCGTCCGCCACGTCCTCCGGCCGCACCGTGGCCATCCGCGCCCGCCGCGCGGCCGTCTCCGGAGCCAACGGCTCGGGGTACCGCGCCAGTTCCCGCGCCGTGACACCGTCACCCGCGAGGCGCACGACCTCGTCCGCGTCGCCCCGCTCAGCGGTGCCCACACCCGTCTGTGCGGGCTTCAGCACCGCGACCGACCGGCCACGCGCGCGTGCCGCCGCGGCGACCGCCGCCGTCACGACGGTCTTGCCGACCTCCGTGCCCGTGCCGCTCACCATCAGGACCGGCATGTCAACCCTCCTTCGCCGCCGCGCACACCGCACGGCAGACACGCGCCAGATCGTCGTCGCCGGTGACGTACGGCGGCATCACGTACACCAGATCCCGGAACGGCCGCAGCCACACGCCCTCCTGTACCGCGGCGGCCGTCGCCGCCGCCATGTCGACGGGGTGGTCAAGTTGGACTACTCCGATCGCTCCGAGGACCCGCACGTCCCGGACCCCAGGCAGGTCCAGCGCCGCCGACAGGCCCTCCCGCAGCCCCGCCTCGATCCGCTTGACCTCGCCCGCCCAGTCCTGGGACAGCAGCAGATCGATCGACGCGCAGGCCACCGCCGAGGCCAGCGGGTTGCCCATGAACGTCGGGCCGTGCGCCAGCACCGGCACCTCGCCCCGCGAGATGCCGTCCGCCACGCGCGACGTGCACAGCGTCGCCGCCATCGACAGATAGCCGCCCGTCAGGGCCTTGCCCAGGCACATCACATCGGGCGACACCCCGGCGTGGTCGGTCGCGAACAGCGCGCCCGTCCGCCCGAAGCCCGTCGCGATCTCGTCGAACACCAGCAGCACGTCGTGCGCGTCGCACGCCTCACGCAGCACCCGCAGATACGCGGGGGAGTGGAAGCGCATCCCGCCCGCGCCCTGCACCACCGGCTCCACGATCACCGCGGCCACCTCGTCCGCGTGCCGGGCGATCAGCGCACGCAGCCCGTCCGCGTACTCCTCGTCGTACGCCGCCGGGGGCGCGGGTGCGAAGACCTGGCGCTGGAGCACCCCCGACCACAGCTCGTGCATCCCGCCCTCGGGGTCGCACACCGACATCGGCTGCCATGTGTCCCCGTGGTAGCCGCCCCGCCAGGTCAGCAGCCGCCGCTTGTCCGGGCGGCCGGTGGAGCGCCAGTACTGGAGGCACATCTTCGCCGCGACCTCGACCGAGACGGAGCCCGAGTCGCTCAGGAAGACATGCCGCAGCGGTTCCGGCGTGATCTCCACCAGGCGGGTCGCGAGGCGGACGGCCGGCTCGTGGGTGAGGCCGCCGAACATGACGTGGCTCATCCGGTCGAGCTGGCCGCGCACCGCCTCGTTGAGCACCGGGTGGTTGTAGCCGTGCACGGCCGACCACCACGACGACATGCCGTCGACCAGCTCGGTCCGCCCGTGGACCGGTTCGGCGAGCCGCAGCCGCACCCCGGACGCCGACTCCACCACGAGCGGGTCGACGCGGCCGGGCATGGGACCGTACGGGTGCCACACGTGCTCCCGGTCCAGGGCGAGCAGCTCGCCGGGGCCGTACAGCGGGTCAGGCATTGGGCGCGAGGTCCGTCCCGGCGCCCCGGCGGCGCACCGCCACCAGGTCGGTGCGGGCAGCCGACGGCGCGGCCTCCCCGTCCACGCCCGCCGCAGCCACCGGAGCCGCCGCAGCCACCGGAGCCGCCGCAGCCACCGGAGCCGCCGCAGCCACCGGAGCCGCCGCGGCCGCCGGAGCCGCCGTGGCCGCGTCGCCCGAGGAGCCGCACACGTCGCCGGAGCCGCAGCCACCGCCCGTACCGCAGCCGGCGGCCGCCTCGGCGTCCACGCGGTGCTCCGGCAGCGTCGTCGTACCGGCGCCCTCCACCTCGAAGCCCGCGTCCGCGATCATGTCCAGGTCCGCCTTGCCGGCCTGGCCCTCGCTGGTCAGATAGTCACCGAGGAAGATCGAGTTGGCCAGGTGCAGCGCGAGCGGCTGCAGCGTCCGCAGATGCACCTCGCGGCCGCCCGCGAGCCGTACCTCCACGTCCGGGCACACGAACCGGACCATCGCCAGGATGCGCAGCGCACGCTGCGGCGTCAGGTTCCACTCCTTGGCGAGCGGGGTGCCCTCGAACGGGATCAGGAAGTTCACCGGCACCGAGTCCGGGTCCAGCTCGCGCAGCGCGAAGACGACGTCGACGAGGTCCTCGTCGCTCTCGCCCATGCCCGCGATCAGACCCGAACACGCCGACAGACCCGCCGAGTGGGCCTTCTGCACCGTGTCGACCCGGTCCGCGTAGGTATGGGTGGTCGTGATGTCCCCGTAGGTCCCCTCGGACGTGTTGAGGTTGTGGTTGTACGCGTCCGCGCCCGCCGTGCGGAGCCGCTCGGCCTGGCCGTCCGACAGGAGCCCGAGGCAGGCGCACACCTCGACGCCCTCGTTCTCGTCCTTGATGGCCTCGATCGTCTTCGAGACCCGGTCGATGTCCCGGTCCGTCGGACCCCGGCCGCTGGCGACCAGACAGACCCGCTTCGCTCCGCCCGCGATGCCCGCGGCGGCCGCCTTGGACGCCTCGTCCGGCTTCAGCCAGGTGTACTTGAGGATCTCCGCCTTCGAGCCGAGCCTCTGCGAGCAGTACGAGCAGTCCTCCGGGCACAGGCCCGACTTCAGATTGACCAGATAGTTGAGCTTCACCCGCCGCCCGAACCAGTGGCGCCGCACCTTCCCGGCCGCGGCCACCACGTCCAGCAGCGCGTCGTCGGAGGTCGCCAGAACGGCGAGCGCCTCTTCACGGGTCGGCAGCTCACGCCGCAGCCCCTTGTCCACCAGCGTGTTCAACAGGTCCATGGCGCTGATCCTGGCCTACGGCACGCCCCGGGGCCAAGGAGGAACTCCACAACGCGGTCAGTCTGGGGTGTGTGGATGACCACACTCTGACCACGGCGCTTCTTCGTTAGGGTCTGTGCGCTGCCTACAAAGCGCAAGACCTCCGAAGCGGACAGGGGATCGTGAGATGGCCGACGGCGTACCCGGAGACCCGTTCGACCGGGATCCGTTGGACCGGGATCTGTTCGATCCAGGCCCATCCGCGTGGGACCCGTTCGACTGGACCGACGCCGCGGCGCGCCGCCGCGCCGACGCCGGTCTCGTACGGACCCTCCGCCCCCGCCCGGCGGACGCGGACCTGCTCGACCTAGCGAGCAACGACTACCTGGGCCTGACCCGGCACCCGGAGGTCACCGCCGCCGCCGCGGAGGCGGCCCGTCGCTGGGGCGCCGGCGCGACCGGTTCCCGCCTGGTGACCGGTACGACCGCCCTCCACACCGAACTGGAACGTGAACTGGCCGCGTTCTGCGGCTTCGAGGCGGCCCTCGTCCTCTCCTCCGGGTACGCCGCGAACCTGGCCGCCCTCACCGCGCTGACCGCCCCCGGGTCGCTCGTCGTCTCCGACGCGGACAACCACGCGTCGATCGTCGACGGCTGCCGGCTCTCCCGCGCCGAGACCGCCGTCGTCCCGCACGCCGACCCCGACGCCGTACGGAAGACGCTGGCCGCCCATCCGGGGCGGCGGGCCCTGGTGGTCTCCGACGCCGTGTTCTCGGTCGACGGGGACGCCGCCCCCCTCGGCGCGCTCGCCGACGCGTGCCGAGCGCACGGCGCCGCGCTCGTCGTCGACGACGCGCACGGCCTGGGCGTCCTGGGCGACGGCGGGCGCGGCACCCTGCACGCGGCGGGCCTCGCGGGCGCGCCCGGGGTCGTCGCCACGGTCACGCTCTCCAAGTCCCTGGGCAGCCAGGGCGGCGCGGTCCTCGGCCCGGCCCGGGTGATCGAGCACCTGGTGAACGCGGCCCGCACGTTCATCTTCGACACGGGCCTCGCCCCGGCCGCCACGGGCGCCGCACTGGCGAGCCTGCGCCTGCTGCGCCGTGAGCCGGACCGGGCGGCACGCGCGCGTAGCGTGGCCGCCACGCTGTACGAGCGGCTGACGGCGGCCGGGCTGGGTGCCGTACGGCCGGAGGCGGCCGTCGTGTCGGTGCGGGCCCCGTCGCCGGAGCAGGCCGTGCGCTGGGCGGCGGGCTGCCGCGCCGAGGGGCTCGCGGTCGGCTGCTTCAGGCCGCCGTCGGTGCCGGACGGTGTGTCGCGACTGCGGCTCACCGCCCGGGCCGATCTGACGGAGGAACAGATCGCCCGGGCGGTCGCCGCGGTCGTACGGACCGCTCCGGTCAGCTGAGCGGGGCCGGCTCCGTCCGGAGCGTGCCGACGAACGACTCCCAGGCCGCGGCCGAGAACCGCAGCGGCGGCCTGCCGGTGTCCTTCGAGTCCCGTACGGCCAGCCGCCCGCCGCCGAGGCTCGCCGCCTCGACGCAGTTGTTCATGCCCACGCTGCGACTGCTGCGCCGCCAGCGGAGATTGTCGTCCTGTGCGAGGTAAGCAGACATGTGGGGTGCCTCCCTACGCGCCGGCAGCGATCCCGGCGATGAGAACCAACGACTCCTCGGGCGTGAGCGCGTGCGCCTGCATGGTGCGGAACGCGGCACCGTACGCCTCGAGGTCTTCCGAGCGTTCCAGATAGAGGCTACGCGTCATGTGGTCGAGAACAACCACGTCCAGATCAGAAATGTTCGGGAAAGAGAAGATAACGAAAGAACCCGAAAGTCCGACGTACCCGCCCATCGTGAACGGCAGCACCTGCAACCGCACATGAGGCAGCTCCGCGACCTCCGCCAGCGTGCGCAGCTGCGCGCCCATCACCCGCGCCCCGCCCACCTGGCGCCGTAACACCGCCTCGTCCAGCACCGCATCCAGCCGCAGCGGCACCGCACCGCGCAGCACCTCCTGGCGGGCCATCCGCACCTCCACCAGCGCGTCGACCGTCGCCTCCGGCAGCCCCTCCAGCGCGGCCCGTGTCACCGCGCGCGCGTAGTCCGGGGTCTGCACCAGCCCCGGTATCACCGACGTCTCCAGCGTCCGCGCCGCGCACGCCTCCGCCTCCAGGCTGATGAAGTCCCGGTACTGCGGCGGGATCACGTCCCGGTACGCGCGCCACCACCCCGTGCCGCCCCCGTCCGCGGCCCCCGCCAGCGCCTCGAGGACCGTGCGCAGCCGCCGGTCGCCGACGCCGTACGCGTCGAGCAGCCGTACCACGTCGGCGTGCGTGACGCCGCTGCGGCCCGTCTCGATCCGGCTCACCTTCGACTGGTGCCAGCCCACCAGGCGCGCCGCGTCCCGGCTGGTCAGCCCCGCGCGCAGGCGCAGCCCCCGCAACTCCTCGCCCAGCTTGCGCCGTCGCACCGCGGGACCGTGCCGTGTGCCGCCCATGACCGACCTCCCTCCCGTCCCCCTCCTCCCGCGCCTGCCTCGAAGCCTGCGGCAACCCGTCAGTGTGCCCGGTAAATCCGTTCTCGCGTAGCAGAGTTCACCGCATCGAGCGACAGATATATGCATATCTTGGTGGATCGCTCCCCTCAGGGGCGACATAAGTGGCAGTCTGGCGCGAAGTACAGTCCGAGGCCGTCCTCACAGCCATCCGCATCTGTCGGAGACCGGCCCCGGTGGGAAAGGGACAGCGTCGCCATGGCAGATCACCAGGAAGCGTCCGTCACTCTGCCGAGCGATCCCGCCTCGGTCTCCGCCGCCCGGAGATACGCGGCCGACGTCCTCGCCGAGTGGGGGCTTCCCGACGACGCCGACATCGCCGACTCGGTCCGGCTGATCGTCTCCGAACTCGCCACCAACGCGGTGCAGCATACTTTCGGCCAGTCGCCCACGTTCACCGTCGATCTCCGGCTGGAACGGGAGGAGCGGCTCCGCATCGGTGTCACGGACAGTCACCCGCGCTGGCCGCAGCGGCTTCCGGCGGCCGTCCAGCAGGACAACGGCCGGGGCATGGTCATCATCCGCTGGTTGACTGCGGAGCGCGGCGGCCGGCTGTCGGTCACCCCGACCGACGAGGGCGGCAAGACCGTGTGGATCGCCCTGCCCTGGCCCGTACCGGTCCAGGGCTGATACGGGGCTGATGCAGGGCTGGTCCGGCGTCGGNCGGCGCCGACGCCGGACCAGCCCTCACCCCTGTCGGGTCAGCGCACGCGGCCGTACGAGACCGACGACGACCAGATGCGGTCGAGCTTCACCCACGACCCGCTCTTCGGCGAGTGCCAGATCTTGTTGTTCCCGGCGTAGATGCCGACGTGGTACACACCGCCGCGGCCGTGGAAGAACACGAGGTCGCCCTTGCTCCGGTACGACTTCGAGATGCGCCGCGTCTTGTTGTACTGAGCCTGCGCGGTGCGCGGCAGCTTCTTGCCGGCCCGCTTGTACGAGTAGAGCGTCAGGCCCGAGCAGTCGAAGCGGTACGGGCCGGTCGCCCCCCACTGGTAGGGGGAGCCCTTCTTCGACGCGGCGATGTTCAGCGCCTTGCCGGCGGCGGCCGGCGCCGCCTGAGCCTCCGGGACGGCGCCCGGGGCCAGCAGCGTGCCGCCGACGGCGGCCAGCGTCAGGGCCGTCAGGGCCCGGGCGATCCGGGCGGCGGTGCAGGGGGAGGCCGATGTGTGGCCGGGGACGGGGGTGGGGGAGGTGTGGGGGGACGGGACCTGATTCTGCGTCGCGGACATGCAGTACCCTTCGCCAATCCGCCTGTGAAGGATTGCCTGTCGGGTTCGGACAGGACGAAGATGCCCGGCCGCTGACGCGGCTTCACCCCAGGGGGACCGGTCCGCACTGCTGCGGTGGCCGCCCCGTACTGCTCGGGTCCTCCACTCCTGCCGATCCACTGATGTCGACCGGGCACCCGGGCGGCGGCAGGATTCGGCGTCCGCCCGGACCGCCCCGCCGGGGTGGCGGGGGCTTGTCGTCGAGACGGATCTTTCCCGCCGGACGCCCGGATCCGGAGGCTCGAACGGCCGCTGTGACCCTCGTCACGACTGATCCAATCGGGTGGACAAGGCCGTTCCCGGGTCCGCTCCGGGCGGTCTGCTGAGCCCCGTACCAGCGGCGGAGCCGAGGGACCCGGCCGGCCGCCTACACGTCGTCCGCAACTCGCCCCGTACGAAGTTCGTCCCTTTGCGTCGGCCGAACGGGCGAGGGGGTGTCGCACGGACGGGCCCGAAACCGGTCAGCCCACGGGATCTTGAGGCAGCGTCACGCGCCCGGTGCGCCGCTCACCGTCCAGCGCACGCAGCGCACGCGCCAGGGTCCGTGCATGCACCTCGTTCTCGCCCCGCCGGTGCATCAGCGTCAGGGCGTCGCGCAGCGCGGCCGCCTGAGCGACCAGCGCCTGGGCCGACCGCAGTGCGCTGTACGTGTGCGCGCAGCGGGCCGGATTGACGCGTCCGACCAGGTCGACGACGTCCAGGTACCCGTCCACGTACGCGCCCTCGGCACGGGTGAGCGCCGGCGGCGGCGGGAGTTCCGGGGGTCGCACGGCTACCCCTTCCGGCTGCGGACCAGGTGGTCCACGAGTCCGTGCGCCTGTGCGCCGGTTGCGTCGAGTACCAGGTCCCGCTCGCACTCCGCCGCGATCCGGTCGCGGCCGCGCCCCGTGTGGCGGGCGAGGACGGCCGCCAGCAGGTCCCGGCGGCGCAGCAGTTCACGGGCATGGACGTCCAGGTCGCTCGGCTGCCCACGCAGCGGCTCGCCGGGCGTGGGCTTCCGCAGCACGACACGGACCCCGGGGAGCGCGGCCCGCTTCGGCCGGCCGCGACGTCGGCCGACACCCCGTCGTTTCGGCGTCGCCGCCGAGGACCGGCCATACGGGGACTGACGCTCAGCCCCCTCCGTCCCGGGATGCGGGGTGGAAGGGTGGCCGGTTGCCTTGTGCGAGGGATGCGCAGGCGGGGCGCCGGCCGCGCAGGGTGGGGCGGTGTCGCGCCCGTGCGTGGAGGGTGCGCGCCCCTGCCCGGTGCGGTGGGGACGCGTGGCCGTCCAGCGCGGGGGTCAGCCGATCGGTGTCGGTTGCGGCGTAGGGCGGCTCGGGCTCGGGTGGCCGGGCCGGTCGGGCGCGGCCGGACGGCGGCCACCGGAACGGCCGTCAGCCCCAGAGTGATCAGGGACCCGCCTGCCGCCGCGCCGTCGAAGGAGGTCACGGAACGCACAAGGGCCACGCCCGCACCCGGTGAGGGGGCGGCGCCCGCGCTGCCGGCCATGGGCCGGCAAAGCGCCGGTTAACCTCACGGAAAAATTTCTGCGAGAGATTGAAATATCTCTCCGACACAGTCGTTCCCGCAGGTCAACAGAGTGTTGAAGCCGGATAGGGTCCCGCTGCGCCCGGGACGACACCGGGCGGAACTGTGAGGTGGAACGTGCAACTGACCCCGCACGAGCAGGAGCGCCTGCTCATCCATGTGGCGGCCGACGTGGCCGGCCGGCGCCGCGCCCGTGGCGTGCGGCTCAACCATCCGGAAGCGGTCGCGCTCATCACCTCGCACATCCTGGAGGGCGCCCGCGACGGCCGTACCGTCGCCGAACTCATGGCGTCCGGGCGGAAGGTGCTCAGCCGCGACGACGTCATGGACGGCATCGCCGAGATGATCCACGACATCCAGGTCGAGGCCACCTTCCCGGACGGCACCAAGCTCGTCACCGTCCACGACCCGATCGTCTGAGGGGGCGTCGCGGATGATCCCCGGAGAGATCCTGTACGCGGACGAGCCCGTGGCCCTCAACGAGGGCCGCCCCGTCACACGCCTGACCGTGCTCAACGCCGCCGACCGGCCCGTCCAGGTCGGCTCCCACTACCACTTCGCCGAGGCCAACCCCGGCCTCGACTTCGACCGCCGGGCCGCCCACGGCCTGCGGCTCGACATCGCCGCAGGCACCGCCGTCCGCTTCGAACCCGGCATCCCGGTCGAGGTCGCACTCGTACCGCTCGCGGGAGCACGGATCGTCCCCGGCCTGCGCGGCGAGACCGGAGGGGCCCTCGATGGCTGAGATCTCCCGTGAGGTGTACGCCGACCTGTTCGGCCCCACGACCGGCGACCGCATCCGCCTCGCCGACACCGATCTGCTCGTCGAGATCGAGGAGGACCGCTCCGGCGGCCCCGGACACGCGGGCGACGAGGCCGTGTTCGGCGGCGGCAAGGTCATCCGCGAGTCCATGGGCCAGTCCCGGGCGACCCGCGCCGAAGGCGCCCCCGACACCGTCATCACCGGGGCCGTCGTCCTCGACCACTGGGGCATCGTCAAGGCCGACATCGGTATACGGGACGGACGGATCACCGGCATCGGCAAGGCCGGCAACCCCGACACCATGGACGGCGTCCACCCCGACCTGGTCATCGGCCCCGAGACCGAGATCATCGCCGGCAACGGCAAAATCCTCACCGCCGGAGCCGTCGACGCCCACGTCCACTTCATCTCGCCCACCCTCGTCGACGAGGCCCTCGCCTCCGGCATCACCACCCTCATCGGCGGCGGCACAGGACCCGCCGAAGGCACCAAGGCCACCACCGTCACCCCCGGCCCCTGGCACCTCGCCCGGATGCTGGAGGCGCTCGACGGCCTCCCCGTCAACATCGGCCTCCTCGGCAAGGGCAACACGCTCTCGCGCGAGGCCATGCACTCCCAACTCCGCGGCGGCGCACTCGGATTCAAGATCCACGAGGACTGGGGCGCCACCCCCGCCGCCATCGACGCCTGCCTCAGCGTCTGTGAGGAGACCGGCGCCCAGCTCGCCATCCACACCGACACCCTCAACGAGGCCGGATTCGTCGGCGACACCCTCGCCGCCATCGCCGGGCGCACCATCCACGCCTACCACACGGAGGGCGCGGGCGGCGGGCACGCGCCCGACATCATCACCGTCGTCTCCGAGCCGTACGTCCTGCCCAGCTCCACCAACCCGACCCGCCCGCACACCGTCAACACCGTCGAGGAACACCTCGACATGCTGATGGTCTGCCACCACCTCAACCCGGCCGTCCCCGAGGACCTCGCCTTCGCGGAGTCCCGCATCCGGCCGAGCACCATCGCCGCCGAGGACGTCCTCCACGACCTGGGCGCCATCTCCATCATCTCCTCGGACTCGCAGGCCATGGGCCGCATCGGCGAGGTGATCCTGCGGACCTGGCAGACCGCCCACGTCATGAAGCGACGCCGGGGCGCACTCCCCGGCGACGGCCGCGCCGACAACCGCCGCGCGCGCCGCTACGTCGCCAAGTACACGATCAACCCGGCCGTCGCCCAGGGCGTCGACCACGAGATCGGCTCCGTCGAGCCCGGCAAGCTCGCCGACCTGGTGCTGTGGGACCCCGCGTTCTTCGGAGTGAAGCCGCAGCTCGTCATCAAGGGCGGCCAGATCGCGTACGCGCAGATGGGCGACGCCAACGCGTCCATCCCCACGCCGCAGCCCGTCCTGCCCCGCCCGATGTTCGGCGCGCACGGCCGGGCACCCGCGAGCAACTCCGTCAACTTCGTCGCCTCCGCGGCCATCGAGGACGCCCTGCCTGGACGCCTCGGGCTCGGCAAGCGGTTCGTCGCCATCGCCAACACGCGGGGCGTCACCAAGGCCGACATGCGCGAGAACGACGCCCTGCCGCGCGTCGAGGTCGACCCGGACACCTTCCGGGTGACCGTCGACGGCGATCCGGTCGAACCGGCACCGGCGGCCGAACTGCCCATGGCCCAGCGCTACTTCCTCTTCTGAGCGCCGGGTACGCCATGTCTCGTTCCGCACTGCTCGTGCTCGCCGACGGGCGGTTCCCCGCAGGCGGGCACGCCCACTCCGGCGGCGCAGAACCGGCCGTCAAGGCGGGCCGCATCAAGGACGCGGCCGGTCTGGAGGCCTTCTGCCGTGGCCGCCTGCACACCACCGGACTCACGGCGGCCGGGCTCGCGGCGGCCGCCGCGCTCGGGTACGACCCGGCCG
>NZ_JABWDV010000321.1:11184-32623 GCF_013362995.1 Streptomyces sp. TRM64462 | reverse complement strand
TACCCCCACCGTCCTCCAGATGGAGGCCGTCGAGTGCGGGGCCGCCGCGCTCGCCATGGTGCTGGCCCACCACGGGCGGCACGTGCCGCTGGAGGAGCTGCGGATCGCGTGCGGCGTCTCCCGCGACGGCTCCCGCGCCGGCAACATCCTCAAGGCGGCCCGCGGCTACGGCCTCCGGGCCAAGGGCATGCAGATGGAACCGTCGGCGCTCGCCGACGTCCCGCCGCCCGCCATCCTGTTCTGGGAGTTCAACCACTACGTCGTCTACGACGGCACGGGCCGCCGCTTCGGGCGGCGCGGCGTCCACATCAACGACCCCGACAAGGGCCGCCGTTTCGTGCCCGATGAGGACTTCGACACCAGCTTCACCGGCGTCGCCCTGGTACTGGAGCCGACCGCCGCGTTCCGCAGGGGCGGCCGCAGACCGGGTGTCCTGCGCACCGTCCCCACACGTCTGCGCGGCACCACCGGGACGCTGCTGGCCGCGCTCCTGGCGAGCCTGCTGCTGGTCGTGGCCGGGGCGGCGCTGCCCGCGCTGAGCCGCACGTACATCGACCTGTTCCTGATCGGGGAGCAGACGTCCGTCCTCGGGCCGCTGTTCGCGGCGATGGCGACGGTCGTGGCGCTCACCGCCGTGCTGACCGGGCTGCAACAGGCCAATCTGCTGCGCGGCCGGATCATCGCGTCCACGCTCGGCAGCGCCCGCTTCCTGCGGCACCTGATGCGGCTGCCCGTCACGTTCTTCGGGCAGCGCAGCCCCGCGGACCTGGTGCAGCGCCTCCAGTCCAACGACGCCGTCGCCGAGACCCTCGCCCGCGACCTGGCGGCGGCGGGCGTGGACGGGGTCGTGGTGCTGCTGTACGCACTGCTGATGTGGACGTACGACCCGCAGCTCACGGTCGTGGGCGTCCTCGTGGCGCTGCTCAACGTGGTCGCCATCCGGATCGTGCTGCGGCTGCGGGCCACCCGGACGCAGAAGCTGCGCGCCGACAGCGCACGGCTGACGACCACCTCGTACACCGGGCTCCAGCTGATCGAGACGATGAAGGCGACCGGCGGCGAGAACGGCTACTTCCGCCGCTGGGCGGGCCAGCACGCCACGACGCTGGAGGAGCAGCAGCGGCTCGGCGTGCCCAGCGCGGCCCTGGCGGTCGTGGCACCCGCGCTCGCCACGCTCAACAGCGCGCTGATCCTGTGGATCGGCGGGCTGCGGGCGGTCGACGGGCATGTGTCGATCGGTCTCCTGGTGGCGTTCCAGGCTCTGGTGACCCGGTTCACCGCACCGATCACGCGGCTGAACGGGATCGCGGGCCGCATCCAGGACTTCGCCGCGGACGTCGCCCGCCTGAAGGACGTGGAGAACTTCCCCGCCGACCGGCTGTACGCCCGCCCCCAGGGCCCGGACGCGGGGGCGCGGCGGCTGACGGGGCATGTGGAGCTGGAGGACGTCACGTTCGGGTACAGCCCGCTGGACGAGCCTCTGCTGAAGGGGTTCTCGCTGACGGTCGGGCCGGGCCGGCAGGTGGCGCTGGTCGGCGGCTCCGGCAGCGGCAAGTCGACGGTGTCGCGGCTGATCTCGGGCCTGCACAGCCCGTGGGAGGGCACGGTCCGGATCGACGGGCGGCGGTTGGAGGACATCCCGCGGGGCGCGCTCGCCGCGTCCGTGTCCTTCGTCGACCAGGACGTCTTCCTGTTCGAGGGGACGGTACGGGACAACGTGGCGCTGTGGGACCCGTCGATCCCGGACGAGGCGGTCGTGGCCGCGCTGCGGGACGCGGCGCTGTACGACGACGTGATCGCGCGGCTGCCGGACGGCATCCACGCGCGCGTGGAGCAGGACGGCCGGAACTTCTCGGGCGGGCAGCGGCAGCGCCTGGAGATCGCCCGCGCGCTGGTGCGGCGGCCGAGCGTCCTCGTCCTGGACGAGGTGACGAGCGCCCTGGACGCGCGGACGGAGCAGGTCGTGATGGAGAACCTGCGGCGCCGCGGCTGCGCGTGCGTGGTCATCGCGCACCGGCTGAGCACGGTCCGGGACAGCGACGAGATCGTGGTACTCGACCGCGGCACGGTCGCCGAGCGCGGGCGGCACGCGGACCTGGTGGCGGCCGGCGGCGTGTACGCCCGGCTGGTGAGGGAGCGCTGACATGACGTCGGAGACGCCGGCCGTGCTCGACCCGGTCGTCCACGCGCTCGGGGGCCTCGGTACGCATGTGGACGGCTCCGGGGAGCGGACCGTGCACCTCGAAGGGCCGCAGGTGCTGTGGCTGGTGGTGGCCGGCGGGCTCGACCTGTTCGCGGTGGACGTGGCGCGGGAGGGGCCGTGGCACTTCCTGGGCCGCCTGGAGGCCGGCAGCCTGCTGCTGGGCCCGGTCGCGGGGCCGCAGCACACGCTGCTGGCCCGCCCGTCGCAGGACTGCGCGCTGCGCCGCATCGGCCTGCGGGAGCTGTGGAACGACCAGACGTACGGGCACGGGCACGGGCACGGATACGAGCAGGGGTACGAGCAGGGGTACGGGCCCGGGCACGGCTACGGCGAGCCGCAGCGGCAACCGTCCCCGCTGGAGCACGCGTTCGCGCTCGGTACGGCGCGGAGCCTGGGCGTCCTGTTCGAGGCGCCGCTCGGCGACCGTGACGCGGCCGAGGCGTCCGTGGAGCACGCCCCGGCAGGCGACGAGGACATGCTGTGGATGCCCGTCCCGCCCGGCAGCGTCCGGTACGGCGCCGAGTTCGCCGCCGACGCCGCGGCGGAGCTGATGGTCGACGGCGGGCTGTGGCAGCGGATGGTCAACCAGCAGCACCGGCTGCTGTCGGCCGTCGACCGGTGGATCGAGCGTCTGGAGCGGGCCCACGAGGACCGTACGGCCGCCGGTATCCGGGCGGGCGAGGCCGTACGGGCGCGTGCGGACCAGGCGCTCCTGGCGTCCATCGGCGGCCCGCGCCGGGCCGGCGGGGGGTCCCGTACGGACGCGGCCTCCGACGACCTGGCGTTCGCGGTGTGCCGCCGGGTCGCGCGGGCGGCCGGGGTCACGCTCACGGAGCCGTCGGCGCGTGCGGGGTCCACCGCGGACGGCGGCGACCGCCTGGACGTGGTGGAGCGGATCGCCGTCGCCTCCCGCGTCCGTACGCGCGCGGTGCGCCTCGACGGGCCGTGGTGGCGGCGGGACGCGGGCCCGCTGGTGGGGCGCTGGGCGTCGTCGGGGGCGCCGGTGGCGCTGCTGTGGCGGCGCGGCCGGTACGAGGCGGTGAACCCGGCGTCGGGGCTGCGGCGGCGCGTGGACGCCCGGACGGCCGCGGAGCTGGAGCCGCGTGCGGTGATGTTCTACCGGCCGTTGCCTGACCGGCCGATGGCGGCGTGGCGGCTGGCCCGGTTCACGCTGCGGGGCAGCGGCCGGGACCTGCGGAACCTGGTGCTGGCGGGCCTGGTGTCGGTGGCGCTGGGCGCGCTGGTGCCGGTGGCGACGGGCAAGGTGCTCGGCGAGTACGTCGCGGCGGCCGAGCGGTCCCTGATCGTGCAGACGGCGCTGGCGGTGGTGGTCGCGGGCGTGGTGTCCGCCGCGTTCGCGCTGCTGCAGAACCTGACGGTGCTGCGGATCGAGGGCCGGATCGAGAGCGTGCTGCAGCCGGCCGTGTGGGACAGGCTGCTGCGGCTGCCGGCCCGGTTCTTCGCGGGCCGTTCGACGGGTGAACTGGCCAGTGCGGCCATGGGGATCAGCGCGGTGCGGCGGGTGCTGTCCGGGACGGGCCCGGTGGTGGTGCAGTCCTGCACGGTGGGGTTCGTGAACCTGGCGCTGCTGCTGTGGTTCAGTGTGCCGCTGGCGCTGGTGGCGTTGGCGATGCTGCTGGTGGCGGGGGTGCTGTTCCTGGGCCTCGGGCTGTGGCAGGTGCGGTGGCAGCGGCGGCTGGTGAAGCTGACGCACCGCCTCAACAACCAGGCGTACCAGACGCTTCGGGGCCTGCCGAAGCTGCGCGTCGCGGCGGCGGAGAGCTTCGCGTACGCGGCGTGGGCGGGCGAGTTCGCGCGCTCGCGTGAGCTGCACCGGCGGGCGGGCCGCATCAAGAACCTGACGACGGTGGTGGACGCGGTCCATCTGCCGCTGTGCATGCTGGCGTTGTTCATGCTGCTGGCCGGTCCGGCGCGCGGGACGCTGTCGGCTGCGGGGTTTCTCACGTTCAGCACGTCGGTGACGATGCTGCTGACGTCGGTGACGATGCTGACGGGGGCGCTGGTGTCGGCGGCCGCGGCGTTGCCGCTGTACGAGCAGGTGAAGCCGGTCCTCGAGGAGGCGCCTGAGGTGCGGGGCGGCAGTGCGCGGCCGGGTGTCCTGTCGGGGGCGATCGAGGTGCGGGACGTCTCCTTCCGGTACGGCGACGACGCTCCGCTGACACTGGACGGCGTGTCCTTCCGTATCGAGCCGGGCGAGTTCGTCGCGGTCGTGGGTCCGAGCGGCTGCGGCAAGTCGACGCTGCTGCGGCTGCTGATCGGCTTCGAACAGCCGTCGTCCGGCAGTGTGCTGTACGACGGTCAGGACCTGGCGGCGCTGGACCGGGCCGCGGTGCGCCGCCAGTGCGGCGTGGTGCTCCAGCACGCGCAGCCGCTGACCGGGTCGATCATGGACTGTATCTGCGGTGCGGAGTCGTTCTCGCCGGACGAGGTGTGGGCGGCCGCGGAGATGGCGGGCCTGGCGGAGGACATCCGGCGGATGCCGATGGGCCTGCACACGATGATCGCGAGCGGCGGGGCGGTCTCCGGGGGCCAGCGGCAGCGGCTGATGATCGCGCAGGCGCTGATCCGGCGGCCCCGGATCCTGTTCTTCGACGAGGCGACGAGCGCCCTGGACAACGCGACGCAGCGGACGGTCATGGAGTCGACGCACCGGCTCGACGCGACGCGTCTGGTCATCGCGCACCGCCTTTCGACGGTGCTGGACGCCGACCGGGTGATCGTCCTGTCGGCCGGCCGGATCGTGGAGGAGGGCGCCCCGGCCACCCTGCTGGCGGACACGGGCGGCCATTTGTACGAACTCGTCGTTCGTCAGATGATATGACGCGAAAGGCGGCCGGAGGCCGCTGTCAGGCCGCCGCGGGCCGTGCCGCGGCGGTCATGGGGGGCGCCGCTCGAAAGGGTGGGCTTCGCGTGTGGCGGACCTGGCACGCCCGGGCCGCGGGAACCCCTGACTCCGGAACCCGTCCGGAACGGCCGGGCGGCGCGTCCTGACGCGACACGGAGGAACACATGATCAAGAAGGCCCTTGCCTGCGCGGCGCTCGTGGCGGCCGCCACGGCCCTCGGCATCGCCCCCGCCGCAGCCAACGACGACGTGGGCGGCAGCTTCGGCGCGGGCGAGCACGCCGCGACGCATTTCCACTACCTGCAGTCCGCGGGCGGCGCCGTGATCGCCAGTGGCGGTGCGTCCGAGGGCTCGGCCATGCACGCCAGCTGGTAAGGCAGCGCCTCCCCCGGCGTCCCGCCGGACCCAGGAGCCGTCAGGCGCGTCGGTCGACGCCGCCTGGCGGCTCCTCGCGCGGGACCGCGGCGTGCTGCTCTCGCGCGCTGTCTCAGTCGTCGTGGTGGACGGTGCCGTCCTCGTCCATCCTGGGGTGCATCCTCATCGGCTCATGGGCGTCCAGGTCCGACGGGCGGGGCGGTTCGGGCCCGTCGGGGCCGCAGCGGACGAACCGTTCGACGCGGCACACCCGGAACAGCCGGTCGCCGACCCGTACGTCGTTGACGCGCCGCTTCTTCCGCAGGGTCTCGGCAGCACGCGCGTACCGCTTCCGCTCCGGCTCGTCGAACTCGTGGACCAGGGGCCAGACCTCCGTCATGGCGTGGTACAGGCCGAGCCGCGCGTCGTGCGGGGTCGCGCGCAGGGCGCCGCGCGGCCGCCACCCGGTGCCGTTGCGCTCCGCCACGGCGAACCCGACCGGCAGCAGCACCACGTCCGGGTGCCGCCTGACCGCCCGCTCGGACTCCCTGCGTACGTCGGCGGGGAACCGGGCCCCGGTGTACGCGAAGCCCCGCAGGGCGAGTCTCATGGCGCCGGCCATGAAGCCGGTCTCGCGGTCCGGGTCGAGCGCGAAGCCGACGTCGGCTGACCGGTCGTCGCCGTACGGCCGTTCCTCCCACGACACCCTGGCCGGCTCCGGGTCGGTCGGCCGCGGCGGTTCGAGGCCGTCGTCGCCGCTGCGTGCGAACTCGTCGCCGCGGACGACACGGTGGCGTACGCCGAGGATCTCCAGTTCGTCGGCCGGCTCGCGTTCCAGGACGGCGACGGCGGCGAGGAGTGCACGCCGTACGGCCCGGTCGTCGGTGTCGTCCTTGGCCCTGAACCAGAGCATCGAGTGCAGCGTGTCGCGCGCGTCCTGCGGCGTGCCCTGCGTGACCGGGGTCAGCAGCCGCCATGCCGCGCCGTCGGCGGCGTCCTGCGTGGCGATCCCGAACACCGGCCCGCGCAGCGCGACATGCGGGTACTTGCGGGACGCGTCGACCGCGTCGGCCTCGATCACCCACTCCGTGGGATCGGCCCGGCGCACCAGCCCCTCGTGGAGGCGGTCGATCTGTCGCTTCCAGGCATCGGTCATGCGCACAGTGTGATGCTCCCCGGGGCACCTACCGGCTGGATCACCGGTATTGCCGCAGCGCACGGCCGGATTCTGCTAGGAGGCGCGGCGGAGCTGTCAGGCGTGGGGCGACCGGGCCGCCAGGCCGTCGAGGATGAGGGCGAGACCTCGTTCGAAGCCGCGGTCGTCGAGGGAGGCGAGGCCGCCGGGCAGGGCGGCCGCGTCCTCCAGGGAGCCGGCGAGCGCCGGGTACGCCGGGCGGTAGCCGTCCGGCGTACGGGCGAAACCGGCGGTGAACGTCTCCAGCGCGGAGCCCAGGACCAGGTAGTCGATGGCCGCCGCCGCCTCGGCGGCCTGCGCGGGCGTGCATCCGGCGCGGGCCAGGGCGGACAGCAGCGTGTCGTAGCCGCGCAGCGCCCGGTCCGCCTCGACGCGGCGCCGGGCGACCAGCGGGATCACGTTCCAGTGGCGCACATACACCTGTCGGTAGCCGCGCGCGTACGCGGCGATGCCCTCACGCCAGTCCGGGTTGTCGAGCGGCGCCAGGTCGATCTCCTCGTTGATCAGCTCCGAGGCGGCGTCGAGAAGATCGTCCTTCGAGGCGACGTGGTGGTAGAGCGAGGCCCCGCGCACCCCCAACCGGTCAGCGAGCGTACGCATCTTCAGGGCCTGCGGGCCCTCCTGGTCCAGGAGTTCCAGGGCCGCCCGCGCGATGATCTCGCGGCTCAGCAGCGCCCGACTCGGTCGCCCCACGGTGACACCCTCCCTCTCGCCCGCGTCAGGTTACCGGGCGGAAGGGGGTTCACATCCAGCCACCGCCGAGCTAATGTCCCGGCCAGCGCGATACCTAACGCGGTTAGATTTATCGGCCCGCCGAGTGTCCCGCACACGACCCGCGCCCCGCCCCGTCCCGTCCCGAAGGGATCCCATGACTGCTCCATCCCCCCACGCCACCGGCACCGGCACCGGCACCGATACCGGCGCCGACACCGATGCCGCCCGGCTCAAGGCCCTCGGGTACAAGCAGGAGCTGCGCCGCAGCCTCGGTGTGCTCGGCAACATCTCCATGGGCTTCGCCGTGGTCTCCCCGGTCGTGGCGCTGTACGCGGTGGCCATGGTCGGCACGATCGTCGCGGGGCCCGCCTGGATCTGGGCGCTGCCGCTGGTGCTGATCAGCCAGTGCCTGGTGGTCAACGTGTACTCCGAGCTCGCGTCGCAGTGGCCGCTGGCGGGCGGCCCGTACCAGTGGGGGCGCCGGCTGCTCGGGCCGTCCTTCGGCTGGATGGGCGGCTGGGTGTGGCAGTTCGCCGTGATGTTCGGCAACACCACGGTCGCCTATCTCGCGGCGCCGTGGGTGTTCGCCCTGATCGGGGTCACGCCCACGCCCGGGCAGCTCGTGGCGGTGTCGATCGCCGTACTGCTCGGCTGCATGCTGGTCAACGCCTACGGGATCAGGGTGCTCCGGCTCTTCGTCTCGCTCGGTATCGCCGCCGAGGCGGTCGCCTCGGTCCTGGTCGGCTTCGCGCTGCTGCTGTTCTTCCGTGAGCACGGCTTCGTCCTGTTCACGGAGACCATGGGCGCCGAGGCGCTGTCCGGCGGATCCGTCACGCTCGCGTTCCTCACCGCGATCGCCGTCGCCGGCTGGGCGTTCATCGGGTTCGACGCGTGTGTCTCCGCCTCCGAGGAGACCAGGGACGCCGGCCGCCAGGTGCCGCGCGGCATGTGGTGGGCGCTGCTCAGCGTCGGCGCCGTCGTGATCCTCAACGCCATGGCGGTCGCGCTCTCGCACCCGGACCCGGAGAAGGTCGCGCTGGGCGAGGACCTGGACCCGGTGACGACCGCGGTGGTCCACTCCTTCGGCTCGTGGTCGGACAAGCCCTTCGTGGTGGTCGTCCTGGTCGGCTTCCTGGCGTGCGCCATGGCCTCCCAGGGCGGTGCGGCGCGCGGCCTGTACTCGCTGGCGCGGGACGACGTCTTCCCGTTCTCGAAGCACGTACGGAAGGTCAACAGGCGCAAGGCGCCGATCGGCGGGCTGGTCGCGTCCACGCTGGTCAGCTGCTGCGGGCTGATGCTCGGCCTGAACGCCACCGCGATCGGCAGCCTGATCGCGTTCGGCACCGCCGCGACGTTCCTGCCCTTCTTCCTGGTCTCCCTGGCCGCCCTGGTCGCCCGGCTGCGGGGTACGTGGGTGCCGTCGGGGCACATCCGGCAGGGCCGCAAGGGCACGTTCCTGAACGTGCTGGCGGTGCTGTGGACCGCCTTCGAGGTGGTCAACGTCTGCTGGCCCCGGGAGATCCTCGCCGTGCCGGGCGCGCCCTGGTACCAGGTGTGGGCCGGACTGCTCGGCACGGCGGCCGTCATCACCATCGGCCTCGGCTACCTGCTGGTCAGGCGCCCGCAGGACAAGCTGCGCGCGCGGGACGCGGAGCGCACGGCGGGGACGCCGGAGGCCGGGGAGACGGTCTCCGCCACGGACCCGGCCACGGACCCCGCCACGGACCCCGCCACGGCTCCCGCGAAGGCCCCAGCGACGGACCCCGCGACGGACCCCTCGCTCGCCACCGAGCGCTCCTGACCCCGGGACGCGGCCCCCGCGTCCCGGAGTCGCGCGGCCCCCGCGTCCCCATCCCTCCACGCCCCTTCAACCCTCAGGAGATGTCATGAGCGTGACAGGATCATCGCGTCCCCGTATGTCCCGGCGCGCTTTCGGCGCCGCCGTCATGGCGGCGGCGGCCGCCGCCACGCTGCCGGCCGGCCGCGCCTTCGCCGACGAGGTGTTCCACGCGCCGGCCGAGTGGGAGCCGCACGCGGCCTGCGTCATGGCCTGGCCGTGGGACCGGACCATCGGCTGGGGCGGTCTGCTGACCGCCGTCCAGGACGAGATCGCCGGCATCGCCCGGGAGATCGCCCGCTTCGAACAGGTCGTCATGGTCGCCGAGCCCGGCCACGGCGCCACGGCCGCCGCGCGGTGCGGCAGCACGGTGACCGTCATCGAGTACCCGATCAACGACTGCTGGACCCGGGACACCGGCCCCGTCTTCACGGTCGACGCCACGCGGACGCGGAGGGAGGGCCTGGACTTCGCGTTCAACGGCTGGGGCGGCAAGTACCCGTACGACAAGGACGACCTCCTGCCCGTCGGCGTCTGCGACCACTTCGGCGTGCCGCGCAGGCCCGTCGACATGGTCCTGGAGGGCGGGGCCGTCATCACCGACGGGCAGGGCACCCTGATCACGACGGAGGAGTGCCTGCTGAACCCCAACCGGAACCCGGACATGACCCAGGCGCAGATCGAGAGCGCCCTGAAGGACGCGTACGGCGCCACCAAGGTGATCTGGCTGCCGTACGGCCTGGCGTACGACGACATCACCAACGGCCACGTCGACCTGTGCGCCGCGTACCTGGGTCCGGCCCGGCTTCTCGTCCACACGCAACCCGACACCGCGAACCCCAACCACGCGCGCATGGCGGCCAACAAGGCGGTCCTGCAGGGTTCGACGGACGCCCAGGGCCGCCCGTTCCAGCTCACGGAGATCCACCAGCAGCCGCACTTCACCCTCCAGGGGCTGACCGTGCGGACCTTCAGCTACACCAACTACTACGAGACGAGCGGCAGCGTCGTCGTCCCACTCGCCCAGCACGCGGACGACGCGCCCGCCCTGGCCCTGCTCCGCACGCTGTTCCCCGGCCGCGAGGTCGTGGGCGTCCCCGCCCCGACGCTGGCCTGGGGAGGCGGCGGCGTCCACTGCGTCACCCAGCACGTACCGGCGACACAGTGACCCGCTGAGCCCGACGGGCCCGGTCGGGCGCGCCGGAGGTCAGGGGGCCCACTTGTACTTTCCGCCCCCGACCCAGCGCACGACGGCCGGGTCGTCGAGGTCGACGTGGGCGAGGCCCGCGCGGTGCGCCAGTCTGATCACATCGAGGATGTCCTGCGCCGCGCCGGCCACCTCCCCTCTGACCTCCACCAGACGGTACGGAGGGTCGGCCGGTACGACGCCGGTGACCACGATCGGTGCGCCGCCCGAGCGCGCGCCCGCGCTGCCGTGGGGAACGTTGTCGCTCATCGCCTGGGCCTCTCTCCGCGAGGCGGAATAGCCGAATATCCGATTCATCCCACTTGTCACGCCATGCTATCGGACCGTCACGCATCACGCGGAGGCCCGCCCCCGCGGCGTCGCCCGGACGACCGGGGCAAGCAGCCCGGCGAGCCAGCCGGCCAGCTCCTCCTTGCCCGGGCCGACGGCCACGAACCCCGGGGCGTCCTGCGGGGTGTCCCCGCCGACGGGCAGATACGTCCCGCCGGCCGCCCGTACGAGCGCGGCGCCCGCCGCCACGTCCCAGGGGCGGATGAGCAGGTTGCAGGCGGCGTCGGCGCGCCCGGAGGCGACCCACGCGAGCGAGAGCGCGGTCGAGTAGACGCGCCGCACCTCGACGCGGTCGAGCAGGACGCCCAGGAATTCCAGGGACTCGGCGTTCACCCGTCCGGGCAGCGGTACGTCGGTCAGGACCACGGGCGCGTCCACCGTGCCGGGCCCGGGCAGCCACAGCGGCGGCCGCACCTGGAAGGGGACGCCGTCGGCACCCGTGAAGCACTCGTCACGGAAGATGTCGTACACGCAGCCCGCGACCAGTTCCCCGCCGACGGCAGCGCCGACCGAGACACACGCGAGCGGGAGGCCGCGCAGGAAGTTGCCGGTGCCGTCGATGGGGTCGACGTACCAGGTCACGCCCTCGCCGGGGCGCGTCCCGCGCTCCTCGCCGACCACGGCCGAGCCCGGCACGGCCGCCGTCAGGGCCCGTACGACGCGGTCCTCGACCGCGAGGTCGGCCTCCGTCACGTAGTCCAGCGGCCCCTTGGCCCGTGCCGGGAACGCCGTCTCCCGCTGCCGCAGGAACTGCGCCGCCTCACGGCAGCACTTCTCGGCCACCGCGAGCAACGCGGCGCCGTCCGGGCCGTACGCCGGCGCCATGACCGGACCCCTCTCCGTGTTCGGACCGTACGTACGTACGGTACGGTCCCGCGCCCGCAGGCGCCCTGTCCGGGGCGGGCCTAGCCTGGACGGGACGGGACGGACAGGACGGCACGGGACGGACGGAGGTGGCGTCATGGCGCACCGGCAGACCGACGAAAGGGCCGCCGAAAGAGCCGCCGCGAGCGATCCGGAACCGCACGCGCTGAGTCCGTCGGCGGTACGGGATCTGTTCGCCGACCGGGCCCCGCTCGGGCTCGTGCGGCTCTTCGAGCCGTCCGTACCGCTGGTGCTGGACGGCGAGCCGGTCGAGGACGAGGAACGCATGCACGCCGACTTCCCGGGGCCGCTGCACCTGACCCGGCTCGGGGACGGCGAGGAGATGGTGCTCGCCGCGTTCACCGACCGTGCGGCGATGCTCGCGGAGGTGCGGCGGTACGCGGGCGATGAGCCGTCCCCGGAGCGGCTGGAGCGGGCGCGGGCATCGCTGGAGCACGTGTGCACGACGAACCCGGGCTCGCTGCCCGAGCAGGTGTGCTTCTTCGAGGACGCCGGGGAGTCGGGCGACGTCAGGTGCCTGGACCCGGCGCGGGGTTATCCGAACCTGAGCCGGGTCCGCCGGGGCTTCCTCGGCACGCAGAACTGGAACGATGTGATCTCGTCGCTGAGTTGGTGCCGCTTCGACGTGTCGCTGTTCGACGCCTTCGACTGGCAGGGCAACGAGTTCTTCGCGCCGCGCGGCTGCAACACCCCGGACCTGAACCGCTTCGGCTGGGGCGACCGCGCGGCGTCGATCGCGAACTGGGGCCCGTAGGTCCGTAGCTCCGTAGGTCCACCGGGTCTCAGCGGCAGCGGAACGGCAGGGTCACGCGGCTGGCCCACTTCGGTTCGGGTGCCTGGACGACGATCCAGAAATCGGGGACGCGGCCTTCGTACCGTCCGCTGACGCGCACCTTCACCGACCGGCCGAGTTCCAGCGTGCCCGACGACGGTTCGATGAGCACGTCGCGGGCGATGTTGCCGGCGGTGTACTCGCGGCGGTCGCCCGGGTCGTAGTCCAGGGCGACCGCCTTCCACCGGGTCCTGGCGTGGTAGGGCTCCACCCGGAACTCGGCGTCGATCGCGGTGCACGAGACGTCGGACCTGCCGTCGCCGAAGCCGTCGGGGCGCAGGTCCCGTACGGTGATGTGCCCGGTGTACCCGTCGTCTCCGTCGTCTCCGTCGTGCCCGTCGCGTCCGTCGCGTCCGTCGTGTCCGTCGTGCTCCTCGTGCCCGGGGCTCGCTCCGGGACCGGGTGCGCCGGGTGCCGGTGCCCGGCCGGTGTCGTGGTCGCGGCCGTCGCACGCGGCCGTCAGCAGCGCGAGTGCGGAGGCCAGCGCCGCCGCCACGGCCGCCGCACGTCGTCGTCCCGCGTATGTGCTCATGGTGGTGCCCCCCTGGCTGTACGGCCCGTGCTTCTGCCGCAGCAGTGTCCGGGCACCGCTCCGGCGCCCTCAACGGCTCCGCACGCCTCGTTACGGATTCACTACGCGGCGTGCGATTCCGTTCGCCTCAGAACGCGAGCGCCGCCCCGCACGTACTGGACGTCAGGCAAGCCCGGACGGACGGGCACGACGGACGGAGGACGTGCGACATGACGACGATCGGCACGAAGGGGCGGGGTCGGCAGGGGCGTCGGCGGGTACTCGGCGGCATCGCGCTGTTCACCTGCGGCGCTCTGGCATCGGCGGGGTTCGCGGCGGCCGGTGCGGCACTCGCGGAGCCGGGCACGGCGCACGCCTCCAGCCACCGGGAGGCCCCGCTGATCTCGGGTCAGCCCCAGTTCGACACCACGGACCTGTACGCGTTCGTCAGCCCGGACCGTCCCGACTCGACGACCCTGGTCGCGAACTGGCTGCCGTTCCAGGAGCCGGCGGGCGGGCCGAACTTCTACCCCTTCGCCGAGGACGCCCGCTACAACTTCCACGTCGACAGCGACGGTGACGCCGAGGACGACCTCGTGTACCGGTTCACGTTCAAGGACCACCGCAAGAACGAGCACACCTTTCTCCACAACACCGGCGTCGTGGAGAGCCTGGACGACCCGGACCTCAACTTCACGCAGACGTACGACGTGGAGCTGCTGCGCCTGAAGAAGGGGAAGGTCGCCTCACGCCACGCCCTGGCGAAGCGGCTGCCGGTCGCGCCGTCGAACGTCGGCAAGGCCTCCATGCCCGACTACGGGAAGCTGCGCGACCAGGCGGTGCGTGAACTGCCCGGCGGGCTCAAGGCGTTCGCGGGCCAGGCCGACGACCCGTTCTTCCTGGACCTGCGCGTCTTCGACCTCCTTTACGGCGGCGACCTGTCGGAGGTCGGGAACGACACGCTCAAGGGCTACAACGTCAACACCATCGCCCTCCAGGTGCCGAGCGCGTACCTCCGCGAGTCGGCGGAGCAGCCGGTCGTCGGCGTCTACACGACGACGGAGCGCAGGAACGCGTACGGGGACTGGACCCAGGTGTCGCGCCTCGGCATGCCGCTGGTCAACGAGGTCGTCAACCCGGTGAAGGACAAGGACACGTTCAACGCGTCGTCCCCGAAGCAGGACGCGCGGTTCCTGAAGAACGTCACGGAGCCGGAGCTTCCGAAGCTCATCGAGCAGATCTACAAGATCAAGGCGCCGGCGACGCCGCGCAACGACCTCGTGTCGGTGTTCCTGACGGGTGTCGACGGCATCAACAAGCCGCCGAACGGCGTCCCTTCGGAGATGCTGCGGCTCAACACGTCGGTCGAGCCGGTCGCCGAGCCGAAGCGGCTGGGGGTACTCGACGGCGACACCGCGGGCTTCCCGAACGGCCGGAGGCTCACCGACGACGTGGTCGACATCGCGCTGCAGACCGTCGAGGGCGAGCTCGTCGGCGCGAAGAACGACCTGGGTGACGCCGTCGACGCCAACGACAAGGACTTCGGCGGCAGCTTCCCGTACGTCGCCCTGCCGTCCGCCGGTTCCGACGTCAGGGCGGCGCAGGCCGCGACGAAGTCGGGGGCGACGGGGCTGACGGGCGGGTTCTCGTCGGTCACGGGGTCCTGGGACGCCGACACGGTGGTGCTCGTCTCGGCGGCGTCCGGGGGCGCCGCCGTGCTGCTCGTGGGCCTCGGCCTGCACCGGCTGCGCGGCGGCCGCGGGGGCGGCGGCCCGGCGCGCCGGTCGTGGCTCGGCTGAGGGCCCTCGGAGGCGGAGGTGAGGAACCACGAGGAGACCGAGGAAGAGGGAGCCCCCATGCTCGTACGGAAGTCCCTCCGCGAGCGGGCGGCGGCGCGTGGACGCGTGTGGGCGGCGGCATGTGGACGCCTGTGGGCGGGGGCGCGTGGACGCGGCGAACCGGCGGCGGTGCGTGGGCGTGAGCCGGCAGCCGCGTCCCGGCGGCGGCGCATGGCGACGGTCGTCGCGGTGGCGGCCGGGCTCACCGCCGCTTCGGTGGCGATCGGGCCGCCCGACGGCCCCGCTCCCCCGGCACGCGACGACCGGTCCGGGCGGGCCGCGTCCGTCCGCACCGGGGACGTCGCCACGGCGGCGCTGACGTCCCGGGACCTCGCGCGCGGCATCGACGGCCTGCAACGGCACCTCAAGGCCCGCCCGAAGGACGCCGCCGGCTGGGCGGCGCTGGGCGCGGCGTACGTCGAGGAGGCGCGGGTCAGCGGTGACCCGGCCCGTTACCCGCGGGCGCAGGAGGCGTTCGCCCGGTCGCTGCGGCTGCGGCCGGCGGGCGACAACGACGCGGCGCTCGCCGGGCAGGCCGCGCTGGCGGCGGCGCGGCACGACTTCGGTGCCGCGCTGCGCCTCGCCGACCGGGCGCTGCGCGTCAACCCGTACGGGGAGCGGGCGCTGGCGACGCGGGTGGACGCCCTCGTCGAGCTGGGCCGCTACGGCGACGCCCGGCGGGCGGTGGAGCTGGCCGACCGGCGGCGCCCCGGCATCCCGGTGTTCACCCGGTACGCGTACGTGCTGGAGCTGCACGGCGACGTGGCGGGCGCCCGGCGGGTGCTGGAGCGGGCGCTCGACTCCGCGTTCGGCGCGGGCGACCGGGCGTACGTGGCGACGGAGCTCGGGCAACTGGCGCTCGGCCAGGGCCGGTTCCGCGAGGCGCTGCGCCACTACGCCACGGCCTTGCGCGCCGAGCCCGGGTACGTGCCGGCGCTGGAGGGGCGCGGCCGGGCCCACGCCGGACTGGGCGAGGCGGAAGCCGCCGTCCGGGACCTGGAGGAGGCGGTACGGCGCGGCCCGCTGCCCGGGCGGCTCGCCGCGCTCGGCGAGCTGTACGAGGCGGCCGGCCGCCCGGAGCAGGCCGCGCGGCAGTACGCGCTCGTCGGCACCTGGACGCGGCTGGCCCGGGCGAACGGCGTGGCCACCGACCTGGACGCCGCGGTGGTCGAGGCGGACCACGGCGACGCCGCCGCGGCGCTGGCCTCGGCGCGCTCCGCCTGGTCCCGCCGCCAGACCGTCCATACGGCGGACGCGCTCGCGTGGGCCCTCCACGCGAACGGCAGGCACAAGGAGGCACTGCTCCACGCGAAGACGGCGACGGCCGGATCACCCGGCTACCGGAACGCATCCTTCCTGTTCCATCGCGGCATGATCGAGCGCGCGCTCGGCGACGACGCGTCCGCGCGCCGCCATCTGCGTGCGGCGCTCGCGCTCAACCCGGGCTTCTCGCCGGTCGGAGCGCGGGAGGCGCGGGCCGTGCTGGGCGGACCGGCGCGAGGGGGATCATGAGGCGTCGTGTCGCGGCGGCCCGGGCCGCCGCCACGCTGACGGCGGGGCTGGCCCTGGCGGCCGGTCCCGCCCCCGCGGCGCAGGCCCACCCTCTGGGCGACTTCACGGTCAATCAGTACGACGGGCTGGTCGTCGCGCCGGGGAAGCTCACCGTGGACCATGTCGAGGACCTCGCGGAGATCCCGGCCGCGCAGGAGACGCCCCGTATCGACACCGACGGCGACGGCGGCCTGTCGGGCGCGGAGCTGTCGGCGTGGGCGCGGGCGCGCTGCGCCTCGGCGGCGCGGGGCGCCCGGCTCACGGTCGGCGACACGGCCGTGGGTGTCACCGCCGGTGGTGACAAGGCAGGCGGTGGCGGTGGCGCCATGGCCGGCGGGGCGCGGGCCGAGGAGCGGGCGGGGCAGGCCGGTCTTCGGACCCTGCGCGTGACGTGCGCGCTGACGGCGGCGCTGCCGCGTGACGACGTGCCGCTGGTCCTGCGGTACGCCCCGGCCGACGCGTCGGCGGGGCCGGGTTGGCGGGAGATCACCGCGCGGGGCGACCGGATGACCGTCTCGGACACGGACGTGCCGGAGACCTCCGTGTCACGGAGGCTGAGGGCCTATCCGGACGATCTGCTGTCGTCACCGCCCGGCCTGCGCTCCGCCGCCTTCACCGCCAGGCCCGGCGGCGGCGCGGTGGCGGAACGGGACGCGGGCGGCGGCGACACGGCGTCCCCGGTGGCGGGAGTGCTGCCGCGCGGCGCCGACCGCTGGGCGCGGGCGCTGACGGGGCTGGTGGCCCGGCACGAACTGACCGTGGGCTCCGCCGTGTCGGCGCTCGGCGTTTCGGTGCTGCTGGGCGCGCTGCACGCGCTGGCCCCGGGGCACGGCAAGTCCCTCATGGCGGCCGCGGCGGCGGCACGGGGCCGCGGCTCGCTGAAGGAGGTGCTGACGTTCGGCGCCTCGGTGACTCTGACGCACACGCTGGGCGTGCTGGTCCTGGGCGCCCTGATCACGGCGGGTTCCGCGGCGGCTCCCACGGTGGTCTCCTGGCTCACGGTGGTGAGCGGCGCCGCCGTGGCGGCGGCGGGCGCGCTGCTGCTGCGCCGGGCGTGGCGACGACGGCACGCGCCGCACGGCCACAGCCACAGCCACACGCACGCGCACGCGCATGCCCCCGCGCATGCCCATGAACACGGTCACGGCCACGAGCACCCGGCTCCCCACGGTCACCCGCACGCCCACAGCCACGCCCCGCCCGTCCCGGGAGCGCGGGGTGTCGTCCTCATGGGGCTGGCGGGCGGTCTGGTGCCGGCCCCGTCGGCGGTCGTCGTGCTCATCGGGGCGGCGGCGCTCGGCCAGGCCTGGTTCGGCTTCCTGCTGGTCCTGGCGTACGGGGCGGGGCTCGCGCTCACGCTCGCGGTGACCGGGCTCCTGGTGGTACGGCTGCGGGACACGACCGTGCGGCGCCTGGCGCGGCGGCCACGCGACGGCGGCGGACTGTTCCGGCTGGTGCACCGTCTGGCGCCGCTCGGCACGGCGGCCGTCGTGCTGGTGCTGGGCTGCGGGCTGCTGGCGCGCGGGATGGCGGTCACGCTGGGCTGAGCGCCGCGCCGGCCGGTGTCGTACGGCGTGTCGTATGGCGTGTCGTACGGCGTGACAGGAAGGAGGGGAGGCCGCGCAGCGCGGCCTCCCCTCCCCTTGCGTCCGCCCCCCGGCGTCAGCTCCACGCCCGCGAGTACTCGCGCCGGTAGCTTCTGCGGTCGTGGGCGGTGCGGATGAAGCCACCCGCGACCAGCACGACCAGGCTCACGGCGATGACCAGGAGCCCGGGCACGAGCGTCTCCCGGACCCCGAGGAACGCGCCGGGCCCGGCGGCGCCACCCGGCCCGCCCACCGGCCCCACCGGCCCCTGCGCCCCCGCCCCCTCTCCCGCTCCCGCGCCGTACGGCGGAGCGGCCGCGACACCGCCGCCGTCCGGAGCCGGAGCGGTCCCGGTGAGCGTCACACCGAGCGCCGCCAGCGCCGCGGTGACGGGCTGGAAGAACGTGACACCTCCTTCGGCGCAGTCGCCCGTGCCGCCGGACGTCACGCCGAGCGCCTGCCCGTCCGCGAACAACGGGCCGCCGCTGTCGCCGGGTTCGGCGCAGGTGGTGGCCTGGACGAGTCCGGTGACGGTGCCCTCCGGGTAGTTGACCGTCACGTCGACGGCGGTCACCCGGCCGGAGCGCACGCCCGTGGTGGCTCCGCTCCGGAACACCTCCTGGCCGACGTACGGATCGGCGGCGCCCGTGATCCGTACGCCCCGGCCGCCGCCGACGCTCACGACACCCGACACGCCGGACACGCCGGGGTCCTCGTACGCGACGAGCGAGAAGTCGGCGCCGGGGAAGCGGCCCGCGGTCGTGGTGCCGACCGGGCGGGTGCCCCGGGCGTCCTCCGACCAGTCGGTGCCGGGCGGTCCGCAGTGCCCGGCCGTCAGGATGAAGTCGCGCCGTCCGTCGGTGACGTTGAAGCCGGCGGAGCAGCGGCCGCTCCGCGAGAAGACCGGGTCGGCGCCGTTGAGCCGGGTGGTGAGGGTGCCCGTGGTCCGTTCCATGTGGACGTGGCCGCCGATGCGTTCGGCGAGCCGCGCCATGCGGGACCAGTCGTCGGCGGCGACGGTGCTGTCGGCCTGGACGACGACCCGGTTGGCCGCGTAGTCCATCGCCCAGGCGGTGCCGGGCACGCGCGGGGCCTCGCGCAACGCGTCGACGGCCGTGCGCAGCCGGCGCATGCTGTGCGATACGACCTTGGCCCGGGCGCCCGCCCGTTCGGCCTCGGCCGCGGCGTCCTCGTCCGTGACGGCGACGACGGGGCGCCCGTCGGCCCCGACCCAGGTGCCCGCCGTACGGGAGTCACCGAGCCGCGCCACGAGGTGGGCGCCCAACTCGGCCGGGGGCGCGGGGCCTTCCGCCTGCTGCCGGTGCGGCGCGGGCTCGCTCGCCACGGCGGTGGTCACCATCAGGGCGCCGCAGAGCAGTCCGCCGACGGCCGCCAGCCGCACGGTCCTCCGTACGACGCGTCGTGCATGCCTCATCCGTCCCCTGCCTTCGAGCCGTTCCGACGCGTATCCGTACGTAGCGCTCGACCGCGGCGTTCAGCGAGGAGACCGAAAAGCACCCGTCCACCGACCTTGTCAATGGCCACGGGCACTCCTACATTCAACTCGTCAGTAACACTCGCGAGTACGATCGGCCGCCACCGTCGGCCTTCCCGTACCGCGATGGTCTCTCGGATCGTCCTCCCGCGCACCGCCGTGTCTCCCTGCGGCCTGACTTCGCGCCGGTCTCCATGGCTGCACGCTCTCCGGTGATCGCGGACATCAACAGAGGGGATATTTCATGAGAAAGACCTCCCGGACCGACGACCTGGACGAGGTCGTCGGCCGTATCCAGTGGAGACGCTTCGCCGCTCTGGCCGTGCCGGGCGTCGCCCTGACCGCCGCCCTGGGCGTCGCGCTGTCCAGCGGCGCGATCGCGGCCTCCTTCGCCGTGTCGGGGCAGCAGTTCAAGGTGTCGGCGGACAGTCTGACCGGGCAGGGCTTCGCCCAGTACGGGAGCTTCGACACCAACGCCCGCGACGAACTGCTGCCGGTCGCGGTCACCGCGATCCAGCGGGCCGAGCTGAAGAACCTGTGCCAGTCGGTGGTCACGTCCCTGCCGGTGGTCGGCGACATCTCCCTCAACCTCACGGCGGGCGGGTCGACGCCGGTCACGGCCACGAACCTGTTCGTGGACGCCACCCAGCTCTCCGGCAACGCCGAGTTCAACAACATCGAGATCGGCCGCGACGCGTCGACGCTCGACAAGGGACCCGACGGCGCGCAGGGCATGCAGGACCTCTTCGGCCAGCAGGCCGACGACGTACGGATCAACGATCTGCGGCAGGTCGCGTGGGCGACGAACGCGGGCACGTTCAAGCTGTCGGGTCTGAGCATGAAGATCACCAAGGGCAAGAAGGAATGCTTCTGACATGCCGCGGCGGCAGGCGTGGCGGCGCTGGCGCAGGAGCCGGCCGTTCTGGGGCGGGCTGCTGACCGTTCTGGCGGGCCTGGAGATCTGCAGCATCCCGCTCGCGCCCCTGGAGGTGATGCTCCACCAGGGCATCGCGGGCGTCCCGTCCGCCCTTCTTGGAATTGTCATGGTCACGCTAGGTCTGTCGGCCTGGGTGGCCCCCCACTACCGCGCCATGGCCGGCGTCGTCACGACGCTGATCGCCGCCGCCGCGCTCGTCATGTCCAACCTGGGCGGCTTCCTCATCGGGACCGTCCTCGGCATCGTGGGCGGCGCGATGATGTTCGCCTGGCAGCCCGTGGCGAAAGCCCGCCCCTCCGCCTGACCCGCCCACAGCCCCCTCGACACCGTTCGGGCCCCCCACACCCGCACCACGTGGCACCGCCACACCATCCCCGAAGGAGAACGCCCCATGGCAAGCCGCAGCACCCCCACACGCACCGCACTCTCCCTGGGCACCGGTCTGGCCGCGGCCGGAGCCCTGGCCCTCGCCGGCGTCACGCCCGCGGCGGCGCAGCAGACCGCCGCTCCGGCACCGGTCACGGCGAGCGGACCCACCACCGTGACCCCGGCCGGTCACGGCTTCTCCGCCGCGTTAAGCGGAAAGGCAACGCTCAAGTCCGGCTCGGTGACGGTCACCTGCTCCGTCTCGTCGTCGACCGGTACGGTCCCCGCAGCGCCGGACAACCACAACGCCGACGGCGCCGTGGTCAGCGCCATCTCGCCGCCGTCCTTCACCTCGTGCACGACGAGCATGCCGGGCGTGCGGGCCACCGTCACGACGAGCGGCTCGTGGACCGTGTCGATGCAGTACGGCTCCCCCGTCGTGGCGTCCTTCACGGTCCCCGCCGGCGGCCTGGTCGTGCAGACGTCTGGCCTGGCGAGCTGCACCGTCACGGCGGCCCCGACCGCGCCCGCGGTGACCAGCGGCACATGGGCCAACGGCGCCCCGTCGTCGCTGGCCTTCGCCAACGCAGCCGTCCCCATCAAGGTCGTGGGCGGCTTCGGCTGCCCGACCAGCGCGACGTCGTCGTCGTTCTCGGCGACGTACGTGGTGAGCGACACGACCGACCCGGCCCAGCAGATCACCGTCTCGGACTGACGCGGCACAGCGGTGGAG
>NZ_JABWDV010000321.1:0-11123 GCF_013362995.1 Streptomyces sp. TRM64462 | reverse complement strand
CCACCGCCAGGTACCGCTGTTGTGTGCCGGTCAGCCGAACACGGCCGGGTCCGGGCCGATGCGCCGTCCCTCGTCGAGGGCCGCGAACGCCGCGAGGTCGTCGGCGTCCAGCTCGAAGCCGAGGACGTCGATGTTCTCGCGGATCCGGGACGGCGTCGACGACTTGGGGATGACGATGTTGCCGAGCTGGAGGTGCCAGCGCAGGACGGCCTGCGCCGGTGTGCGGCCGTGCTTCCGCGCGACCGCCACGACCGCCGGGGCCTCCAGCAGCCCCTTGCCCTGGCCGAGCGGCGACCACGCCTCGGTGGCGATGTCGTGGCGGGCGTGGAAGGCGCGGGACGCGGACTGGGCGAGCTGCGGGTGCAGCTCGATCTGGTTGAGGACCGGCACGACGGACGTGGCGTCCATGAGCCGCTCCAGATGCCCGGGCAGGAAGTTGGACACGCCGATGGCCCGCGCGCGTCCGTCCGCGTAGATCTTCTCGAACGCCCTGTACGTGTCGATGTACGTGTCACGGGCCGGAACCGGCCAGTGGATCAGATACAGGTCGACGTACTCCAGGCCGAGCCGCTCCAGCGACGCGTCGAAGGCGCGCAGCGTGGAGTCGTAGCCCTGGTCGGTGTTCCACAGCTTGGTGGTGACGAAGACCTCGTCGCGGGGGATGCCCGACGTGGCGACGGCCCGGCCGGTGCCGCGCTCGTTGCCGTAGACGGCCGCGGTGTCGATGCTGCGGTAGCCGGCTTCCAGGGCCGTGGCCACCGTCGCCGTGGCCTCGTCGTCCGGCACCTGCCAGACTCCGAAGCCGAGCTGCGGCATGGTGACACCGTTGTTGAGGGTGCGGGACGGGACCTTGCTCACGCGGTCGCTTCCTTACGTCGTCGGTCGGCACTGCCTTCGTTCGCTCACACGTGAACGAACGGCTCCCGGATCGCGTTCCCGCCCGCCCTCACCACCGCGCTACTCGGCCGCCCTCTCCATGACGCGGAAGACCCGCGTCCACCGGTCGTCGTGCAGGCAGGTGTTCATCGGCTCGACCAGACGCGTGTGATCGGGGTCGGTGCGCCACCGCTTCACGGCTTCGAGGCTCTCCCACTCGCTGGTGAGCAGCCACTGGGCGGAGTCGTCCATCGAGCGGCACAGCTGTTCGCCGAGATGTCCGGGGAAGCGCACGGACCGTTCACGCACGCCGCGGTAGGCCCTGACGAAGTCGGCTTCCCTTCCTTCCCGTACGCGCAGCAGCCGGACGACCCGTACACGTTCCATGTCCTTCACCCCGGCCGCCGCCCGTCAGGCCGGGTCGAGGACGACCGGCAGCTCCGCCAGCCCGCGGAAGGCGGGGAACGGCACGGTCAGCCAGCGGGCGTCCTCCGGTGCCACGCCCATGGCCATGCGCGGGAACCGCGTGAAGAGCGTGGTGAGCGCGATCTGCATCTCCATACGGGCCAGGGGCGCGCCGATGCAGTAGTGGGGGCCGTAGCCGAAGGCGATGTGGGTGGCCTGGACGTTCGGGCGCGTGACGTCCATCCGGTCCGGGTCGGCGAACACCTCGGGGTCGCGGTTGGCCGCGGTGATCGAGATCTGGACGAGCGCACCCTTGGGGATGAGCGTGTCGCGGATGACGATGTCCTCCGTGGCGTAGCGGAAGGTCGAGTTCTCCACGGAGGTCTCGAGCCGGAAGATCTCTTCGACGGCCTCGGCCGTCGCGCGCGCGTCCTGGAACGCCAACCGCTTCTGCTCCGGCTCGGTGAGCAGATGGTAGACGGCGTTGCCGACCTGGTACGCCGTCGACTTGTGCCCCGCGAAGAGCAGCACCCACGCCGTGGAGACGAGTTCGTGGTCGGTGAGCGCGCCCTCCTGGTCCCTCGCCGAGACGAGTGCGCTCAGCAGGGCCCCGTCGGGCTCCTTCCGCTTCCGTTCGATGAGGTCCACGAGGTAGTCGCGCAGATTGCCCTCGGCGACCTCCAGCGCCTTGCGCGCCTCCGGGCCGAAGCCGGTCTGTGCGACGGTGGCGGACCACGCCTGGGCCTGCTTGCGTTCGTTCTCCGGGACGCCCAGGAGTTCGCAGATCACGTGGAGCGGCAGCGGGAAGCAGAACTCCGGGAGCAGGTCCATGGGTTCCGATGTCGCGCACCGGTCCAGCAGATCGTCGGTGATCTTCTGGATGCGCGGACGCAGTGATTCGACCCTTTTCGGGGTGAAGGTGCTGCCGACGATCCTCCTGAGCCTGGTGTGCTTGGGAGGGTCGGAGAAGAGCATGTTGTCGTCGAGGGCGATCGACGAGTCACCGAAGATGCGGTGGTAGGCGTCGATGGCGCCGTACATGTCCTTGCTGAGCCGGGGGTCGGCCAACGCGGTACGCGCGTCGTCGTAGCGGGTGATGAGGTATGTCTCGACACCGTGCGGGGGTGACAGCGGGCATACCGGAGCCGCCTCCCTGAGCGTGGCGTACACGGGATGCGGATCGGCGCGGAAGGCCTTGGTGCAGGCGGACGCCTCTGCGGCGGCCTTCTCGGACGACATTTCCTCGGATGCGAACGCTTGCGTCATGAATGGTCCCGGGGGTCGAGCTGCCGGCTGGTCAGTGCCAACGATTTCCCGTGCGGCGACGTGAACCAAACGTCGCTGGACCATTCGGGTCGGCCTCCGTATGAAGGACGTACTACCTGTTGACCCGGTCGGCCCAGCACAGGCGCGCCCCGGTCGCTAGGGCTCATTCCGCTTGGTAGACACTCGCTGACAGAGCCGGTCCCCCACTCACGGACCTGGCATTGCCGGATGGGTAAGGAAACGAGTGAGCGGACGCGCAGCACAATCGGTACCGGTTCTCATCGTCGGCGGATCTCTGGTGGGCCTTTCCACCTCGGTTTTCCTGGGGCGCCTCGGCATCGAGCACATGCTTGTGGAGCGGCATGCCAGGACGTCGACGCACCCCCGCGGCCGTGGGAACAATGTACGGACCATGGAGATTTTCCGGACCGCCGGACTGGAGACGCGCATCCGCGAGGCCGCCTCGGCTCTCGCCGGGAACGAGGGCGTTCTTCAGGTGGACACCCTCACCGGTGACCGGCGCCGCTGGATCATCGAGGACATCTCCGCGGGTACGGACATGTCCCGGATCAGCTCGTCGAACTGGTGCCTCTGCAGTCAGAACGACCTCGAACCGGTGCTGCTGAACCACGCGCGTCACCAGGGCGGCGATATCCGCTTCGGCACGGAGATGGTCTCCTTCACGCAGGACCGGGACGGAGTGCGGGCCCGGATCATGAGCCGGGACACCGGTGAGATGTACACCGTGGACGCCGACTACCTGGTGGCGGCCGACGGACCCAGAAGTCCTGTCCGCGAATACCTCGGAATCAGCCAGTCAGGTCCGGGCGAGCTCTTCCACAATGTCAGCATCACTTTCCGGAGCAAGGCGCTCAAGGAATACGTCGGGGACAAGCGGTTCATCGTCTGCTATGTCACCGACGCGCTGGGAGAAGGCGCTCTGCTGCCCGTGGACAACGAGGAACGATGGGTGATTCACGCCCCGTGGTTCCCCGACCGCGGCGAAGACCTGGAGGACTTCAGCAACGAGCGCTGCGCGGAGCACATCCGCGCGGCCGTCGGCGTTCCGGATATCGATGTCGAGATCACGGGAAAGGCGCCCTGGCACGCGTCGAACCGGGTCGCGGACAGCTACGGGCAGGGCCGGGTCTTTCTGGCCGGTGACTCGGCCCATGAAATGCCGCCGACGGGGGCGTTCGGCTCCAACACCGGAATTCAGGACGCACACAACCTCGCCTGGAAACTGGCCGCGGTGCTCCGCGGCTGGGCCGGCACGCCCCTGCTGGACACCTACCAGCGGGAACGGCGTCCGGTCGCGGTCGCGACGAGCGCGCGCGCGTGCCTGCAGGCGGCCGAGGAGCAGCACCCGGGATTCAGCCCGGCGGCGGGCAGGAACAACGACCCGGCGGATCTCATGACCGTCGCGCTCTGCTACCGGTACGCGTCGGATGCCGTCGTGGGGGCAGCGCCGGACCGGCCGGTGGTCCCCGAGAGCTTCGGGCTCGGCGGCGAGCCGGGGAGCCGCGCGCCCCATCTGTGGGTCATGAGGGGCGGCGTGAGGATCTCCACGCTGGATCTGTACGAGCGTTCCTTCGTCGTCCTCGCCGGGTCCCGGGGCCGGATGTGGCGGGAGGCGGCGGCGAAGGCGTCCGGCGCCCTGGGCGTTCCCGTCGAGGCGTACCTCGTGGGGCACGGCCCTGAGCACGACCTCGTCCCCGAGGCGGACGCCGACTGGGCGCGGTCGCACGGTGTGGCCGACGACGGTGCCGTCCTCGTACGCCCTGACGGCTTTGTCGCGTGGCGAGCGCCCGCGGCCACGCCGCACGCCGACCGCGTCCTGACGGACGTGCTACAGACCGTGCTGTGCCGCGGCTGATCACCCACCGAAGTCGCCGAGAAGAGGACATCGCCATGACGTTCGTACGCACCTCCCAGCTCCAGGATCCGGACGACGCGGCGGACGGCCGCACGGCGCCGCGGGCCCCGGCTGCGGCCCACGCCGGCGGGCCGGCCGCGGGCGGCCGGGTGGACGTCCACCACCACTTCACCGCGCCGGCCTGGCTGGACTGGGCGGAACAACGCGGCGTCGTCCACCGAGAGAAGCTGCCGTGGTGGACGCGGTGGGACCTGGACACCGCCGTCGACGTCATGGACAGGACGGGCATCGGCACGGCCGTCATGACGGTGGCCATGCTCGGACGGCTCCGGGAGCGTGCGGAGCGCCAGGAGAGCGCACGGGTCGCCCTGCGGGCGGCGGCCGACGTCGTCGCGAGCCGCCCGGCACGCTTCGCCTTCTTCACGCCCGTGTTCCTCGACGACCTGGAACTCTCGCAGTGGAGCCTCCGGTTCGGTCTCGACGAGCTCGGCGCCGTCGGTGTGAGCACGCGCACGAGCATGGACGGTGTCTATCTCGGTGACGACGCGCACGACCGCCTGCTGAAGGAGCTGAACGAGCGGTCCGCGGTCATCAGCACCCACCCGATGGAGGTGCCGGCGGGGAAGGACGGTGGTGCGGGACTGCCGGGAATGCCGCCGTTCGTCTGCGACTTCCTCATGGACACCACACGGGCCGCCATCAACCTCATCAGGAACGGCACCCTGGACCGCTATCCGAACCTCACGTTCATCCTTCCGCACGGAGGGGGGTTCCTTCCCTACATGGCCACCCGGCTCGAACTCTTCGGCGGTCATCTGACGCCCGGGATCGAGCCCGGCCGGGTCCGTGACTATCTGCACCGCTTCTACTTCGACACGGCGGGCCCCATGTCCCCCTCGTCGACGCCCACGCTGCTGGCCACCGTGGACCCCGGCCGCATCCTCTTCGGCACGGACTGGCCGCCCACGCCCGCGCAGGTCGTCACCGAGGTCGCGGCGCCCGCGCTGGACAGCGATCCCGCCCTCTCGGAGCGGCAGCTCCAGGGCATCAACCGGGACAACGCCCTCCGTCTGATGCCGGCGCTCGCCCGCCTCTGACGGACTGACGGACGCGTGACGGACTGACGGACGCGGAAGAAGGCCGCTGCTCGGGCGCAGCGGCCTTCTTCCGTGTGCGTCACCGGTGCGTCACCGGGCAGCCTGGTCCCGCTCCCAGCGGTAGAAGCACCGCGCCATGGCGTCCTTCGGGCCGCGCCAGGTCTGCGGGTCGTACGGGCTGACGTACGCTTCGAGCTTCCTGGTGATGTCGCGGAACTCGGGGTGGTCGGCCACCTGCGCGATGGCGGGCCCGGGGTCCTGCTCGGCTTCGATGTAGTGCATGTACACGTCGCCGAACTGGAAGAGCCGGCGCCGGGTCACACCGACGAGGTGCGGGAGCTCGCCGCGGTCGGAGGCCGCGAAGACCTCGGCGATGTCCGGAGCCGACTGCGGGGCCATCCGGGCGACGATCAGGGCGTGGTGCATGAGGTCTCCTTCCGCGACGGCGTCGCTCAGGCGGGTGTGATGGGTGCGGTACGCCGCTCGTCGGCCACCTGCTCGATGCGGTCGCGGATGAGAGCCATCTGGATGGGCGAGTTCCGGTTGATGATCTCCGTCATGCCGGCGTCGTCGACCGGGGCGTCGGGCTTCATGGCGAAGTCCTGTGTCCAGTGCATGCGGGTGCCGTCCGGGGTCTCCTCGTACGTCCACACGATGTTCATGTACTCGAAGGGGCCGGGTTCGACCCTGCGCGCGCGGACGGTGAGCTGGTCGCGGTCGGTGACCCGTTCCGAGACCCAGCTCCACACCTTGCCGTTCTCGTCGGGGTGCATGGTGAGGCGGAAGGTGACCGTGTCGCCCTGGCGGGACAGCACGTCCACCGCCGCGTACTCGCTGAACAGCCGCGGCCATCGGTCGAGGTCGTTGGTCATGTCCCAGACGAGGTCGAGGGGCGCGGCGATGGTGATCTCGTTCTCGGTGTGTCCTGCCATGTCAGGCTCCAGCCGTGAGAGTGCCGTTGACGAGGTCGAGGAAGTCGCGGGGGCTCTTGCAGCGCTCCGCGTCCGTGGGGAGCGCCCGGCCGTGCCGGTTCTCCAGCTCGCCCACGATGCCGAGGAGGCCGAGCGAGTCCAGCCCGAAGTCGGCGAAGGGCGTCTCCATCCGGCGGGCGAGTTCCTGCGGGTCGACGGTCACCCCCGCGGCCTTCTTCATCAGGGCGGCCAGTTCTTCGACGGTCACTTCGGTGTTCATGCGTTCTCCTTGCCGTAGGGGTGAGGGGTGCGTGCTAGGCGGCCGGTCCCGTGCCGCGGCGCAGGACGAGCGCCGCGTTGGAACCCATGAGTCCCCGGCTGAGGACCAGGGCCGTGCGGAGCTCGGCCGGGCGTGCCGTGGAGGTCACCAGGTCGATGTCGTGGCAGACGTCGAAGACGTTGGGTGTCGGCGGTATCTGCCCGTGCTCCATGGCCATCACGGCGGCCGCGATGTCCAGCAGGGGTGCCCCGCAGTAGGACCGTCCGATGCCGGTCTTGGGGGCCGTGACGGGCACTCGGGTGCCGTGCGGGCCGAGGGCGTCGGCGATGGCGAGTGCCTCGGCGCGGTCCGCCTCCGGTACGCCCATGGCGTCGGCGAAGACGACGTCGATCTCCTCCGGTGCGCAGCCGGCCTCGTCGAGGGCGCCGCGGACGGCGTGCGCGAGTCCGTCCCGTGACCGGTCCCAGCGTGAGGCGCCGGTGAAGGTGGCGGCGTGTCCCGCCACGGTGGCGCGGACGGCCGCGTCACGGCGGTGCGCGCGGTCCGCGTCCTCGACGACGAGCACGGCGCCGCCCTCGGCGGGCACGAAGCCGCAGGCCGCCCGGGTGAAGGGGCGGTAGGCGCTCGCCGGGTCGTCGACGGTGCTGAGCTCGGGGTAGCCGAGCTGGCAGACCATCGAGTACGGGGCGAGCGGGGCCTCGGCCGCGCCGGCCACGACCACGTCGATGCCCCGCCGTACGGTCCTGACGGCGTGCGCGACGGCGTCAAGGCCGCCGGCCTCGTCGCTGGCGACGACTCCGCAGGGGCCCTTGAAGCCGCCGCGGATGGATATCTGGCCGGTGCTGGCCGCGTAGAACCAGGCGATGGACTGGTAGGGGCCGACGTGGCGGGATCCCTGCCCCCACAGCTTCTGCAGTTCCCGCTGGCCGAACTCGCCGCCGCCCGATCCGGCGGCGGTGACCACACCGACGGAGTACGGTGAATCGGCGGCGAGGCCGCCCAGTCCCGCGTCCTCCAGCGCGAGACCCGCGGCGGCCATGGCGAAGTGCGAGAACCGGTCGGTCTGGACGAGGAAGGTCTCCTCGATGTACGCCGAGGGGTCGAACCCCCGGACCTCGCCGGCGACCCGGAGCGGCAGGTGTCCGCAGCCCTCCCGGGTGATCCGGTCCAGTACGCTCACGCCCTCCTTGACGGACTTCCAGTAGGTCTCCGGGTGGAGCCCGTTGGGCGCGACCACACCGATGCCCGTGACCGCGGTGCGGGGTCGGGTCCGTTGAGCAGTCATCGCTTCCTCCCGCCCGGGCCCGTCAGGAGCACCGCGGACTGGAACCCGCCGAAGCCGCTGCCGACGGAGAGCACGTTGCGGAGCTTCCGGGGGCGTGCGGTGCGCGGTACGTAGTCCAGGTCGCACTCGGGGTCCGGTGTCTCGTAGTTCGCCGTCGGCGGCACCACCTGGTGGGCCAGGGCCAGCACGCAGGCGACGACCTCGATCGCGCCGATCGCGCCCAGGGAGTGGCCCACCATGGACTTGATCGAGCTCATGGGCGTGTCGTAGGCGTGGGCGCCCAGGGACCGCTTGACCGCTGCGGTCTCGTGGCGGTCGTTCTGGCGGGTGCCCGAGCCGTGCGCGTTGACGTAGTCGATGTGGGTCGGGTCCACGCGGGCGTGGTCGAGGGCGGTGTCGATGGCGCGGGCCATCTCCAGGCCCTCACTGGTGAGCCCTGTCATGTGGTAGGCGTTGCCGAACGTGGCGTAGCCGCTGATCTCGCAGTGGACGGGGGCGCCGCGGGCACGGGCGTGTTCGAGTTCCTCCAGGACGAGCACCGCGGCGCCCTCGCCCATGACGAATCCGTCCCGGTGGGCGTCGAAGGGCCGGGAGGCGTGCGCGGGGTCGTCGTTGTTCGGCGACGTCGCCTTGATGGCGTCGAAGCAGGCCATGGTGATCGGGGAGATCGGGGAGTCCGACGCTCCGGCGACGCAGATGTCGGCGCGGCCCTCCTCGATGGTGTGGAAGGCGTAGCCCACGGCGTCGAGTCCGGAGGTGCAGCCGGTCGACACGGTCTGCACCGGCCCCTGGGCTCCGAAGTGCTCGGCGACGACGGAGGCCAGGGTGCTGGGCGAGAACGCCAGGTGGAGCTGCGGGTCGGCGGCGCGGTGGTCGACGTCCCAGCGCCGCCCCCGTTCGCTGACGAGGACGTAGTCGTGCTCCAGGCGGGTGGTGCCGCCCACGGCGCTGCCGAGGGAGACGGCCACCCGCCAGGGGTCCTCCTCGGCGAACCGGATCCCGCTGTCGGCCACCGCCTCCGCCGCCGCGGCCATGGCGAACTGGATGTACCGGTCGGCGCGTTCGACCAGCTCGGGTGCGAGCCCGTGGTCGTACGGGTCGAAGTCGCACTCGGCCGCGATCCGGGAACGCAGCCCCTCGGGGTCGAAGAGCGTGATGCCCCGCGTCGCGGTGCGGCCGGCGGACAGCAGGTCCCAGAACGCCGGCACGCCGATGCCGCCGGGGGCGACGACGCCTAGACCGGTGACCGCGACCCGCCGGGTCATGAGGGGACCTCACGTCGTTCGGACCGCGTGTCCTCCTCCTGCACGAGCGGATACGGCTTGAGGTCCTCGCCGCCCTCCAGGGTCTCCGTGTCGACGTGGCCGAGGCTCGGTTTCGGCGCCAGCGGGCCCAGGTGGAAGACCATCCGGGCGTCCACGTCACCGGTGTTGCGGAAGCGGTGCCGCATGTTGATGGGGATCATGAGGCCCTGGTCGACGCGGAGCGGGAACGTCTCGTCGTCCAGGTCGACTTCCAGCTCGCCGTCGACGACGTACACGAACTCCTCGGAGTAGGGGTGGTAGTGCTCGCTGATGCGTTCGCCGGGCCGCATGATGGCCAGGCCCATGAACCCGCTGGTGGCACCCACCGTGACGGGGGTGAGCAGGGTGCGCAGGTCGCCGCCGCGCTTCCGGTTGGGCTCGGTCTCGCTCAGGTCCACGATGCGCGGGCGCGTCTTGTGCATGATCCGACTCCAGGTTGAGCGGTGGGGATGTTGCCGGGGATGTTGCCGGTGCGTGTTGCCTGTGGGTGTTTGCCGGTCGGGTGCTGCCGGGGAGGTCGTCCGTGCGCTGTCAGGACTGGGGAGCCCGGCGATCGGTGATCAGCGTCATGTCGGCGTGCGCCAGGAGGCGGGTCGCGTCCCGTTCTCCCGTGAGCGGTCCTGCCACGCCGAGTGCGGCACCGTCGAGCAGGCGTGCCAGCACGGCCGCCTTCCGCGTGCCGTGGATGCCGAGCGCCCTGACCGGATCGGTCTCGGGGTCGCCCGACACGTCGATGAGCCGGACGACGATGTCGTCCCGGTGGAAGACCGTGCTGCGGTGCACGGCGCAGGCGGGATCGTCCGCGGCGGTCTCGTCCTGCTGGGAGAGCAGCCGGGCCAGCGCCATCCCGCAGCCCTCGCGAGCCGGGTAGTACAGCGCGTGGCGCCGCACGTCGGCGGGTTCCGGGCCGCCGCGTGCCACATGGTGCACGGCCGGCATGGCCGCGCGGGTGAAGAAGGCACGTGCGGACTCGGGGTCGGTGAGGTCCCTGGCCTGTTCCAGGTACGGATTGATGGCTTCCTCGACGGCCCGCACCTCGGGCTGACGCGCGACATGGCGCAGGGCCGTCGGCAGGTCGCCCCGCACCTCGACGGCGCGTACGACCCGGTTGCCGTGCATGAACAGCGTGGTGCGGCAGAGCTGCGTGGAGTCGTCGACGCGGGACTCCGGCGGCGCGTATCCGGCGAGGATCTCCGCGACCTTCGACTCGGAGCCGGGCTTGACGGTGAAGGTCAGCGCGTGGCGCGTCAGTCCGTCGCCCGTCCGCGCGGCGGCCGGTGTCCCGCCGGTGGTGGCCGCGGTGGGCGGCAGGGCGTGGCCGGTCTCGCGGAGGACGCTGTAGCGCATCGACCGGGTGTCACGGACGCAGCGCTGCATGGGCCTGACCGTTTCGAGGTGCTCCTCGCTGTTCACCCAGGCGAGGAACGGCGGGGCACTCGCCCATTCACTGGCGATGAGCCACTGGGACGGGTTCTCCATCGACTGGCACAGCTGGTCACTGAGGTGACCGGGTACGGACGCGACTCGGCTGCGCATCTGCTCGTACGCGTCGAGAAACTCCTGCTGGGTGCCTTCGTGGAGGTCGACGAGCAGGAGCACCCGCAGCCTGGTGCCGTCGAACGCCGACTGGGATATGCGTGGTGAAGTGGTCATCCGGCAGACCTTCCTTACGACGCGAGAGCAGCGGCGACCGCCGTTTCCGGTTACCCGAACGGCGCTCGGCCCTGGGCCTTCATCGTGGGTCGGTGCTGCGGACTCCGCGAGCCACGCGGGCCGATCGAGGGAACCGCCGGCGGGAGAACCGCCGGGGGCGGGACGCGACG
>NZ_JABWDV010000320.1 GCF_013362995.1 Streptomyces sp. TRM64462 | reverse complement strand
GGCACGTGGAAGGACCTGACGGATTCGGTCAATACGGCGTTCCGGAATCTGACGGGTCAGGTGCGGGACATCGCGCAGGTGACGACGGCGGTCGCGAACGGTGACCTGTCGCAGAAGGTCACCGTCGATGTGGCCGGTGAGATGCTGGAGTTGAAGAACACCGTCAACACGATGGTGGCGCAGCTCTCGTCGTTCGCCGAGCAGGTGACGCGGATGGCGCGGGACGTGGGCACGGAGGGCCGGCTCGGCGGCCAGGCCCGCGTCGACGGCGTGTCCGGTACGTGGAAGGAACTCACGGACTCCGTCAACTTCATGGCCGGCAACCTCACCTCGCAGGTGCGGCAGATCGCCCAGGTGACGACGGCCGTGGCGCGCGGTGATCTGTCGCAGAAGATCGACGTGGACGCGCGCGGTGAGATCCTGGAGCTGAAGAACACCATCAACACGATGGTCGACCAGCTGTCCGCGTTCGCCGAGCAGGTGACCCGGGTGGCCCGCGAGGTGGGCACCGACGGGCGGCTCGGCGGTCAGGCCCAGGTGCCCGGCGTGGCCGGTGTGTGGCGTGACCTGACGGACTCGGTGAACGGCATGGCCGGGAACCTGACCGCGCAGGTCCGCAACATCGCCCAGGTCGCCACGGCGGTCGCCCGCGGTGATCTGTCGCAGAAGATCGACGTGGACGCGCGCGGTGAGATCCTGGAGCTCAAGAACACGCTCAATACGATGGTCGACCAGCTGTCCAACTTCGCCGAGCAGGTCACGCGCGTGGCCCGCGAGGTGGGTACGGAAGGCATCCTGGGCGGGCAGGCCGAGGTGCAGGGCGTCTCCGGCACCTGGAAGGACCTCACACAGTCCGTCAACTCGATGGCGAACAACCTGACCTCGCAGGTCCGAAACATCGCCGAGGTGACGACGGCGGTGGCCCGCGGCGATCTGTCGAAGAAGATCACCGTCGACGCGCGGGGCGAGATCCTCGACCTCGTCACCACCGTCAACACGATGGTCGACCAGCTGTCGAACTTCGCGGACGAGGTCACACGTGTCGCCCGTGAGGTGGGTACGGAGGGCATCCTCGGCGGCCAGGCCCGTGTCCGCGGCGTCACGGGCATCTGGAAGGACCTCAGCGACAACGTCAACGTGATGGCCAACAACCTGACCTCGCAGGTGCGGAACATCTCGCGGGTGTCGTCGGCCGTCGCCAACGGCGACCTGACGAAGAAGGTGACCGTCGAGGCACGCGGCGAGGTCGCCGAACTCGCCGACACCGTCAACACGATGGTGACGACGCTGTCGTCGTTCGCCGACGAGGTCACGCGCGTCGCGCGCGAGGTGGGCACGGAGGGCGAACTGGGCGGCCAGGCGCGCGTGCCCGGTGTGTCCGGCACGTGGAAGGACCTCACCGAGTCGGTGAACTCGATGGCGTCGAACCTGACCGGCCAGGTCCGGCAGATCGCCGCCGTCACCACCGCCATCGCCAAGGGCGACCTCACCAAGAAGATCGACATCGATGCCCGCGGTGAGATCCTGGAACTGAAGAACACCATCAACACGATGGTCGACCAGCTCTCCTCGTTCGCCGAGGAGGTCACCCGCGTGGCCCGTGAGGTGGGTACGGAGGGCATCCTCGGCGGCCAGGCCCGCGTCCGCGACGTCGACGGCACGTGGCGCGACCTGACCGAGTCCGTGAACGAGATGGCCGGAAACCTCACCCGCCAGGTGCGCGCCATCGCGGCCGTCGCCACCGCGGTGACCCGGGGCGACCTCAACCTCAAGATCGACGTGGACGCGGCCGGCGAGATCCAGGTCCTCCAGGACAACATCAACACGATGATCGCCAACCTGCGCGACACCACCCTCGCCAACGAGGAGCAGGACTGGCTGAAGGGCAACCTGGCCCGGATCTCCGGCCTCATGCAGGGCCGCCGCGACCTGGACGACGTCGCCTCGCTCATCATGAGCGAGCTGACGCCGGTCGTGTCCGCCCAGCACGGAGCGTTCTTCCTCGCCGTCTCGGGAGGCGGCGGCTCCGGCGCCACCCCGGCGGCCGCAGGTCCCGGCGCTGCCGCGGCGGCAGCGGCCGCGACCGGGGCGGAGCCGGGCGACGACGACGGCTCGTACGAGCTGCGGATGCGCGCCAGCTACGGCTACTCGGCCGGGTCCATGCCGACCTCGTTCCGGCCGGGCGAGACGCTCATCGGGACGGCGGCCGAGGAGAAGAGGACCATTCAGGTCAACGTGCCGCCGGGCTACCTGAAGATCGCCTCCGGGCTCGGTGAGGCGGCGCCCGCGCATGTGGTCGTGCTGCCGGTGCTCTTCGAGGGGAAGGTGCTCGGCGTGATCGAGCTGGCGTCGTTCCAGCCGTTCACGCAGATCCAGCGGGACTTCCTCAACCAGATCGCCGAGATGATCGCGACGAGCGTCAACACGATCAGCGTCAACACCAAGACCGAGGTGCTCCTCAAGCAGTCGCAGGAGCTCACAGAGCAGCTGCGCGAGCGGTCCGCGGAGCTGGAGAACCGGCAGAAGGCCCTGCAGGACTCCAACGCCGAACTGGAGGAGAAGGCCGAGCTGCTGGCGCAGCAGAACCGCGACATCGAGGTGAAGAACACCGAGATCGAGGAGGCCCGGCAGGTCCTGGAGGAGCGGGCCGAGCAGCTCGCCGTCTCCATGCGCTACAAGTCCGAGTTCCTCGCGAACATGTCGCACGAGCTGCGCACGCCGCTCAACTCGCTGCTCATCCTGGCGAAGCTGCTCGCGGACAACGCCGACGGCAACCTGTCCCCGAAGCAGGTCGAGTTCGCCGAGACCATCCACGGCGCCGGCTCCGACCTCCTCCAGCTGATCAACGACATCCTCGACCTGTCGAAGGTCGAGGCGGGCAAGATGGACGTGAGCCCGACCCGGATCGCCCTCGTCCAGCTGGTCGACTACGTGGAGGCCACGTTCCGGCCGCTGACGGCGGAGAAGGGCCTGGACTTCTCCGTACGGGTCTCCCCTGAGCTCCCGGCGACGCTGCACACCGACGAGCAGCGGCTGCTCCAGGTCCTGCGCAACCTGCTGTCGAACGCGGTGAAGTTCACCGACTCCGGCGCGGTCGAGCTGGTGATCCGCCCGGCCAAGAACGATGTGCCGCCGTCCATCCGCGAGCAGCTCCTGGAGGCGGGCTCCCTGCGCGACCCGGACGCCGATCTGATCGCCTTCTCGGTGACGGACACCGGTATCGGTATCGCCGCGAGCAAGATGCGGGTCATCTTCGAGGCGTTCAAGCAGGCCGACGGCACGACCAGCCGCAAGTACGGCGGTACGGGTCTGGGCCTGTCGATCAGCCGGGAGATCGCCCGGCTGCTGGGCGGCGAGATCCACGCGGCGAGCGAACCGGGCCGCGGCTCCACGTTCACGCTGTACCTGCCGCTGCACGT
>NZ_JABWDV010000319.1 GCF_013362995.1 Streptomyces sp. TRM64462 | reverse complement strand
ACACAGTGGACGCGAGCAACTGAGGACAAGCCCTCGGCCTATTAGTACCGGTCAACTCCACACCTCACGGTGCTTCCATATCCGGCCTATCAACCCAGTCGTCTACTGGGAGCCTTACCCCATCAAGTGGGTGGGAATACTCATCTCGAAGCAGGCTTCCCGCTTAGATGCTTTCAGCGGTTATCCCTCCCGAACGTAGCCAACCAGCCATGCCCTTGGCAGAACAACTGGCACACCAGAGGTTCGTCCGTCCCGGTCCTCTCGTACTAGGGACAGCCCTTCTCAATATTCCTACGCGCACAGCGGATAGGGACCGAACTGTCTCACGACGTTCTAAACCCAGCTCGCGTACCGCTTTAATGGGCGAACAGCCCAACCCTTGGGACCGACTCCAGCCCCAGGATGCGACGAGCCGACATCGAGGTGCCAAACCATCCCGTCGATATGGACTCTTGGGGAAGATCAGCCTGTTATCCCCGGGGTACCTTTTATCCGTTGAGCGACGGCGCTTCCACAAGCCACCGCCGGATCACTAGTCCCGACTTTCGTCCCTGCTCGACCCGTCGGTCTCACAGTCAAGCTCCCTTGTGCACTTACACTCAACACCTGATTGCCAACCAGGCTGAGGGAACCTTTGGGCGCCTCCGTTACCCTTTAGGAGGCAACCGCCCCAGTTAAACTACCCATCAGACACTGTCCCTGATCCGGATCACGGACCCAGGTTAGACATCCAGCACGACCAGAGTGGTATTTCAACGACGACTCCACCCATACTGGCGTATGAGCTTCACAGTCTCCCACCTATCCTACACAAGCCGAACCGAACACCAATATCAAACTGTAGTAAAGGTCCCGGGGTCTTTCCGTCCTGCTGCGCGAAACGAGCATCTTTACTCGTAGTGCAATTTCACCGGGCCTATGGTTGAGACAGTCGAGAAGTCGTTACGCCATTCGTGCAGGTCGGAACTTACCCGACAAGGAATTTCGCTACCTTAGGATGGTTATAGTTACCACCGCCGTTTACTGGCGCTTAAGTTCTCAGCTTCGCCCCACCGAAATGGAGCTAACCGGTCCCCTTAACGTTCCAGCACCGGGCAGGCGTCAGTCCGTATACATCGCCTTACGGCTTCGCACGGACCTGTGTTTTTAGTAAACAGTCGCTTCTCGCTGGTCTCTGCGGCCACCCCCAGCTCCGAGTGCAAAACTCTTCACCAGGAATGGCCCCCCTTCTCCCGAAGTTACGGGGGCATTTTGCCGAGTTCCTTAACCATAGTTCACCCGAACGCCTCGGTATTCTCTACCTGACCACCTGAGTCGGTTTAGGGTACGGGCCGCCATGAAACTCGCTAGAGGCTTTTCTCGACAGCATAGGATCATCCACTTCGCCACAATCGGCTCGGCATCAGGTCTCAGGCTCATGTCACGCGGATTTGCCTACGTGACGCCCTACACCCTTACCCCGGGACAACCACCGCCCGGGATGGACTACCTTCCTGCGTCACCCCATCACTCACCTACTACCAGATAGGGTCACCGGCTCCACCACTCCGACCTCGTCCGAAGACTCAGCCGGCGGCTTCACGGGCTTAGCAGCCCTGGATTCAGCGTTGGCGCTTCAAAGCGGGTACCGGAATATCAACCGGTTGTCCATCGACTACGCCTGTCGGCCTCGCCTTAGGTCCCGACTTACCCTGGGCAGATCAGCTTGACCCAGGAACCCTTAGTCAATCGGCGCACACGTTTCCCACGTGTGTATCGCTACTCATGCCTGCATTCTCACTCGTGAACCGTCCACAACTCGCTTCCACGGCTGCTTCACCCGGCACACGACGCTCCCCTACCCAACCCAGCCGGCGTTGGCCGTACATGCTGGATTGACACGACTTCGGCGGTACGCTTGAGCCCCGCTACATTGTCGGCGCGGAATCACTTGACCAGTGAGCTATTACGCACTCTTTCAAGGGTGGCTGCTTCTAAGCCAACCTCCTGGTTGTCTCTGCGACTCCACATCCTTTCCCACTTAGCGTACGCTTAGGGGCCTTAGTCGATGCTCTGGGCTGTTTCCCTCTCGACCATGGAGCTTATCCCCCACAGTCTCACTGCCGCGCTCTCACTTACCGGCATTCGGAGTTTGGCTAAGGTCAGTAACCCGGTAGGGCCCATCGCCTATCCAGTGCTCTACCTCCGGCAAGAAACACACGACGCTGCACCTAAATGCATTTCGGGGAGAACCAGCTATCACGGAGTTTGATTGGCCTTTCACCCCTAACCACAGGTCATCCCCCAGGTTTTCAACCCTGGTGGGTTCGGTCCTCCACGAAGTCTTACCTCCGCTTCAACCTGCCCATGGCTAGATCACTCCGCTTCGGGTCTTGAGCGCGCTACTCTACCGCCCTATTCGGACTCGCTTTCGCTACGGCTTCCCCACACGGGTTAACCTCGCAACACACCGCAAACTCGCAGGCTCATTCTTCAAAAGGCACGCAGTCACGACATACAAGCAAGCTTGCATGCGACGCTCCCACGGCTTGTAGGCACACGGTTTCAGGTACTATTTCACTCCGCTCCCGCGGTACTTTTCACCATTCCCTCACGGTACTATCCGCTATCGGTCACCAGGGAATATTTAGGCTTAGCGGGTGGTCCCGCCAGATTCACACGGGATTTCTCGGGCCCCGTGCTACTTGGGAAATGAGCAAGCAAGCCGCTGATGTTTCAGCTACGGGGGTCTTACCCTCTACGCCGGACCTTTCGCATGTCCTTCGCCTACATCAACGGTTTCTGACTCGCCCAGCCGCCGGCAGACGACTGAAGCTCACTCCCACAACCCCGCATGCGCAACCCCTGCCGGGTATCACACACATACGGTTTGGCCTCATCCAGTTTCGCTCGCCACTACTCCCGGAATCACGGTTGTTTTCTCTTCCTGAGGGTACTGAGATGTTTCACTTCCCCTCGTTCCCTCCACACTGCCTATGTGTTCAGCAGCGGGTGACAGCCCATGACGACTGCCGGGTTTCCCCATTCGGACACCCCCGGATCAAAGCTCGGTTGACAGCTCCCCGGGGCCTATCGCGGCCTCCCACGTCCTTCATCGGTTCCTGGTGCCAAGGCATCCACCGTGCGCCCTTAAAAACTTGGCCACAGATGCTCGCGTCCACTGTGCAGTTCTCAAGCAACGACCAGCCACCCATCACCC
>NZ_JABWDV010000318.1 GCF_013362995.1 Streptomyces sp. TRM64462 | reverse complement strand
ACACAGTGGACGCGAGCAACTGAGGACAAGCCCTCGGCCTATTAGTACCGGTCAACTCCACACCTCACGGTGCTTCCATATCCGGCCTATCAACCCAGTCGTCTACTGGGAGCCTTACCCCATCAAGTGGGTGGGAATACTCATCTCGAAGCAGGCTTCCCGCTTAGATGCTTTCAGCGGTTATCCCTCCCGAACGTAGCCAACCAGCCATGCCCTTGGCAGAACAACTGGCACACCAGAGGTTCGTCCGTCCCGGTCCTCTCGTACTAGGGACAGCCCTTCTCAATATTCCTACGCGCACAGCGGATAGGGACCGAACTGTCTCACGACGTTCTAAACCCAGCTCGCGTACCGCTTTAATGGGCGAACAGCCCAACCCTTGGGACCGACTCCAGCCCCAGGATGCGACGAGCCGACATCGAGGTGCCAAACCATCCCGTCGATATGGACTCTTGGGGAAGATCAGCCTGTTATCCCCGGGGTACCTTTTATCCGTTGAGCGACGGCGCTTCCACAAGCCACCGCCGGATCACTAGTCCCGACTTTCGTCCCTGCTCGACCCGTCGGTCTCACAGTCAAGCTCCCTTGTGCACTTACACTCAACACCTGATTGCCAACCAGGCTGAGGGAACCTTTGGGCGCCTCCGTTACCCTTTAGGAGGCAACCGCCCCAGTTAAACTACCCATCAGACACTGTCCCTGATCCGGATCACGGACCCAGGTTAGACATCCAGCACGACCAGAGTGGTATTTCAACGACGACTCCACCCATACTGGCGTATGAGCTTCACAGTCTCCCACCTATCCTACACAAGCCGAACCGAACACCAATATCAAACTGTAGTAAAGGTCCCGGGGTCTTTCCGTCCTGCTGCGCGAAACGAGCATCTTTACTCGTAGTGCAATTTCACCGGGCCTATGGTTGAGACAGTCGAGAAGTCGTTACGCCATTCGTGCAGGTCGGAACTTACCCGACAAGGAATTTCGCTACCTTAGGATGGTTATAGTTACCACCGCCGTTTACTGGCGCTTAAGTTCTCAGCTTCGCCCCACCGAAATGGAGCTAACCGGTCCCCTTAACGTTCCAGCACCGGGCAGGCGTCAGTCCGTATACATCGCCTTACGGCTTCGCACGGACCTGTGTTTTTAGTAAACAGTCGCTTCTCGCTGGTCTCTGCGGCCACCCCCAGCTCCGAGTGCAAAACTCTTCACCAGGAATGGCCCCCCTTCTCCCGAAGTTACGGGGGCATTTTGCCGAGTTCCTTAACCATAGTTCACCCGAACGCCTCGGTATTCTCTACCTGACCACCTGAGTCGGTTTAGGGTACGGGCCGCCATGAAACTCGCTAGAGGCTTTTCTCGACAGCATAGGATCATCCACTTCGCCACAATCGGCTCGGCATCAGGTCTCAGGCTCATGTCACGCGGATTTGCCTACGTGACGCCCTACACCCTTACCCCGGGACAACCACCGCCCGGGATGGACTACCTTCCTGCGTCACCCCATCACTCACCTACTACCAGATAGGGTCACCGGCTCCACCACTCCGACCTCGTCCGAAGACTCAGCCGGCGGCTTCACGGGCTTAGCAGCCCTGGATTCAGCGTTGGCGCTTCAAAGCGGGTACCGGAATATCAACCGGTTGTCCATCGACTACGCCTGTCGGCCTCGCCTTAGGTCCCGACTTACCCTGGGCAGATCAGCTTGACCCAGGAACCCTTAGTCAATCGGCGCACACGTTTCCCACGTGTGTATCGCTACTCATGCCTGCATTCTCACTCGTGAACCGTCCACAACTCGCTTCCACGGCTGCTTCACCCGGCACACGACGCTCCCCTACCCAACCCAGCCGGCGTTGGCCGTACATGCTGGATTGACACGACTTCGGCGGTACGCTTGAGCCCCGCTACATTGTCGGCGCGGAATCACTTGACCAGTGAGCTATTACGCACTCTTTCAAGGGTGGCTGCTTCTAAGCCAACCTCCTGGTTGTCTCTGCGACTCCACATCCTTTCCCACTTAGCGTACGCTTAGGGGCCTTAGTCGATGCTCTGGGCTGTTTCCCTCTCGACCATGGAGCTTATCCCCCACAGTCTCACTGCCGCGCTCTCACTTACCGGCATTCGGAGTTTGGCTAAGGTCAGTAACCCGGTAGGGCCCATCGCCTATCCAGTGCTCTACCTCCGGCAAGAAACACACGACGCTGCACCTAAATGCATTTCGGGGAGAACCAGCTATCACGGAGTTTGATTGGCCTTTCACCCCTAACCACAGGTCATCCCCCAGGTTTTCAACCCTGGTGGGTTCGGTCCTCCACGAAGTCTTACCTCCGCTTCAACCTGCCCATGGCTAGATCACTCCGCTTCGGGTCTTGAGCGCGCTACTCTACCGCCCTATTCGGACTCGCTTTCGCTACGGCTTCCCCACACGGGTTAACCTCGCAACACACCGCAAACTCGCAGGCTCATTCTTCAAAAGGCACGCAGTCACGACATACAAGCAAGCTTGCATGCGACGCTCCCACGGCTTGTAGGCACACGGTTTCAGGTACTATTTCACTCCGCTCCCGCGGTACTTTTCACCATTCCCTCACGGTACTATCCGCTATCGGTCACCAGGGAATATTTAGGCTTAGCGGGTGGTCCCGCCAGATTCACACGGGATTTCTCGGGCCCCGTGCTACTTGGGTGTCTCTCAAACGAGCCGCATGAATTTCAGCTACGGGGGTCTTACCCTCTACGCCGGACCTTTCGCATGTCCTTCGCCTATCCATACGGTTTCTGACTCGTCTCACAGCCGGCAGACTATGAAAGAGAGATCCCACAACCCCGCATGCGCAACCCCTGCCGGGTATCACACACATACGGTTTGGCCTCATCCAGTTTCGCTCGCCACTACTCCCGGAATCACGGTTGTTTTCTCTTCCTGAGGGTACTGAGATGTTTCACTTCCCCTCGTTCCCTCCACACTGCCTATGTGTTCAGCAGCGGGTGACAGCCCATGACGACTGCCGGGTTTCCCCATTCGGACACCCCCGGATCAAAGCTCGGTTGACAGCTCCCCGGGGCCTATCGCGGCCTCCCACGTCCTTCATCGGTTCCTGGTGCCAAGGCATCCACCGTGCGCCCTTAAAAACTTGGCCACAGATGCTCGCGTCCACTGTGCAGTTCTCAAGCAACGACCAGCCACCCATCACCC
>NZ_JABWDV010000317.1 GCF_013362995.1 Streptomyces sp. TRM64462 | reverse complement strand
TTGACGGGGGCCCGCACAAGCGGCGGAGCATGTGGCTTAATTCGACGCAACGCGAAGAACCTTACCAAGGCTTGACATACACCGGAAAGCATCAGAGATGGTGCCCCCCTTGTGGTCGGTGTACAGGTGGTGCATGGCTGTCGTCAGCTCGTGTCGTGAGATGTTGGGTTAAGTCCCGCAACGAGCGCAACCCTTGTCCCGTGTTGCCAGCAGGCCCTTGTGGTGCTGGGGACTCACGGGAGACCGCCGGGGTCAACTCGGAGGAAGGTGGGGACGACGTCAAGTCATCATGCCCCTTATGTCTTGGGCTGCACACGTGCTACAATGGCCGGTACAAAGAGCTGCGATACCGTGAGGTGGAGCGAATCTCAAAAAGCCGGTCTCAGTTCGGATTGGGGTCTGCAACTCGACCCCATGAAGTCGGAGTCGCTAGTAATCGCAGATCAGCATTGCTGCGGTGAATACGTTCCCGGGCCTTGTACACACCGCCCGTCACGTCACGAAAGTCGGTAACACCCGAAGCCGGTGGCCCAACCCCCTTGTGGGGAGGGAGCTGTCGAAGGTGGGACTGGCGATTGGGACGAAGTCGTAACAAGGTAGCCGTACCGGAAGGTGCGGCTGGATCACCTCCTTTCTAAGGAGCACAGTACCGATTGCAGGCAAACGTTCTGCACGGTCAGCTCATGGGTGGAACGTTGACTACTCGGCACGATTCTTCTTGATGGATCACTAGTACTGCTTCGGCGTGGAACGTGGATCTGGTCGAGAGGGGTCGGGTCGGGCACGCTGTTGGGTGTCTGAGGGTGCGAGCGCTGCTCGCCCTTCGCACGCCGGCCCCAGTGAACTCACCATGCTTGTGGTGGGGTGATGGGTGGCTGGTCGTTGCTTGAGAACTGCACAGTGGACGCGAGCATCTGTGGCCAAGTTTTTAAGGGCGCACGGTGGATGCCTTGGCACCAGGAACCGATGAAGGACGTGGGAGGCCGCGATAGGCCCCGGGGAGCTGTCAACCGAGCTTTGATCCGGGGGTGTCCGAATGGGGAAACCCGGCAGTCGTCATGGGCTGTCACCCGCTGCTGAACACATAGGCAGTGTGGAGGGAACGAGGGGAAGTGAAACATCTCAGTACCCTCAGGAAGAGAAAACAACCGTGATTCCGGGAGTAGTGGCGAGCGAAACTGGATGAGGCCAAACCGTATGTGTGTGATACCCGGCAGGGGTTGCGCATGCGGGGTTGTGGGA
>NZ_JABWDV010000315.1 GCF_013362995.1 Streptomyces sp. TRM64462 | reverse complement strand
CTAGCTCAGCTCGGCGAAGCTCTCCACGGCACTGGTCTTGCCGGTGACGATGATGACGTCGCCCTTCTCGATCACGGTCTCGGCGGTGGCGTGCGTGAAGTCCTGCCCCGGCCGCTTGATGCCGACGACCGTGACCCCGTACGTGCTGCGGACGGCGCTCTCCCCGAGCGGGACGCCCGTCGCGATCTCCGGGGCGACGGTCTTGACCAGGGCGTAGTCGTCGTCGAACTGGATGAAGTCGAGCATCCGCCCGGTGACGAGGTGGGCGACGCGCTCGCCCATGTCGTGCTCGGGCAGGACGACGTGGTGGACGCCGAGGCGTTCGAGGATCTGCCCGTGCTGGCGGCTGATGGCCTTGGCCCAGATGTTCGGCACGCCCGCCTCCAGCAGGTTGGAGGCGATGAGGATGCTCGCCTCGATGTCCGTACCGATGCCGACGACCGCGCTGGTGAAGTCGTGGACGCCGAGCTGCTCCAGCACCTCCGGGTCGGTGCAGTCCGCGACGGCCGAGTGGGTGAGGACGTCGCTGACCTTCTGGACGAGCTGCGCGCTGGTGTCGATGCCGAGCACGTCCCAGCCGCGCCGGGTCAGCTCGTGCGCCAGCGAGCTGCCGAACCGGCCCAGGCCGATGACGGCGACCCGCTGGTCGCTGGTCTCGATCTCCGCGAGGCGTCGCTTGCCGCGCCTGCGGCGCAGGGAGTGCAGGAAGTTACCCAATGACAGGTCGCTCCTCGGGTAGCTCGTACCGGCGGGTCCGCTCGCGCAGGGCGAGCGCCGAGACGAGGGTGACCGGCCCGAGCCGGCCGACGAACATCAGCAGGATCACGATGAGCTCACCGGACACCGGCAGGTCACCGGTGATGCCCGTGGACAGGCCGACCGTGCCGAACGCCGACACGGCCTCGAACAGCACCGCTTCGAACGGCGCGTCCACCACCGTGAGCAGTGCGAGCGTGGCCGCTGTCACGAACCCGACACCGAGCAGGGCCACCGTCAGCGCCTGGCGCAGCGCGTGCGGGGCGAGGCGCCGGCCCATGACGATCGAGTGCGGCTCGCCGCGCGCCTCCGCGACCATCGCGGCGGCGAGCACCGCGAACGTGGTCACCTTGATGCCGCCGGCCGTTCCGGCGCTGCCGCCGCCGATGAACATCAGCGTGCAGGTCATCAGCAGCGTCGACGCCTCCATGGCGCCGATGTCGATGGCGTTGAAGCCGGCGGTGCGGCTCATCGCGGAGTGGAAGAAGCTGTTGAGCAGCTTCTCGCCCCAGTGCAGCGGCCCGAGCGTGCCCGGGTTGCCCCACTCCAGGAGCCCGGTGAGGACCGTGCCGGTGAGCAGCAGCGCGGCCGTGGTGACCAGGGTCAGCTTGGTGTGCAGCGACCAGCCGCGCCGTCCCGTCGTACGGCGTCGGTTGCGGTGCCGCAGCACTTCGAGGAGCACGGGGAAGCCGATGCCGCCGAGGATCACGGCGACGGCCACGGGCAGCGTGATCCAGGGGTCGGTCGCGTACCGCGTGAGGCTGTCGGCGCGGAGCCCGAAGCCGGCGTTGTTGAACGCGGACACGGCGTGGAACAGCCCGTGGTACACGGATTCGCCGATCGGCTCGCCGTACCCGAACCGGAAGCGCAGCGCGAGCCAGGCGCCCACGGCGAGCTCGACGGCGGCGGTGGTCCCGGCGACGCCGATGAGCACCTTCCGTACGTCTCCGATGCCGAGGCTCTTCGTCTCCGCCTGCGCCGTGAGCTGCATGCGCAGCCGCAGCTTGCCGGAGACGAGGAGGGCGAGCAGCGAGGCCAGCGTCATGATGCCGAAGCCGCCGGCCTGGATGAGCGCCAGGACGACGCCCTCTCCGAACCCGCTCCAGTAGGTCCCCGTGTCGACCACGGCGAGCCCGGTCACGCAGACGGCGGAGGTGGCGGTGAAGAGGGCGGTGACGAGACCGGTGGCGGCGCCGTCCTCGGAGGCGACCGGCAGCGCCAGCAGGGCCGTACCGACCAGGATGGCCAGGGCGAAGGCCATGACGACGGTACGGGCGGGGTGCGTGGTGAACAGTTTCTGCCACACCCGCGCCACACGTCCCGCCACGACTCGCTCCCGGCCTTGATCTCCCGGCTCTCTGGATGTACCGGTGGTAGCCGGTCGACCGCGTCAACGCCCCGGCGGAGGGTCACCCTACCCGCCCGCGCCCTTGACGACGCGTTTGCGCCATTCGTCCGTCACGGACGGGGGTCCGCGCGGCGGTACGTCACTCGGCGGACTCGGCGCGCTCCGGTGCGGCCGCGACGAATGAGCCCTGCCCGAGGACGGTGTAGAGCCTGCCCTCGGTGCGCAGGGCGGCAACGGCCTTCTGGACCGTGGACGGGGCGACGTCCAGCTCCGCTGCGAGATCCACGACGGCGGGGAAGCGGGCGCCGGGCGCGTACGCTCCGGCGTCGATGCGGTGGCGCAGCTCGTCCGCGATCTGAGGCCATACGGGCTTACTGCGGTCAAGATCCATACGGCGAGAATGCGCGTAGTCTCGTGATTGCGCGACCGCGAATGCGCGTATACGCGTATGCTCCTGGGTCGGGAGACCCCCGCGGCCGACGCAAACGGCCCGGGGGCGTGGTCAACGCTGCTGAGGAGCGTCAACGGTGAGCATTATCCCTATGTTCTTGCGCCTGCTGCTGGACCTGTTCCGGCCAGGTCCGGGGAGGCGGCGGGCCGGGCGCCGCCCGGTCGGGGCCGTCCGCGCCGTGGGGGTCCCGGCGGACGCGGGCGCCCCGTCGTGGCTGCCCCTGCATCGGTCGCCGTACGGGCGGGGCGGGGTGCTGGACGGCCGCGACTCCGCGCTGGTCCGGCCGTACCTGGGCGCGGCGGAGGTGGCTCTGTGAGGGCGCCGAAGCCGATCCGGATGTGTGTGCGGTGCGATCGGATCACGGACACGCCCGTGGTCGTCTCCGAGGTGCACTCCGCCAGCGGGCCGGGGTTCACCGTGTACGCCTGCGCCGAGTGCGCGCCGCACTTCCCTCCCGTGCCCGACGTGTTCGATCTCCTGGGAGGTGCGGGGTGAAGTCCGGGCGCACCGTCGAGCAGATCATCGCGGACGCGAGGCGGTCCGGGCGGACGCAGGAGTGCGAGGCGGGCGAGCACTCCTTCTGCCACCCGCTGGAGGTGTACGCCTCCGACAGCCCCGGCCCTGACGAGCGGCCGGCCTTCTCGATCACGTGCGCGTGCGGCTGCCACGGCGGAGGCGCCGGCCGGTGACGACCGGGGCGGTGGGGGCGGGTGGGTGGGGACAGGGCGCTGCGCACTCGGGGTGACCACGCCGGAGTGGGCGACGCCATGGAGCCCCGGTCACCACCCGGGCGTGGGGGCTGGGTGGGTGGGAACGGGCGGTGCACACCGGGGGTGGCCGGGTGGTGGCGCCACGGCGGCCGCCGGTTGCGGGCGGGTCACGTCAGGCCCGGGGCCGACCAGACCGGGAACCAGCGGGTGAGGTCGGGTTCCATGGCGAGGTCGTCGGACAGCAGGGCGCGTACCTGGAGTTCCAGGGCGTTGTCGCGGCGCTCCGCCGCGTGCGGGAGGGGGGCGAAGGGGTAGAACGTGCCTCGTTTGTAGAGGTAGACCAGCGCCAGGGGGCGTGCGTCTCCCGGGTGCTGGAAGGCGATCAGGGAGCAGAGCAGGTGCGGGCCGAAGCCCGCCTCCTTCAGGAGGGTGTTCACCGCGTGCAGGTCGTTCACCAGCCCCACGACCCCCTCCTCCGGGTGCCGCGCCAGCAGCCAGGTGTAGCCGTACGGGTCGCGGCTGAACTCCACCGGCACCCCGCCCCGGGCCGTGTCCGCGTCCAGCAGCTCCCGCACCTCGTCTCGGAGGCGGGCGAAGGCGCCGCCCTCGACGCCCGCGAAGCACACCGAACCCGTGCCCGTCGGCACGAAGCCCGTGCCCGCCTCCAGCGTCAGCGCCGCGCCCGGCACCCCGAAGAGCCGGTCCAGGTCCGGGCGGACCGGCTTGCTCCGGCCCAGGAGCGCGTCGAGGAATCCCATGACCCCGCCCCGCCCCTCAGCGGCCGAGCTGCGTCGAGATGCGCGCGAGCTGGTCCAGGCGGTGCTCCAGCGGCGGGTGCGACGCGAGCAGCCGCCCGAGGCTCTCCTTCGACGAGAACGCCGGCGCGAACCAGAACGCGTTGTACGGCTCCGCCTTCCGCAGGTCCCGCGTCGGGATGCTGCCCATCTGCCCGGTCACCTTCGTCAGCGCCGACGCCAGCGCCGACGGCCGTCCCGTCAGCAGCGCCGCCGCCCGGTCCGCGGACAGCTCGCGGTAGCGGGACAGCAGCCGTGTCAGCAGGAAGCTGATCACGTACACGACCGCGCTGATGATGGGGATCAGCAGCACCGCGATCGCCGCGCCCCCGTCCCTGGCGTTCCGTCCGAAACCGCCCCACAGCGCCACCCGCGCCATCACACCGGCCAGCACCCCCAGGAACGCCGCGATCGTCATGACCACGACGTCCCGGTGCGCCACGTGCGACAGCTCGTGCGCCAGGACGCCCTCCAGCTCCTCCGGTTCGAGGCGGCGCAGCAGCCCCGTCGTCACGCACACCAGCGCCGTGTCCTGGCTGCGCCCGGTCGCGAACGCGTTCGGCAGGTCCGTGTCGGCGACGGCGACCCGCGGCTTGGGCATGTCCGCGAGGGCGCACACCCGGTCCACGGCGCCGTGCAGCTCGGGCGCCTGCTCGCGGGTGACCTCACGGGCGCCCATGCTGTAGGCGGCGATACGGTCGCTGAACCAGAACTGGGCGATGAACAGCCCGCCGGCGATCATCAGGATCACGGGCCAGGACCCGCGCATGAACGCGAGCAGCACGCCGACGAAGACCACGTACAGCAGCCCGATCAGGAACATCGTCGTCACCATGCGGGTGGTGAGTCCCCGGTCGGCGATGTACCGGGAGTGGGTCCGTGACGCTGACATGGCACGCCTCTCTCCGACGTACCCCCCGTTCCGTCTCCCCCTCTCCCTCGATTGTGCCCCCTCGGGCAGGCGTACGTTTTCGGCCGCATTACGGCTGTTCCTCGCCGATTCGGCCGCGCCGCCGACGACCGGCTCCTAAGCTTCTACACGCATGTAGATATGGATGCTGTCGTCAGCGAGACGAGACGAGACGGAAGGACACCGCCGCCATGGCTTCGATCGATCTGGACAAGGTGCTGGACAAGGCGTGGGCCGACAAGAGCCTGCCCGAGATACTCGCGGCCCCCGTGTCCGCGCTGAAGGGCGTGTCGGACCGGGACGGCGAGCTGCTCCAGGAGGCGTTCGGCGTGAAGACCGTCGCCGACCTGGCCGAGCTGAAGTACGCGCGCTGGGCGCAGGCCCTCGCGGGGCTGAAGGCGGCGTAGGCGCCCGCGCGCCGCGGCGCCGGTAGTTCCGTATACCCGTATATCCGTACAGGTGACAGAGAGAAGGAGTGGACGCCGGCCATGGTGTTCAAACGGCTGCTCGGCTCGCTCGGTGTGGGCGGGCCCACGGTGGACACGGTCCTCGACCCGGGCCCGGTGATGCCCGGCGGGACCCTGTCCGGCGAGGTCCGGCTGAAGGGCGGCAAGGCCGACTTCACCGTCGACGCCATCACCCTGGAGCTGGTCGCGCGGGTCGAGGCCGAGCACGACGGCGGTGAGAGCCAGGGCGTGGTCGCGTTCGAGCGGTACGGCGTCGGGGGCGGGTTCCGGCTCGCGGCGGAGGAGGAGCGGAGTGTTCCGTTCACGGTGACCGTGCCGTGGGAGACGCCCGTCACCGAACTGCACGGCCAGCCTCTGGGCATCGGCCTCGGCGTCCGTACGGAGCTGGCCGTCGCCTCCGCCAAGGACAAGGGCGACCTGGACCCGCTCGCCGTGCGGGCCCTGCCCGCGCAGGAGGCGGTCCTGGAGGCCTTCGGGCAGCTCGGCTTCGGCTTCGTGTCGGCCGACCTGGAGTACGGGCACATCGGCGGCACCGGGCAGCGGCTGCCGTTCTACCAGGAGATCGAGCTCAGCCCCGCGCCGCGGTACGCGCACGCGGTCGACGAGATCGAGGTGACCTTCCTCGCCCACGCGGGCGGCATGGAGGTCGTCCTGGAGGCGGACAGGCGCGGCGGGCTCCTCTCCGGCGGGCGCGACGCGCTGAACCGCTTCACCGTCACCCACGAGGCGGTCGGCCGCACCGACTGGAACGCCGAGGTCGAGGGATGGGTGCGGAGCCTCGTCGACAGCGGGGCGGCCGCGCAGAAGGGCGCGTACGGTCACGGGCACGGGCACGACGCTCACCACGGCCACGGCCACGGGCACGGCCACGGGCACTCGGGGCGCGGCCCCGGCGTGGGCACCGTCGTCGCGGCGGGTGCCGCCGGTCTGGCCGCCGGCGCCGTCGGCGGCTACCTGGCCGCCGAGGCCGTGGACGAGATCGGCGACTTCTTCGAAGGCGACGAGGACGACGAGGCCTGAGCCCGGCCCGCGAGGCCTGAGCCCGGCCGCGAGGCCGGAGCCCGGCCGGGAGGCTGAGTGCGGCCGAGGACCGGGCCCGGTCCGGAGGACGCTGCCCCCGGCCGAGGCCGAGCGCGGTTTCGGGAGGCTTGAGCGTCGTCGGGACGCTGACCGCGGCCGAGGCCGGGCGCAGTCGGGAGCTTGAGGCCCGTCAGCAGGCCTGAGCCTGGAGGCGGGCGGTGGGTCCGTCAGCAGGCCTGAGCGTGGAGGCGGGCGGTGGGTCCGTCACACCGGCGTCGCCGTGCGCAGCACCAGGAAGAGGGCGACGGCCGAGTTCGCCGACGACACGGCGGACACGGTCGTCCCCGCCGCCGCGCCCCACACCGCGAGCCCGACCGTCGTGAACGCCGGCGGCCACGCCGCGCCCGCCGGGGCC
>NZ_JABWDV010000314.1:12032-21165 GCF_013362995.1 Streptomyces sp. TRM64462 | reverse complement strand
GAGCGGGGTCTGGTGCGTGCGGCTGCAAGGCGGAGGAGGGAGTGATGGCGGAGCCATCGCGACCGACGACAACGCCGCAGACGTGCGTGCCAGACCCCGCGGCCCAGGCATGATCCGCCGGACACGACCTAGTCCGTCTCTTCCGGCAGCTCCGGTAGCTCCGGCAGATACGGCAGCAGCAGGAGGAGGTCCGGTGCGCCGCACAGCCGTACGCGCGGCGACAGTCGCGCCAGCGTCGCGACGACCTCGGGCCGGGCGCCGGCGGAGCGCGCCGCCGCGCACAACTGGTCCCGGCCGACCCACCCCGCCCCGAACGCGGTGCGCGTACTCGCCCTGATCTCCTGCCGCGTCACCGTTGACATGGCGAACCTCCGCTGCGTCACACCACAACCGCTGTTACGTAACGTGATCGTATCCTCACGCCGCGGCACCCCGTGTCGGCCCGCGGTCCCGCGGGGGCAGCGCCGTGACTCTCACATGATGTGCGGGTTAACGCCCGGGGGACAGAGGGCGTCCGCCTCGTCCTCCTGCGCGAAATTCAGGCAACCGATCGATGCCGACGGGTCCGTGACTTGCCTTCCGACTTTGCGGCTGCGTTAGATTGGTGCCGCTCGCCGACCCCGCCCGTGTCGCGGCACGGGGCGGCGAAGGAGCCGCCCGGCGCGGCCGCATCGACCCTCACCCGCACCACCGCCGCACCCACGTCACCGCACCACGCCGCCATCCGTTCACGCGCGTACACGCTTGGGGAGAACCATGGCCGACGACGTCACCCGGACCGAGATCGCCGACCACCTGACCGGGGTCTTCGCCAACGGCGCCATCAGCAGAAGCGATCTGCTCATCGCCGCCGCGGGCGCCCGTCCCGAGGTCCGCGAGGTGCTGGAGCAGCTGCCGGACCGCCGGTACACCGAACTGCGCCAGGTGTGGCAGGACCTGCCCGCCGTCCCGATCGGCCTCTGAGCCGACCGCCGCGCAGCGCTCGCACCACCGGAGCACCGCACCACCGAAGCACCGCACCACGGAAGCACCGAAGCATCACCGTACGGAGAGTTACGACGAACATGGCCGTCTTCATGCTGCGCCTGGCCCACGGCGAGGACACCGTCATCGAAGCGGACGCCGCAGGGCGCACCGCCACCGGCGAGATCGTGCTGGAGCGCACCGATCAGCACGGCAAGTCCCAGCGCGTGCGCACCTTCCGGGCCGACGCGGTGACCGCCGTGTACCGCCGCGGCCCCGCCGACGGCGGCCTCTACACCTGGATCCCGCAGCCGCCCGACGGCACGTGGTGGTGCTACTGACACACCGGAACGCCCCCCTCGCAGCAACGAGGGGGGCGCGAACGAGCCTTCCGGACAGAAAGGACCGCTTCCCGCCTCCCATTGGCGGGACAGGGGCAGCCCGGCGCAAGCAGAACGGGGAACATTCCGCCACTCGGGCCCGGAACGGCGTGCGCCCCGGCGGTCGCACACCGCAAAGGGCGCATCAGGGGCGCTCATTGTTCCCGGATCCGGATTTCGAGCACCTGTCCCACGTCCCTCGCCCCATGCTGGTGCGCGGCTCGTCAGCGGCGTCAGCAAGCGCCAGAGCCTTCCGGACAGTCACGTGTAGGGACACCCGCATGAAGCACAGCAGAACCGGCGTCACCGTCGTGGCGCTTCTCGTGTTCTCCGCGTTGAGCGCCGTGATGATCGGCGTGGGACAGCCCATCGCGGCGATCACCGCGCTGATCCCGTCGGTGGCGCTGGGCGTGCAGCACATCGTGCACACCACCACCGGCCCCACCGGCCCCGCCGGCCGGCGCCCCGCCCCCCGCGCACCGCACGCCGCGGACGGGGAGGAGGAGTGACCCGGATGAACGTACCCTCCGTGCCGCAGCGCTTCCCGCGCGGCAAGCCGGGACGCAGACTCGGCCCGATCGCCGACGGCACCGGCCCCGCGCACCGCGCCTGGCTCGAACCGCTCCGCGAGGCCTTCCACGCCAGCGGCATGACCCTGCTCGACCTCCAGGACCGGACCGGCTGGCCCAAGTCGAAGCTCTCCGAACTGCTACGCGCCGTGGGCCGCTACCCGCGCTGGGCCTTCGCACGCGACGTCGCCATGGGCCTGTCCGCTCCCGTCGCACGCCCTGGTACGAGGCTCGGGACGCGGTCCGGTGCGGGGCCGGCCACGGGGACGGGTGCGGGGCCCGTTCTCTCGTACGCGTCCATACGGCTGCTGTGGGTCCAGGCCGCGCGCGAGGCCGACAAGCGCACCGCCTGGATCAACGAGTGCCTGTCCCAGGGCGGGGACCTGGGGACCGTGACCACCGGCTCGTTACCGCTCGAATTCTCCGCGTTCCGCGAGCTGCACCAGCCGCACTACACCGCCTACGCCGGGGCGTTCCTGCGCGGCCGCGCCCTCACCGAGCGGACCGTGGACGACGTGTTCCTGCTGCTGATGCTGTGGGACGAGGCGCTCGCCAGTGAGAACCCGGAGCGGTTCGCCTGGCAGGTGCTGCGCGGCACCGTCCTGGAGCGCGCCCCGAAGGACGGCGACGGCCACCCCGCGCTCGCCGACGCCGCGTTCGACACCGTCGCCCTGCGCAGCAGCCTCGACCCGGTCGGCCAACTGGAGGAGTCCATGGCGCTCTTCCGGGCGGTCAGCCGGCTCCCGCCACGGCAGATGGACGTCACCGTCCTGCTGCACCTGCGGGGACTCGACGAAGGACAGGCCGCGGACGAGCTGGGCATCTCGCGGGCCGCCGTGCGCTCCACCGCCCGGCACGCCCGGCGCGGACTGCGCGCCACCCTGGGGACCGACAGCACCGCCGAGGAGGGACGCCCCGGTGACCTCAACGATCGATGAACTCCTCTCCCGTGCCCGGCTCGTGGAGACACCCTCCGCACCCGCGGACGTCTCCCGCGAGCCAGGCCTCGCCCCGCGGCCGACCGCCCCGGACGGAGGACCCGTCCGGGGCGGAGGGCCTGCCCGCTCGCTCTCGCGGGAGCGCATGAGCGGCGCCGCCCACGACCTCCAGGCCCTGTGCGAGACGCTCGTCACGACCGCCGCCGTCACCTCGCTGAGCGACTTCGTGACCCGCGTCCTCCCCGAACCCGCCGGGGCGCGCGTCCTGGGCTGCATCCTCCAGCTCGGCGACGCCGAGGACTCCGCCCGCTTCTGGTGGCAGTACGCCGCCGGGGCCGGCGACACGGCCGCCTCCTACTGCCTCTACCTGCACCACCTCGCCCTCGGCGAGCCCGACGAGGCGACCTGGTGGCAGGACCAGGCGGCAGCCCCCGCCGCGCGGCAGCCGGCGGGGCCCGGCCACGACGGCGTCGCGCCGCCCGCCGCACGGTTCACCGGCCCCGGCCGGAACATCGCCGCCGACGCGAGCCTGCCCACCATGCTGCGCGTGCTGCGCGCACTCAAGGTCAAGGGCTCCCGCACGTCCGGCGACACCGCGCACGCCGGCACCGCGCACGCCGGCACCGCGCACGCCGAAACCGCGCACGCCGGCACCGCGACGCCCGACGCGGCCACCGTCGGCGCCGTCATCACGTACGTCGCGGCCGCCGTCCGCTACGTCGACGACGACCTGGACCTGCCCCTTCCGCACCCCGGCTTCACCGACCGGATCCGCGCCCTGACCGCACCCGGCCCCGCCGGCCGTACGGCCCTCCCCGCCGGCCTGCCCGCCCGGTCCCGCAGCTCCGCCATCGCCCAGGCGGCCCGCCGCCCCGTGCCCCGGCGCCCCGACCCGCTGCATTCCGGCCACGGTCAGGCGCATCCCCACCCGGAACCTCACCCGCACCCGCACTGACCCCGCGCCGTCAGCCCCGCGCCCGGTGCGCGGCGTCCGCCACGTCACGGGCCCGGGCCGGGCCGAGCCGCAGGAGGTACGCCGTCCTGCCCAGGACCGCGCGGACGCAGCCCCGCGGCACGTACCAGGGGGCGAGCACCCGCACCTCCGACAGCGGCGCGCTGTCGATCTCGCTGCCCCGGCTGTTGAGGAGCGTCAGCCGCCCCTCCGCCACCCGGACCCGGCCCGCCGTCGTCAACTGCCGCCACCCCCGCCGGATATGCACGCCCCGCTGCTCGAACTCCCGCTTGGCCACGCCGCGCCCCCCTCCGCCCACACGCGCCCTGCGGGGACCATACCCGCGTCGGACGGCTGGAATTGCCCCCTGTGCGGACCCGCTCGGAGCGGGCGGCGCATCCAACAGAGCGGATTGTTTGGTCCGTTCCCCGCATGGGACGGCCCGGCGGGCGGCAGGCTGGGGCCGAGTCCGAGAAGTCCGAGAATCAGGAGGCAGGACCTCATGGAGCACAGCAACGGCCTCGACGGGCTGAGCGGACCCGGCAGCCCGAGCGGCCCCGGCGGCCCCGGCGGCCCGGAGGACAGCGTCCCCGCGTACCGCACCGTCCGTGTCACCGCGTCCGACGAGCCGCTCGCCGCCCTGGCCGACCTGGAGGCATGGCAGGCCCGCGACACGTATCCCCTGCTGCTCTGCGCCGGAGCCCCCGTCTTCGGCGTCGTACGCGAGCGCGAGGAGGGCGGCTGGGAGGTGCTCGACGGGTTCTCCGGGCAGGCGCCCCAGGACGCCCGCGACTGCATGGGGTCGCAGTTCCGCCGCCGCGCCCACGAGGCGAGAGAGGCGGGGGACGAGGAGGGCTACGACCTCTGCATGCGGGCCGCCGAGCGCATGGAGTGGGAGACCCTCGACGAGCTGACGGTACTCGGCGACCGCTACCGCGTCGTCCGCGCGGAGTGCTTCATCCGCTCCGGTACGGAGGGCCCCGAGCCGCCCCGCACCTCCGACCTCGACCCGTCCGCGCCCGGCCTCAGCCACCAGGGGCCCCGTCCGACCGTCGGCTTCGTCCTCGATCCCGCCCGCCCGACCGGCATGTCCGAGGGCCTCCTCAAGGTCGACCTGCTGTCCCTCGTCCGCAAGACCGGCACCGTGCCGCGCGCCATCCAGGAGGACTCGCTGCGCGCCGCCCGCACCCACCCGGGCGGTGTGCTGCTTCCGGCCACCTTCATGACCGCCGAGTACGACCGCGGGTACTGGCGGCCCGACTCCGTCGCCACCTGCGAGACCCCGCAGTCCGCACGGGACTCGCTCGCCTTCAAGCTGCGCGTCATGATCCCGTGGGAGGAGCGCCTCGACGCCGAGGCCCGCGCCCCGTACAAGGCGGCGGCCGACCGCTTCGACGCCGAGCCCGCCGACGAGCTGGAGGTCGAGGGCCGCCGCTTCCGCGTCGTACGGGTCGAACGCCTCGTACGGTTCGGGCCCGACGGCCCCGAGGGCCCGCGGCCGTCCGACCCGGACCCGCAGCCGCCCGTGATGGTCCAGGAGCAGCAGCTGCGCGAACAGGGCCTCATCAGCGACGACGAGGACGAGAACGCGCCCGTCAAGCTCGACGAGAACGCCCAGCGGCTCGCCGCCCTGTTCCACGAGGAGGAGGCCCGCGTCCGCGCCCTGCGCGAGGGCTGACCCCCGCGCGCCCCGGGGCCGCGCCCGCGTTCCGGCCCCGAGGGCTGGCGCCGGACACGGGGCGCAGTGTTACAAATGAGCGTGGTCAACTTTTTCGACCGGTTCCGCGGCGCCTCGGTCCGGTCACTGGCCGAAAGGCTTCCACGCAGCGTCGCAGGGCAGGTCTTCGTCCTGCAGGTGACGCTGGTCGTGCTGCTGGTGCTGGGCGCGCTCCTGGCCCTGCTGCTCCAGTCGCGCAGCGACGGCGACCGCGAGGCGCGCAACCGTTCGATCGCCGTGGCCCAGACCTTCGCGCACTCGCCCGGGCTGCTCGACGTACTCGAACAGCCCGATCCGGCGAGCGTCCTCCAGCCCCTCGCCGAGACCGCGCGCAAACGGGCGGGCGTCGACTTCATCGTCGTGATGGACACCAACGGCATCCGCTACAGCCACCCCCAGCCCGAGCGCATCGGGCAGCGGTTCGTCGGCACCATCGAGCCCTCCCTCGCCGGAAAGGTCCTCACCGAACGCGTCGACGGCCCCCTCGGCCACGAGGTGCAGGCCGTCGTCCCCGTGACCGACCCCGAGGGCGAGGTCGTGGCGCTGGTCTCGGCGGGGCTGAAGGTGAAGAACGTGACCGGCGTCGTCAACCAGCAGCTCCCCGTCATCCTCGGCACCAGCGCCGCCGGACTCGTCGTCGCCACCGCCGGCACCGCCCTCGTCACCCGCCGCCTCCGCCGCCAGACGCACGGCCTCGGGCCCGCCGAGATGACCCGTGTGTACGAACACCACAACGCCGTCCTGCACGCCGTACGCGAAGGCGTGGTCATCGTCGGCGGCGACGGCCGTCTCGTCCTCGCCAACGACGAGGCGGAGCGGCTCCTGAAGCTGCCACCCGAGGCCGAGGGCCGGCACATCAAGGACCTGCCGGGCCTCGACCCCCGGATGGCCGGACTGCTGTGCTCGGGCCGTGTCGCCACCGACGAGGTCGTCCCCGCGGCCGGCCGGCTCCTCGCCGTCAACCAGCGCCCCACCGACCCCTACGGCGGCCCGGCCGGCACCGTCGTCACCATCCGCGACACCACCGAGCTGCGCTCCCTCAGCGGCCGCGCCGAGGTCGCCCGCAAGCGCCTCAACCTGCTGTACGACGCGGGCGTCGGCATCGGCACCACGCTCGACGTCGTCCGCACCGCCGAGGAGCTCGCGGACGTGGCCGTGCCGCGCTTCGCGGACTTCGTCACCGTCGACCTCGCCGACCCGGTCCTGCGCGGCGAGGAGCCCACCGCCAGCAGCACCGACATGCGCCGCACCGCGTCGCGCGGCATCCGCCCGGACTCGCCGCTGTACCCGACCGGCCGCATGATCGCCTTCATGCCGTCCACCCCGCAGGCCCGCGGCTTCGGCAGCGGACGGGCGGAGCTGGTCCCCGACCTGTCCCACGCGCCCGGCTGGCAGGCCCAGGACCCCGAGCGGGCCGCGGCCATCGTCGCGTACGGCATCCACTCCCTGATCACCGTGCCCCTCAAGGCCCGCGGCGTCGTCCTCGGCGTCACCAACTTCTGGCGCTCCGAGAAGCCCGAGCCGTTCGAGGAGGACGACGTCACGCTCGCCGAGGAGCTGGTCGCGCGCGCCGCCGTCGCCATCGACAACGCCCGTCGCTACACCCGCGAGCACGCCATGGCCGTCACCCTCCAGCGCAGCCTGCTGCCCCGGGCCCTGCCCGAGCAGAGCGCCGTGGAGGTCGCCCACCGCTATCTGCCCGCCCAGTCCGGGGTCGGCGGCGACTGGTTCGACGTCATCCCGCTGCCCGGCAGCCGGGTCGCCCTCGTCGTCGGGGACGTCGTCGGGCACGGACTGCACGCCGCCGCCACCATGGGCCGGCTGCGCACCGCCGTCCACAACTTCTCCACCCTGGACCTGCCGCCCGACGAACTGCTCGGCCGGCTCGACGACCTGGTGGGCCGCATCGACCAGGACGAGGCCGGAGCCGCGCCCGGCAGCGGCGCGGGAGCCGCGGGCGGGGACGGCATGGCCGTCGGCATGACGGGCGCCACCTGCCTGTACGCCGTGTACGACCCCGTCACACGGCGCTGCGCCCTCGCCCGCGCCGGGCACCCCATGCCGGCGCTGGTGCACCCCGACGGCACCGTGGAGTTCCCCGACCTCCCGGCCGGACCGCCGCTGGGCCTGGGCGGCATACCGTACGAGACGACCGAGCTGGAGCTCGCCGAGGACTCCCAGCTCGTCTTCTACACCGACGGCCTGATCGAGGAGCGCAGCCGGGACATCGACGTCGGCCTGGAGCTGCTGCGGCAGGCACTCGCGCATCCGGGCCGCACTCCCGAGGAGAGCTGCCGCGCCGTCCTGGACGCGCTGCTGCCCGCCCACCCCAAGGACGACGTGGCGCTGCTCATCGCCCGCACCCGGGCCCTCGGCCCGGAGCGCGTCGCGGACTGGGACGTGCCGTTCCACCCCGGCGCCGTCGCCGGGATCCGGGCCGCGGCCGCGGCGAAACTGGACGAATGGGGCCTGTCGGAGCTGACGTTCACCACGGAACTGGTCCTCAGCGAGCTGATCACCAACGCCATCCGCTACGGCGCACCGCCCGTGCACGTACGGCTCATCCACGACCGCGAGCTGACCTGCGAGGTCTCCGACACCAGCAGCACCTCACCGCACCTGCGCTACGCGGCGACGACCGACGAGGGCGGGCGCGGCCTGTTCCTGGTGGCGCAGCTCGCGGAGCGCTGGGGCACCCGCTACACCGGCGCCGGCAAGGTCATCTGGGCCGAGCAGCAACTGGCCGGCAGCGGCGCGTACGACGCCGGGCGCGGCGGCGCGTTTCTCTTCGACGGCCTGGACCTCGACGGCCTCGACGCCCTCGACACGGACCCGATCTGATGGCGCGAGCAGCGGAGGCGGGGCAGGTGGGGCAGGCCGAGGAGGTGACGGAAGCTTTGTTCGCGCCCGGCGGACCGACCGTCCGGGAGCTGGCCGTGCAGGCGCTGTCGTCCGTCGAGCACGGCTACGACCTCCTCGCCCCCAAGTTCGACCGGACGCCGTTCCGCACCCCCGACACGGTGCTCGACGCGACGGCGGACGCGCTGCGGCCGCTGGGCCCGTTCGACGCCGGCCTGGACGTGTGCTGCGGCACGGGCGCCGGTACGGGCCTGCTGCGGGAACTGTGCCGGGCGCGGGTGACCGGTGTGGACGTCAGCGCGGGCATGCTGGCCCGGGCGCGTGCCGCGCGCCCCGCGGTGCCGGGCCGGCCGGACCCGGAGTGGATACGGGCGGACGCGCGGGCACTGCGGTTCCGCGGGGAGTTCGACCTGGCCGTGAGCTTCGGCGCGTTCGGGCACTTCCTGCCGGCCGAGCGCCCGGTCCTGTTCGCGGGCGTGCACGCGGCGCTGCGGCCGGGCGGGCGGTTCGCGTTCCCGGTCGTGGCGCCGCCCCGCGTGGGCTCGCGGGCGTACTGGACGCTGTGGGGCTTCGACGCGGCGATGCGGGTGCGCAACGCGCTGTGGCGGCCCCCGTTCGTCATGTACTACCGGACCTTCCGGCTGCCCGACGTGCTCGCCGACCTGGGCCGGGCCGGGTTCGCCGTGGACCTCGTCCCGCTGACGCCGCTGGGCCGCCGTCCGGATGGATCGCCGCGCTGCCGGCTGGTCGTGGCG
>NZ_JABWDV010000314.1:0-11997 GCF_013362995.1 Streptomyces sp. TRM64462 | reverse complement strand
CGCCACGAGACGGCTCACTTCTCCTTGCCGACCTCCTTGTTGATCGCGGCGGGGGAGTCGTACTCCTTGTCGGGCATGGACTTCAGCGCGTCCATGATCCTCTTGCTGGCGCCGTGCTGCTCCGCCTGCTGGATGATCTCCTTCTTGGAGGCGGGATAGCTGACGCCGCCCAGGTTCTTCTGCATCTCGATGGGGTTCACAGCCATGCGTGCCGAGTACCACCGGCATGTGCTGTCACACCGCGTCATGTCCTGTAGGGCGAACTCATCACGGTTGCATCACAATGTCGTGTGAAGGCCGGAGAGTGCGGGCACAACCCCGTGCGGGACGGCAGCCCGGATCCGGGGTGCCGCCGCGTCGCCCGGCCCCTCATCCAGGACAGAACCGGGGAGACGGGCGCCGTTGCCGTCGCCGTCCCCTTCCTCACTTCATGGTGTCGGAAAGGCAGGTACGCCCATGCTGTTGGCGCATCCCGCTGTGCTTCGTGAGCTCGTGGCCCGGTACGAATCCCTCTGTGCCGCCGCGCAGGAGCGGGCCATCGCGCCCGATCTGCAACGCCGCCTGGACGACGTGACGTACACGCTCTGCGTGACGACGGGGACGCGGAAGCTGGAGCACGCGCTGGCGGCCGCCCGCGCCAGGCTCGCCGCGACGGCGACCTGACGGGCGGGGAGGAGCGCGGAAGAGAGGTTCGGCGGCCCCGGCCCAGGGGTAGACCAGGGCCGCCACGGGCATCCGCAGGGGAGAGCGGAGTACCCGGCAGCGAACACGTGGGGCGGCGCGAGGAGGGAGCGCCGCCCTTCGGTGTTCGATCAGCGGGCCCGGCATCGCACCTATCGGTGCTGCGCGGGCCGTGCGAGCAGTAAATATATATACCGTTGAGTAAGCAAGGGCATGAAAAATTTCATGTCCTTCGATGGCCGAAAAAAGTCGGTGCCGCCCGCCTCCGCCGGGCCCACCGAGGTGCCTCCGCGACGCCGCCGCGTGACCGCGTCCGTCAGTCGTCGAGGAAGAAGTCGTGCTGCATGGCGACCTGCTCGTACCCCTCCAACCGCGCCTGCGTACGCTCCGGTTCGGCGTCCGCCATCGCCTGGAGCACCGCCGCGCACAGCACGCCGGGTGCCGCGTACGAGTCGAAGACAAGGCGTGAACCGGTCGGCGCCGTGAGCGTCACATCCACCTCGTCCACCAGCGGACCCAAGCTCAGGTCCGTGATCATCGCCACACGCAGTCCCGTGCTGCGCGCCGCCCGCACCGCCGCCAGCGTCTCGTTCGCATGCCGTGGCATCGCGAACGCCAGCACCCAGCTCCCGCCCGCCTCGCGCGCCTGGAGCAGCGTGTCGTACGCGACGCTGCCGCCGCGCGTCACCAGCCGCACGTCCGGGTGGATCCGCCGCGCCGCGTACGCGAAGTACTCCGCGAGCGACACCGAGATCCGCAGTCCCAGCACCGTCAAGGGCACCGATCGCGCCAGCTGCCGGCCCACGTCCAGCACTTGACCCGGGTCGCCCAGGACGCGCCGCAGACTCTCCAGGTTCTCGATCTCCGCGTCGATCGCCTCCTGGAGCTCGTTGCGGCGGATCTCCTCGCGCGAGTCCGGCGTGGCCGCCACCGCGCTCAGCGCGATCGGCTGCAGCGCCTCCCGCAGCGCCGGGAACCCGCTGTAGCCCAGCGACGTCGCGAACCGCGTCACGGACGGCTGGCTCACGCCGACCCGCTCGGCGAGATCCGTGATCGACAGGAACGCCGCCTCCGTCAGATGGTCGACCAGGTACTGCGCGATGCGCCGCTGACCCGGGGACAGCCGATGGCCGCCGAACAGCGACCGCACCCGCTCGGCGGGGGTCGGCTCCGGGCCCGGGGCCTGCCGCCCCGGAGTGATCGCGGCCGCCTGTGCGCGTGCCTGCTGCCCCGATGGCACTGATGGCACGATCCGCCTCCTTCTCGTCCCAATTCCGCTCAACATAGCTCACCCGGGGCGGACCGCCCGAGGGCCACCATGCCCACCCACACCCCACGCGACGGACGCCGCGCGGCGCCGCGGGGCACGGGCGGGCGCCGGCCGGGGTACGGGGTGCGGCCCGTGGTGGGAGTGGCGCATGCTTGCTGTGTGACCTGGTACGGCGCCCCCGGGCACGTACCGCCCGATCCCGCCGGCACTCCGCCGCGGGGCCGGGCGGAGCAGGGGCGTGCCGACGCACGGGAGGACGGCCTGCCCGACGACCACGACCACGGCCACGGCGACGAGCGGCGCGACGAGCACCCCGAAGAGCGCCCCGACGGGCCCGTCGACCGGCGTACCGCGGACGCCCTGGCCATGGCCCTCGCGCCCGCCGCCGTCGAGGCCGTCGAGGCCGTCGGCGGCTACGCGGGCGGCGTCTACCTCCGCTCCCGCACCAAGGGCCTGCTGCGCCTCGCCGTGCTCGCCGGCCTCCCCGTCCACCTGTTCCGGCCCTGGTGGCGCATGCACGTCAACCGGCCCTTCCCGGTCGCCGAGTCCTTCCGCTCGGGGCGGTCCGTGCACCTCGCCGACGCCGAGGAGGCCATGCGCCGCTTCCCTCAGCTCATGGCCGGCCTGCCGTTCCCGTTCGGCTCCCTGTACGTCCCGGTGTCCGACGGCCGCGACCGCTTCGGCGTCCTCGTCGTGCTGCGCACCGCGACCCCGGGCCAGAGTGTCGACGCCGCCGACCGGCAGCGCATCCAGAACGCCGCCGCACGCCTCGGCACCGCCCTCGCCCGCCTCGACGCGGCCGGAACCCCCGTCGCCTGGGACCACGAACCCGCCCCCGTCCAGCTCCCCGCAGGGGCCACCCCGCCCGTACGCGTCGGCCACCTCGAATGGCGCGTCGACACCGGCGCCGTCACCGCCGACCCGGAACTGTGCCGCATCCTCGGCGGCGACCCGGACGACTTCCCCGGCACCGTCGCCGGACTCGAAGCGCTCCTCGCGCCCGAGGACGTGTACGGACTGTGGGCCCTGGTCCGCCAGGTCACCGCGACCACCGACCCCGACCGCCCCGCCGCCCGCCGCATGTGGCTCCGCGGCCGCGACGGCCGCCCCCACCTCTTCGAACTCGCCCGCCGCAGCGGCCCACGCCCCGGCCCCGGGCCCGAACCCCACCCCGCGCACCTGACCGGCCTCCTCGTCGACCCCGGCACGGGCCCGATCGTCGCGGCCGCCGCCGACCGGCTCGCCACCGGCGTCCTCTCCCTCGACCGCCTCGGCCGCATCACCTATGTCAGCCGCCGCGCCGAGACCCTCCTCGGCCTCGCCCGCCCCACCCTCGTCGGCCGCGTCCTGTGGGACGTCCTGCCCTGGGCAGGACGGCCCGCCTACGAGGACCACTTCAGGGCGGCGCTCCTCTCCAGCGACCCCGTCCACTTCCTCGCGCACCGCACCGCCAACTCCTGGCTGTCCGTCTCCCTCCACCCCGGCCACGACGGCCTCACGCTCACCCTCTCCGCCGTCGACGAACCCGCCTACACGCCACGCTCCGTCTCCGCGCCCGGCGGTGGCGGCCTCGGCTCCCCGGCCGACCGCGCCGCCGTTCTCTACCGGCCCGTCGCCCTCGCCATCGCCCTCACCGAGGCCGTGACCGCACGCCAGGTCTCCGAGGTCGTCACGGAGGAGCTGCTGCCCGCCTTCGGCGGCCGTCAGCTCGCCATCTACCTGCTCACCGAACGCCATCTCCACCTCGCCTGGGAGACCGGCTTCCCCCAGGGCTTCCTCGACCGCTTCGACGGCGTCGGCCTCGACGCCCGCCTCCCCGGCGTCGAGTGCCTCACCTCGGGGCGGCCCATCTTCTTCGAGTCCATGCAGCGCCTCGCCGCCGCCTACCCGGGCATCCCCCTCGACGCGCACGTCGGCGCCCGCGCCTTCCTGCCCCTCATCGCGTCCGGGCGGCCCGTCGGCTCCTGCATCCTCGGCTTCGACCAGCCCCGCGGATTCAGCCCCGAGGAACGCACCGTCCTCACCGCGCTCGCCGGACTCATCGCCCAGGCACTCCAGCGCGCCCAGCGCTACGACTCCGAGGCAGCGCTCGCCCGCGGCCTCCAGGACGCCCTCCTGCCACACCGGCTGCCCCGGCTCCGGCACGCCGACACGGTCGGCCGCTACCTGCCCGGCACCCAGGGCATGGACGTCGGCGGCGACTGGTACGACGTCGTCGAGACCTCCCGCGGCCTCGCCCTCGTCATCGGCGACGTCCAGGGCCACGGCGTGGCGGCCGCCGCCACCATGGGCCAGCTCCGCAGCGCCGTACGGGCCTTCGCCCTCGCCGGACACGACCCCCAGGAGGTCATGAGCGGCACCAACCGGCTCCTCATCGACCTCGACCCCGGCCAGTTCGCCAGCTGCTGCTACGGCGTGCTCGACCCCGCCACCGGGCTCGTCCAGGCCGTACGCGCCGGCCATCTGCCGCCCCTGCTGCGCCAGCCGGACGGCACCACCGAGGTCCTCGACCTGCCCGGCGGCGTCGTCCTCGGCGTGGACGCCGACGCCGCGTACCCGGTCACCGAGCTGCGGCTGCCGAAGGGCGGCGTCCTCGCCCTGTTCACGGACGGGCTCGTCGAGCAGCCGGGCACGGACATCGACATCGGCATCGAGCGGCTGCGCGGCGTGTTCGCCGCCGCAGGCGACGCCTCGCTGGCCGCCATCGCCGACCGGCTCGTCGACGAGGCCACCGGCGCCACCGACCGGCCCGACGACATCGCGCTGCTGCTCGCCGCCCGCTGGGCGGGCGGACGGCCGGACGGCGGCGCGTACGGCCCCGACGGCTCCGACGGCTCCGACGGCTCCGACGGCTCCGACGGCTCCGACGGCTCCGACGGCACCGACGGCTCCGACGGCTCCGACGGCACCGACGGCCCGGACGGGGCGCGGCCGTGAGGTGCGTGGCCGCGCGCGGTTGTGGGGCCGTGCGGGGCGGCCGACCATGAGGAGGACGGACGAGGCAGGTGCGATGGGCACGCTGAACGACGCGGACGGCACCGACTTCCGGGGCCCCCTGGACGTCACACGCGCGGCGACCGCCGTACTCGACGCCGACGGCACCGTCATCGGCTGGGGCCCCGCCGCCGAGCGCCTCCTCGGCTACCCGCCGGGCGACGCCATCGGCACGCCCATCGGGCGCCTCGTCGTCGACCGCGCCGGGGCGTACGAGCACGGCTCCGACCTGCCCGGCGCCGCACGCGCCCGCCGCCAGGTGCTCCATCTGCGCCACCGGGACGGCCGGATCATCCGCGTCACGACGGCGACCCTGCCCCTCTCGCACGCCGCCACGGGCACCGCCCGGCTGCTCGCGATCGCGGACGCCGACGAGACCGAGCGGTGGGAGGCCCTCCAGTCGATGCTGCGCGGACTGGCCACCCAGTCGCCCGTCGGGCTCGCCATCTACGACACCGAGCTGAAGGTCGTCTGGACCAACCACGCGCTGTACGAGGAGATGGGCACCTCCCAGTACGCCGGGCTCGGCCCCGACGACATGGTGGCCGCCGGGCAGGTGCTGTCCGCCGGCTGCCCGCCCACGCTGACCGAGACCATGGCCCGCGTCCTGGCGACCGGCGAGCCCGTGATCGAGCTCCACTACCGGGGGCGCCCGCCCGTCGACCCCGACCACGACCACGTCTGGTCGTGCTCGTACTACCGCCTCCAGGACGCGGACGGCACCGCGCTCGGCGTCTGCGAGGAGACCGTCGACATCACCGACCGCTACCTCGCCCAGCAGCGCCTCGACCTGCTGGTGCGCGCCGGGGGACTGGTGGGCACCACGCTCGACATGGCCCGCACCGCCCGTGAGCTGTCCTCGGTCGCCGTGCCGCAGTTCGCGGACGCCGTGACCGTCGACCTCGTCGACACCGTCCTGGAGGGCGACCAGCCGGCGGTCGGCACGGCACAGGCGGACCGGCTGGTGCGCGTCTGGGGCGCCACGGTCGACGGCGCCTCCGCGCAGGGCCCGGGCCCGGGGCGCATGGATGGCAGCGGGGACGGGAGGGGCGGTGGCGGCGGTACGGGCGGGAGCGCCGGAACCGGCAGCGCCGCCGGTGCGGGAGGGAAAGGCGGCAGGGGCGACGAGGCGGCCCGGGCGGACGCCGCGGCTAGGGCGGGCGAGGCGGCGAGGGCGGATGAGGCGGCCAGGGCCGACGGGGCGGGCGTGGTGGACGAGACGGGCGCGGTGGGCGGGGCTCGGGGGGCAGGCGGGCGGGGTGCGGGCTTCGGGGCCGGGGTCAGGCCCGAGGCGGTGCGCTATCCGCCCGACGCGCCGCAGATCCGGTGCCTCGCCACGGGCCGCGCCGTCCTGGACCCGCCGCCGGCTCCGGCGCCCGCCCCCGGCCCGCCCGGTGACGGCCCGCGCCCGCACGCCGGAGAGCCGTATTCCCAGGGGCCGCGCCCCGGAGGCCCCGACGGGGCCTCCCTGCCCGACGGGGCCGCGACCCTGGGCGCCCCCGACGGCGCGGCGCCCCCGGAGGCTCCCCTGCCCCCGGCCGGCCAGGAGCCGTACGCGCGGACGCCGGGCGTCTCGCGGCTGGTCGTTCCGCTCCGTACCGACGGCGCACCCCTCGGCGTGGTCACGTTCACCCGGGACCGCAGGCCCGACCGGTTCGACGCCGCCGACCTGCCCGTCGCCGACGAACTGGTCGCCCGCACCGCCATCTGCATCGACAACGCCCGCCGCTTCACCCGCGAGCACACCGCCGCGCTCACCCTCCAGCACAGCCTGCTGCCCCGCAGCCTGCCCCGGCTCACCGCCGTCGACGTGGCCCACCGCTACCTGCCCGCCGACAGCAAGGCCGGCGTCGGCGGCGACTGGTTCGACGTCATCACCCTCTCCGGCGCCCGCGTCGGCCTGGTCGTAGGAGACGTCGTCGGCCACGGCCTCGGAGCCGCCGCCACCATGGGCCGGCTGCGCACCAGCGTCCGCGTGCTCGCCCGCCAGGACCTCGCCCCCGACGAGCTGCTCGCCCGCCTCGACGACCTCATCGCCCAGGCGGCCGACGAGGAGGCGCAGGCCCCCGGCAGCATCACCGGGCGTGCCGCGCCCGCCGGACCCGGCACCGCCGACGTACCCGACGACCAGGCCATCGGCGCCACCTGCCTGTACGCCGTGTACGACCCGGTGTCCGGGCTCTGCCGGATGGCCCGCGCCGGACACCCCGCCCCCGCCGTCGTGGACGCCGCCACCGGCGCCGTCACCGTCGTCGACGTACCCGGCGGGCCGCCGCTCGGGCTCGGCGGCCTGCCCTTCGAGACCACCGAACTGCACCTGGCCGAAGGCAGCCTCCTCGCCCTGTACACGGACGGACTCGTACGCGCCCGGGGGCGCGACCCGGAAGACCGGCTCGACACGCTCGGCGCCCTCCTCGCCGAGCACCGCGCACGCCCCCTGCCCGAGCTGTGCGACCGTGCCGTCACCACCCTGCTCCCCGGCGCCGTCGACGACGACGCCGCGCTCCTCCTCGTCCGCACCCGCATGCTCGACCGCGCCCGCGTCGCCACCTGGGACATCGGACCGGGCCCCGAGGAGGTCGGCCGCGCCCGCGCCCTCGCCGCCCGCCAGATCGACGGCTGGGGCCTCGGCGCGCTGGAGTTCACCACCGAGATCGTCGTCAGCGAACTCGTCACCAACGCGCTCCGCTACGCCTCGGGGCCCGTCCAGCTGCGCCTCATCCACGACCGCGCCCTCATCTGCGAGGTCTCCGACACCGGCCACACCTCGCCGCACCTGCGCCGCGCCGCCATCGACGACGAGGGCGGCCGCGGGCTGTTCCTCGTCGCCCAGATGACCCAGCACTGGGGCACCCGCTACACCGCCACCGGCAAGACCATCTGGGCGGAACAGGCCCTGCAGGCCCGCTGAGCGACGCCCGGCACGGGTTTGCCCGCCGGGGGCCCGGCAACCCGGTGGGGGAGCCCGACGAACGCCGCTCAGAACGCCCGGAGGCAGCCATGGCAGCGTCCGAACAGATCACCGCCGAGCTGTGGGACGAGTTCCACACCGCCGTCAACATGACCTCGCGCGAGCTCCAGGAGTGGCTGAGCACCGAGGGCGCGGGGGAGCGGACCGAGGAGTTCCCCGACCGCGCCGGGCCCGAGACCGGCCACCGCGTCCTGGAGATCCTCGCCAAGCGCCGGATGGACCTCACCGACGACGACATCGCCGTCATGCGGCGCGTCTGCGAGATCGTCCGCACCCAGCGCTCCCCGGACTACGAACCTCAGGCCGGAGGCACCGACTGGCGGCACGGCCTGATGGACATCGGCCACGACCCGCTCAAGCCCTGACCGCACGCCGCAGGACGCACGCCGGGGTCCGGGCTACGGCCAGGACGGCTCCCGGCGCGGCACCACCACGATCTCGCCCGCCACGCTGCCCTCCGGCACCGACAGCGCGTACAGCACCGCGTCCGCGACGACGTCCGGGCTCTGCAGCATCGACACATCCGTGTCCGGGAAGCGCTCCATGATGAACGGGGTCTCCATGCCGCCCGCGACGACCCCCGTCACCCCGATGCCCGGGCAGTCCCGCTGCGCCTCCTTGAACAGGGTGTGCGTGAACGCGCGCAGCCCCGACTTGCCCGCCGCGTACGGGCCCGCCTCCGTCCAGGTGCGGTTCGCCGCCGTCGACAGGATGTTCACGATGTGCCCGCCGCCCCGCGCCACCATCCGCCGGTAGGTCTCCAGGCACAGGTACACCGGCCCCAGCAGATTCGTCGTGACGACCCGGGTGACCTCGTCGGCCGTCAGGTGCTCGATGGGCTTCGAGACGTCGACGGCCGCGTTGTTCACCAGCACGTCCACGGCCTCACCGGTGCCGTCCAGCTCGCGGAACACCCCGGCGACCGCGTCCGGGTCCCGCACGTCCAGCTCCACGAAACGGGTCTCGCCGCCGTCCCCGTTGAGCTCCTCGCACAGCTCCCGGGCCAGTTCCTTGCGTACGTCCGCGACCAGCACCGACGCCCCCGCCCCGGCCAGCCGCCGGACGATCGACGCGCCCAGGCCGCGCGCCCCACCGGTCACCAGCGCCCGCCTGCCGTGCAGGTCGACCCGCACTCCACTGCTGCCCATGCCGCCGCCTCCGCTTTCCGTTCCGGTTTCCGTTCCGGGTGTGGTGCGTGTGGTGCCACTGCCGTCCACTGTGACCCGGACGACAGCCTCCGGCACCCCGGACGGTCACTGTGAGCAAGCACACCAGAAGCGCCGGATCCCGGGCGCGGCAAGGGCGTTACGCCCGCGTACGGCCCCGGGCGGTGTGCGGGGAGGCGCAGGTCACGGCACCCGCGGCGGGCGTCTGCCACGATGGGCGGCGCACGCTTTCCGGTGGAGGCGGCCGAGCAGAGCAGCCGGTGTCGACAGTCCGCCGAGATCCCGCCATTCGAGCCCCCCGTACTCCACCGTGTCTGATTCCACCGTGTCTGATTCCGCCGTGTCCGGATCCCCCGCGCCCGCCGCGCCCGCCCCCGCCCCCGTCCCCGACCGTTCCCCCTGGCGTTCGCTGAAGTACCGCAGCATGCGCTGGTGGTCCGTCGCGAACTTCGTCTCCAACGCCGGTACGTGGATGCAGCTGACCGTGCAGAACCTGCTGGTCCTGCAGATCACCGGCTCCGCCGCCGCCACCGGCCTCTCCCTGTCCGTGCAGGCCGCGCCCGGACTCCTGATGAGTCTCGCCGGCGGTGCCGTCGTCGACCGCTGGCCCCGCAAGCTGACCGCCGCCGTCAGCCAGGCCCTGCTGGCCGCGGTCGCCTTCACCACGGCGTTCCTCATCGCGTTCGACCAGCTCAGCGTGGGCGTCCTGATGGCCCTGGCAGCCGTCACCGGCCTCATCGCGACCGTCGACGGACCCGCCTGCGCCCTGCTCGGCAACGACCTCGTCCGTACGGAGGACGTGCCGTCGGCCATCGGCGTCGGCTCCCTCGTCCACAACGCGGGACGCCTCGTCGGCGCCGCCCTGGCGGGCATCACGGTCGGCTTCCTCGGCACGGCCGCCGCGTACGCCGCCAACGGCCTGTCGTTCCTGTTCGTGACGGCGGTCATCCCGTTCCTGCGCCCGGTGGCCCAGGCGGCACGGCGCACCGCGGCCCCGAAGAAGCCGAGGACGAAACGGGAGAGGAAGGCGTCCGGCGGCACCGCGGACGACGGCATGACCGTACGGGAGGGCGTGCGCTTCTTCGTCCGGCGCCCGAGGCTCCTCGGCCTGGCCGTGATCACCGGCGTCAGCGCGATGTTCGGCCGCAACTACAGCCTGACGCTCGCCGTCCTCGTCACCGGCCCCCTCGCGGGCGGCGCCGGCGCGTTCGGCACGGTGTCCACCGTCCTCGCGGTGGGCGGCATCGTGGGCGCCGTCCTGGGCGCGCGGCTGCGCAAGCCGTCCGTACGCCTCGTGGGCGTCCTCGCCGCGGCCGGCGGCCTCCTCCAGGTGGCCGCGGGACTGTCGCCGTCGCTGGTGGTGCTGCTGGTCCTGGTGCTGCCGATGGCCGTGGTGGAGTCCGTATCCGACACGGCGGGCACGACCGTCCTCCAGACGGACCCGCCGGCGCACCTGCGGGGCCGTGTCCTGGGCGTGTGGGGCAGCATCCGCACGATCTGGAGCCTCGCGGGCCCGCCCGCCCTGGGCCTCCTCATGGAGCTCGCCGGCGCCCGCGGAGCGCTCGTGGCCGGCGGCCTCCTCATCGCGGTGGTCGTCCTGGCGGGCCATCTGCTCCGCTCCCGCACCGTCAGGACCGTCCCGGCGCTGGTGCACGCGGAGCCCGCCGCCCCGGCCCGCCCCGCGCTGAGCACTGCCGCATGACGGGTCAGGCCCGGCGGCGGGCGGCCGCCTGGGCCGCCCTGCGGGCCAGTTGCGTCGTGGAACGGCCGTCCAGGTACGGCAGGACCACCGCCTGACCGCCCCAGGAGCGCAGGACCTCCGCCTCCGGGAGGTCGTCCGCCGAGTAGTCGCCGCCCTTCACCCACACGTCGGGCCGCAGCCGCGCGAGCAGCTCCGCCGGCGTGTCGCCGTCGAAGACCGCGACCGCGTCGACACTGCCCAGACCGGCCAGGACACGGGTGCGGTCCGCGAGCGGGTTGAGGGGGCGGCCGGCGCCCTTCAGACGGGTCACCGACGCGTCGGAGTTGACGCACACGATGAGGCAGTCCCCGATGCGCCGCGCGCTCTCCAGCAGCCCCACGTGCCCCGCGTGCAGCAGGTCGAAGCAGCCGCCCGTCGCCACGACCGTGCCGCCCCCGGCCCGTACCCGCGCGGCCAGGGCGAACGGGTCCGTCACCGGATGCTCCTCCGTGCGCGGCGCGCCCGGCGTGCGCCACAGCGCCGGGTTGCCCGCGCCGCCCGCCGCGACGAACGCCGCCGCCTCGGCGACGCCCTGCTGCACCGCCTCCTCCGGCAGCGCCCCGTCGGCCAGCGCGGCGGCCGTCGCGGCGGCGAAGCAGTCGCCCGCGCCGCACGGGTCGCCCTGGGCGCGGTACGGGGCGGGGACCAGCATGGGCGTACCGGTGCCCGGACGGGTCAGCAGCACCCCGCGCTCGCCGAGCGTGACCGCGACCGCCACCGCCCGCCACCGCTCGGCCAGTTCGGTGCCCCGTTCCGCGTACGCCCGCAGGGACTCGCCGCCCTCGCCGCAGGCCAGGGCCCGGGTCTCGGCCGCGTTGGGCGTCACGATCCGGGCGCCCGCCACCGGCGCGTCGCCGCGCGGGTGCGGGTCCCACACGAGCGGCACGTGCGGCGCCACGGCCGCCAGGTGCTCCCGTACGGCGCCGACGGTGTGCCGCCCGTAGTCCGCGACGAGCACCGCGTGCGCCCGCGCCAGGGTGTCCCGCACCGCCCCGTCCGGCTCCCCGGGACGGCCGCCGCCCCGGTCGATGCGCACCAGCGGCCGGCCCGCCGCCAGGACCCGGGTCTTGACCGGCAGGGTGCCCAGCAGCGGCAGCTCGACCAGCCGGACGCGGCCCTCCAGGGACCGGCGCACGGCGTCGCTGGCCGGGTCGTCGCCCAGCGCCGTCACCAG
>NZ_JABWDV010000313.1 GCF_013362995.1 Streptomyces sp. TRM64462 | reverse complement strand
GTTGGCGAAGTCCTCGGGGGCGGGCAGGGTGCCGACCCTGGCGGCGGCGCCGGCGGCGACGGCCTGGGCGATGGGGTGTTCGGAGGAGTGCTCCAGGGCCCCGGCGAGGCGCAGGACGTCGGTCTCGTCGGTGCCGTCAGCGGTGTGGACCTTGATGAGGGTCATACGGCCGGTGGTGACGGTGCCGGTCTTGTCCAGGACGATCGTGTCGACCCGGCGCGTGGTCTCCAACACCTCCGGGCCCTTGATGAGGATGCCGAGCTGCGCACCGCGTCCCGTGCCGACCATGAGAGCCGTCGGCGTCGCCAGCCCGAGCGCGCACGGGCAGGCGATGATCAGCACGGCGACAGCGGCCGTGAACGCGGCCGTCAGACCGGCACCCGTACCCAGCCAGAAACCGAGCGTGCCGAGCGCGAGGGCGATGACGATCGGCACGAAGACCGCGGAGATCTTGTCGGCCAGGCGCTGTGCGGCGGCCTTGCCGTTCTGGGCGTCCTCGACCAGCTTCGCCATCCGGGCGAGCTGCGTGTCGGCCCCGACCCGGGTCGCCTCGACGACCAGGCGGCCGCCCGCATTGAGCGTCGCGCCGGTCACCGTGTCGCCGGTCCCGACCTCCACGGGCACGGACTCGCCGGTCAGCATGGAGGCGTCCACCGCCGACGAGCCCTCCACCACGACACCGTCCGTCGCGATCTTCTCGCCCGGCCGGACCAGGAACCGGTCACCGACCTGGAGTTCCACGGTCGGTACGGTCACCTCACGGCCGTCCTTCAGGACCGTGACCTCCTTGGCGCCGAGCTGGAGCAGCGCCTTGAGCGCCGCGCCCGCCTTGCGCTTCGAGCGGGCCTCGAAGTAGCGCCCGGCCAGGATGAACGCGGTGACGCCCGCCGCCGCCTCCAGGTAGATGTTCCCCGCGCCGTCGGTGCGGGCGATGGTGAACTCGAAGGGGTGCGTCATGCCCGGCGTACCGGCGGTGCCGAAGAACAGCGCCCACAGCGACCACAGGAACGCGGCCGAGGTGCCGACCGAGATCAGCGTGTCCATGGTGGCGGCACCGTGCTTGGCGTTGGTCCAGGCGGCGCGGTGGAAGGGCCAGGCGGCGTAGACGACGACGGGCGCGGCGAGCGTGAGGCTCAGCCACTGCCAGTACTGGATCTGGAGTGCCGGGATCATCGCCATCGCGATGACCGGCACGGCGAGGGACACGGCGGTGATCAGCCGCTGCTTGAGCGGCCGCAGTGCGGCGTCGGCCCGCTCCTCGTCGGAGGGCCCCTCCGCACCTCCTCCGCCGCCGCCCGGCGTGGGAGTCGGGGTCGCCGGCTCGGGTTCGCGGGCGGTGTAGCCGGTGGCCTCGACGGTGGCGATGAGGTCCGCCACCGGGATGTCGCCGTCGAAGGTGACCTTCGCCTTCTCGGTGGCGTAGTTGACGGTCGCCTCGACGCCGTCCATGCGGTTGAGCTTCTTCTCGATACGGGCCGCGCACGAGGCGCAGGTCATGCCGCCGATGGCGAGCTCGACCTGGGCGGTGCCCGGAGTGGTCGTCGTCATTCAACTGCTCCCATTCTTCTCAGGCGTGGCGGGCCCGCACCTGAACACACTGGTCGGGGCCGGGACCCGGGCCCCGGGGGATGGCCGGCCGGCTGGACCACCGGGCGGCCGGGCTGCCGGGTCCCGGCGGTCGATCAGGCCCGGCCGGTCAGCTCGTAGCCCGCGTCGTCGACCGCCGCGGCGATCGCGGCGTCGTCGGGCTCGCCGCCGGTGGTCACGGTGACCAGACCGCCGGCGACGTCGACGTCCACGGAGAGGACGCCGTCGAGGGCGCTGACGGAGGTGGTGATCGCGGTCTTGCAGTGGCCGCACGTCATACCGGAAACGGCGTAGACGGTGCGGGTGCTTTCGGCGACGGCGGTGGTGGTGGCCTCGCCGGCGCCGGTCTGGCAGCTGCCGTCAGGGGTGCAGCAGGAACCCATGGTGGTGCCCTCCTCGGTCGGACTCTCTCGATACCCTTGGGGGGTATGCGCTCTCCGGTCCATGTATACCCCGTGAGGGTATCTGGCGCAACCATGACCATGGGATTGACTTCATACCCCCCAGGGGTATGGTGACGTGCATGGGAAGTGTCGAAGGACGTCACCCACACACGGGAGAGCAGCCATGAACACCGGAGTGAAGATCACCGCATTCGCCGCCGCGCTCGCCGCGACCTTCGGCGTCGCCTACGGGGTCGGCCAGGGCGTCGGGCCCGTCGCCGCGCCGAAGAAGGCGGAGCACGACACCCACGCGGAGCGGCAGCAGGGCGGTACCGACGGCCACGCGAACCACACGGCGGGCGCCGCGCGCGCGGCCACGGCCGGCGGGCTCCAGGTCTCCGACGGCGGCTACACGCTGGCCCTGGAGACACCGAGGCCCGCGCCGGGCCGGAGCGTCCTGAGGTTCTCGGTCGAGGACGCGAAGGGCGGCAGGGTCACCGCCTTCAAGACCGAGCACGACAAGGAGCTGCACCTGATCGTCGCCTCGCGCGACCTGACCGTCTTCCGCCACCTGCACCCGGTGCGGGCCGCCGACGGCACCTGGTCCACGCCGGTCGACCTGCCGGCGGCCGGCGCGTACAAGGCGTTCGCCGACTTCACGCCGGCCGCGCCGGGCGCCAAGCCCGTCACGCTCGGCGCCGACCTCGCCGTACCGGGGGCGTACGCGCCGAAGCCGATGCCCGCGGCCGCGCCGACGGCCGCCGTGGACGGCTACGAGGTCCGCCTCACCGGGACGCCGGTCCCGGGCCGGGCGACCGGACTCACCCTCACCGTCGCCAAGGACGGCAGGCCGGTCACCGACCTGGAGCCGTACCTGGGCGCCTACGGCCACCTCGTGGCCCTGCGCGACGGTGACCTGGCCTACCTGCACGTGCACCCCGCGCCGGGCGGCCCCGGACCGGGCGTCTCGTTCACGACGACGGCGCCGAGCCCCGGCACGTACCGGCTGTTCCTCGACTT
>NZ_JABWDV010000312.1 GCF_013362995.1 Streptomyces sp. TRM64462 | reverse complement strand
TACTCACCCTCTCGGGCTTTCCTCCGGGCGCTTCCCTTCGGTGTTTCCAACCTTACCAGATCCTTTTCCGTTCCGTTTCCGGTTCGGAATTCGTTTCCAGTGGCCGTTGGAGGGCCTTTGCCTTTCGGCTCATCCGACTTTATCAGAGGTTCTGAGTCGGATTTTCCGGCCCGCTCCGGATCTTCGGTCGCACACAGGCGAGCCGGGGTTCCCGGTCGGGCGGAGCCGTAAACGTACTGGAGCGGGGCGCCCCGATGCAAATCGAGGCGCCCCGCTCCTGGTCCTAGCTGGCGGAGCGTCAGACCTCCACCACCACAGGGAGGATCATCGGGCGACGGCGGTACGTGTCCGAGACCCACTTGCCGATCGTGCGGCGGATCAGCTGCTGGAGCTGGTGCGGCTCCACGACACCGTCCTGGGCCGACTTGTTCAGGGCGTCCTCGATCCTCGGGATGACCGCGTCGAACGCGCCGTCGTCGATGCCCGAGCCGCGTGCCTGGAGGTGCGGGCCGCCGACGATCTTGCCGGTCGTGGAGTCGACCACGACGAAGACCGAGACGATGCCCTCCTCGCCGAGGATGCGGCGGTCCTTCAGGGCGCCTTCGGTGACGTCTCCGACCGAGAGGCCGTCGACGTACACATAGCCGGCCTGGACCTTGCCGACGATCTTGGCCTTGCCGTCGATCAGGTCGACCACCACGCCGTCCTCGGCGATGACGATGCGGTCCTTGGGGACGCCCGTGAGGGCGCCGAGTTCCGCGTTGGCGCGGAGGTGGCGCCACTCGCCGTGGACCGGCATCAGGTTCTTCGGCTTGCAGATGTTGTAGAAGTACAGCAGCTCGCCGGCGGAGGCGTGGCCGGAGACGTGCACCTTGGCGTTGCCCTTGTGGACGACGTTCGCGCCCCAGCGGGTCAGGCCGTTGATCACGCGGTATACCGCGTTCTCGTTGCCGGGGATGAGCGACGACGCCAGGATCACCGTGTCGCCCTGGACGATGCGGATCTGGTGGTCCCGGTTGGCCATGCGGGAGAGCGCGGCCATCGGCTCGCCCTGGGAGCCCGTACAGACGAGGACGATCTCGCTGTCCGGGAGGTCGTCGAGCGTCTTGACGTCGACGACGAGTCCGGCGGGGACCCGCAGGTAGCCCAGGTCTCGGGCGATGCCCATGTTGCGGACCATCGAGCGGCCGACGAAGGCGACCCTGCGGCCGTACTCGTGGGCGGCGTCGAGGATCTGCTGGATGCGGTGGACGTGGCTGGCGAAACTGGCCACGATGATCCGCCGCTGGGCGCCGGCGAACACCGAGCGCATGACGTTGGAGATGTCGCGCTCGTGCGCCGTGAAGCCGGGGACCTCGGCGTTCGTGGAGTCGGACAGCAGGAGGTCGATGCCCTCCTCGCTGAGCCGGGCGAAGGCGTGCAGGTCCGTGAGGCGGTTGTCCAGCGGGAGCTGGTCCATCTTGAAGTCGCCGGTGTGCACCACCAGGCCCGCGGGCGTACGGATGGCGACGGCCAGGGCGTCCGGGATGGAGTGGTTGACGGCGATGAACTCGCAGTCGAAGGGGCCGAGGCGCTCGCGGTTCCCTTCCGAGACCTCAAGGGTGTACGGCCGGATGCGGTGCTCCTGGAGCTTGGCCTCGATCAGGGCGAGGGTCAGCTTGGAGCCGATCAGCGGGATATCCGGCTTCAGGCGGAGCAGATAGGGGACGCCGCCGATGTGGTCCTCGTGGCCGTGCGTGAGGACGATCCCGTCGATGTCGTCGAGACGGTCCCGCAGGGTGGTGAAGTCCGGCAGGATCAGGTCGACGCCGGGCTGCTCCTCCTCGGGGAAGAGGACACCGCAGTCGACGATCAGCAGGCGGCCGTCGTACTCGAAGACGGTCATGTTGCGGCCGATCTCGCCGAGACCGCCCAGGGGGGTGACGCGGAGGCCGCCGGCGGGCAGCTTCGGCGGGGCGCCGAGCTCAGGATGCGGATGACTCAAAAGACTCTCCTCACCACGCACGCCACGTGCCGCTGAGACACGTGGCGCGCGTGATTTTCATACAGGTGCAATGGACTGTTTTCCTGCGTGCGCAGGTCGTGCGTATTCAGTTGTGAAGTCCGGTGTCACAGCTCGACTCCGCCGGCGGCGAGGTCGGCCTTGAGCTGGGCGGTCTCCTCCGGCGAGAGCTCCACGAGCGGCAGCCGCAGCGGTCCGGCGGGCAGGCCCTGGAGGGTGAGCGCCGCCTTGGTGGTGATCACGCCCTGGGTGCGGAACATGCCGGTGTAGACCGGGAGCAGCTTCTGGTGGATCTCGGTGGCCTTGTGGACGTCCCCGGTGAGGTGGGCGTCGAGGAGGGCGCGCAGCTCGGGTGTGACGACGTGGCCGACGACCGAGACGAAACCGACCGCGCCGACGGAGAGCAGCGGGAGGTTCAGCATGTCGTCGCCGGAGTACCAGGCGAGGCCGGAGCGGGCGATGGCCCAGCTGGCGCGGCCGAGGTCGCCCTTGGCGTCCTTGTTGGCGACGATGCGGGGGTGCTCGGCGAGGCGGACGATCGTCTCGGTGTTGATCGGGACGCCGCTGCGGCCGGGGATGTCGTAGAGCATCACGGGCAGCTCGGTGGCGTCGGCGATCGCCGTGAAGTGGCGGTACAGGCCTTCTTGCGGGGGCTTGTTGTAGTACGGGGTGACGGCGAGGAGGCCGTGTGCGCCGGCGCGTTCGGCGGCGCGGGCGAGCTCCAGGGTGTGGTGGGTGTCGTTGGTGCCGATGCCGGCGACGACATGGGCCCTGTCCCCCACGGCCTCCAGGACGGCCCGTACGAGCTGGTCTTTCTCCGCGTCGCTGGTGGTCGGGGACTCGCCGGTGGTGCCGTTGACGATCAGGCCGTCGTTGCCTGCGTCCACGAGATGGGTGGCGAGCCGCTGAGCGCCGTCGAGGTCGAGCGCGCCGTCCGCCGCGAAGGGCGTGACCATAGCGGTGAGGACCCGCCCGAAGGGGGTCTGCGGAGTGGAGATCGGAGCCATGGGTAACACGCTACTCGCTGCTCAGCGCGTGGGGTCCCCTCGGGGACGTGTGGGAGAGGAGCCCGGCACTGCCTGCTCGGGGGTTCAAGCAGTGCCGGGTCCGTTTGATCAGCCTAGATGAACTTCCCAGAACGTCGCAATATGGACACTTCGGACGGTTGATTCGTACGCGTGTGCGCCACCCGTCTTATGGAGCGATACGACCGTTGCTGTTGAAGGCCGCGTACGTCAGCGGCATGAGCTTCGCCCACTCCGCCTCCATCTTCTCGCCGACCATCTCGATCTCACGCTGGGGGAACGAAGGCACCTTCGCCAGCTCGTGCTGGGTGCGCAGGCCGAGGAAGTGCATCAGCGAGCGGGCGTTGCAGGTGGCGTACATGGACGAGTACAGGCCGACGGGGAGGACCGCGCGGGCGACCTCGCGGGCGACGCCCTCGGCCAGCATCTTCTGGTACGCCTCGTATGCCTGGAGGTACGACTCCTCCATCGTGCCGGCGACGAGCTCATGCTGGTCCTCCGTGCCTTCGACGAAGACGTACTTCCCGGGGCGGCCCTGCTGAACCAGCTTGCGGGAGGTGTCCGGGACGTAGAAGACCGGCTGCAGCTCGCGGTAGCGGCCCGACTCCTCGTTGTACGACCAGCCCACGCGGTGCCGCATGAACTCGCGGAACACGAAGATCGGGGCGCTGATGAAGAACGTCATCGAGTTGTGCTCGAAGGGGCTGCCGTGCCGGTCCCGCATGAGGTAGTTGATGAGGCCCTTGGAGCGCTCCGGGTCCTTCGTGAGCTCCTCCAAGGACTGCTCGCCCGCCGTGGAGACGCGAGCCGCCCAGAGCACGTCTGAGTCGTGAGCGCTGCTTCTGACCAGATCAACGGTCACATCACTGCGGAGGTGCAGTTTGGCGCTCTCAGAGGAAGTGGTGGGCACGAGGGTCCTTCCGGCATTGCGCAGAGTGGGGCGCCGCCCACTTTAGTCAGTCTCACGCGGCACCAAATCACTCGTCCACGCGTCTGTACCGGTAGACCCGCACAGCACCAGGAGGAGAGCCGACCATGTACCGCCGGCGAGAGGCAGTCCCGTTCGCGTTCGTCGCCGAGACGGACCGCTTCCGCAGTAACGTCACCCCTCCGGCGCAGCAGCGTCCGACTCTGTCGCAGGTCGCTGGTCGTACATTGATCGGGCTGACTGTGGTGGCCGGTCTCGTGGGGTCTCTGCTGTTCGGGATGCCGGCGTTGCAGGCGGGTCCCGCGGCCGGGTCCACGCAGCAGTCCGAGGCCTCCGACGGCCGCTGACGCGTACGGCCCCCTGCTGTAGCCGGTCGCGGCGGGGCTGGGTAGCCTCACCGGGCACAGCCCGAACGAGCGTGCGTAGAGTTAAGGATCTGTCGTGCCCCTGCCCTTTCTGACGGCCGACCGTGCTTTCGAAACCGCCGACGACGATGCGGCTCTGCCGTTCGACGACCACGACCAGTGGCGGCGTCCGTACCGGCCGGGGCCCTGGCGGGTCGCCGCGGCCGCGCTGGGTCTGCTGATCGCCGCGTTCCTGCTGCTGGCGGCGCTGATCGTCGCGCTGGCCGGGGACCTGCGGGCGGCGGGCGTGTGCGTGGGCACCGCCGGTGCGGTGATCCTGGTCGCGCTGCGGCTGCTGCGCGCGGGGACGTGGGTGAGCCGGTACGGCGTACGACGGGTGCGGTTCTTCCGGACGGTGACCGTGCCGTGGGCGCGGGCCGGGCGGCTGCGGACGGTGCAGCAGCCGGTGCGGCTGCTGGCGCTGCCGCGGAGCGTGCAGGGGCAGGCGCTCGTCCTCGTACCGCACGGGGGCGGCGGGGAGCCGCTGGCGCTGCTCACCGACCACGACGCGGACTTCCTGGCCCGGGTCGAGGCGTTCGACCGGGCCGCGGACGCGGTCGAGGCGTGGCACGCCGAGTACGGCGCCCACGCCTCGTGACGCTCAGGTCCTGAGCGCGCGTCCTTCGTGGAGGGCGATCGCGCGCTGCATCGCCTTGCGGGCCCTCGGGGTGTCGCGGGCGTCGTGGTAGGCGACGGCGAGCCGGAACCAGCAGCGCCAGTCGTCCGGCGCGTCCTCCGTCTCAGCGCGGCGCCGGGCGAACACCTCGTCCGCCGCGTCCCGGTCGATACGGCCGTCCGGCGTCCGCTTCAGTTCGTCGGCCGGGAGGCCGCCCTCCGCCTCCAGTGCGGCCGCCAGGCGGTTGGCCCGGGTGACGAAGCGGGTGTTCATCCAGAGGAACCACACGCCGATGGCCGGCAGGACCAGCGCCGACACTCCGAGGGTGACGGTGAGGACGGTGCCCTGCTGGATCAGGGCCACGCCGCGGCCGCCGACCAGGACGAACCAGACGACCAGGAACGCGGCCATGACGAAGTACGTGATCTTCGCGCCCATGGGGATCAGCCGAGGTCCAGGAAGTTTTCCAGGCCGAAGGTGAGGCCCGGAGTGGTGACGACCCGGCGGGCGCCCAGCAGGATGCCCGGCATGAAGCTGCTGTGGTGCAGCGAGTCGTGGCGGATGGTGAGCGTCTCGCCCTCGCCGCCGAGCAGCACCTCCTGGTGGGCCAGCAGCCCTCGGAGCCGTACCGCGTGGACGGGCACGCCGTCGACGTCCGCGCCGCGGGCGCCGGCCAGGGCCGTGGCGGTGGCGTCGGGCTGCGGGGCGCAGCCGGCCTGGGCGCGGGCGGCGGCGATGAGCTGGGCGGTGCGGGTCGCGGTGCCGGACGGAGCGTCCACCTTGTTCGGGTGGTGCAGCTCGACGACCTCGACGGACTCGAAGTACGGGGCGGCGATCTGCGCGAACTTCATGGTGAGGACGGCGCCGATGGAGAAGTTCGGGGCGATCAGGACGCCGGTCCCGGGCGACGCGTCCAGCCAGGTGCCGAGCTGCGCGAGGCGCTCCTCGGTCCAGCCGGTGGTGCCGACGACCGCGTGGATGCCGTGGCGTACGCAGAAGTCGAGGTTGCCCATGACCGAGTCGGGCGTGGTCAGTTCGACCGCGACCTGGGCACCGGTGTCGGTCAGGGCCTCCAGCTTGTCGCCCCGGCCGAGGGCCGCGACCAGCTCCATGTCGTCCGCGGCCTCCACGGCTCGTACGGCCTCGGAGCCGATCCGGCCCTTGGCGCCGAGCACGGCCACGCGCAGCTTGCTCATCCTTGCTTCCTTACGGGGTTGAGGCGGGCAATCGGTCAAGAGACGGCCTCGTCCAGGCGGTCCGCCTGCTTGTCCTTGAGCGGGCCGATCACCGCCAGCGAGGGGCGCTGTCCCAGCAGCTCGCCGGCGACCTGCCGTACGTCGTCGGGGGTGACCGCGGCGATATGGGCGAGCAGGTCGTCGACCGACATCTGGTCGCCCCAGCACAGCTCGCTCTTGCCGATGCGGTTCATCAGGGCGCCCGTGTCCTCGAGGCCGAGGACGGTGGAGCCCTTGAGCTGGCCGATGGCGCGCGCGATCTCGTCGTCGGTCAGCCCTTCGGAGGCGACCCGGTCCAGTTCGTCGCGGCAGATCCGCAGCACGTCGTGGACCTGGCTGGGGCGGCAGCCCGCGTACACGCCGAACAGGCCGCAGTCGGCGAAGCCCGAGGTGTACGAGTAGACGCTGTAGGCCAGGCCGCGCTTCTCGCGGACCTCCTGGAAGAGCCGCGAGGACATGCCGCCGCCGAGGGCGGTGTTGAGCACGCCGAGGGCCCAGCGGCGGTCGTCGGTGCGGGCGTAGCCGGGCATGCCGAGGACGACGTGGGCCTGTTCGGTCCTGCGGTTCAGCAGCTCGACGCGGCCGGCCGTACGGATGGCGCGCGCGCCGTCGCGGGGGGCGACGGGGACGGCGTCGGTCCGGGTGAGGGCGCCGGCCTTGTCGAAGGCGCGGCGGACCAGGCGTACGACGGTGGCGTGGTCGATGTTGCCCGCGGCGGCGACCACCAGGTGGGTGGGGTCGTAGTGCTTCTTGTAGAAGCGGGCGATCCGGTCGCGGGTGAGGTCGTTGATGGTGTCGACGGTGCCGAGGACGGGGCGGCCCAGCGGGGTGTCGCCGAACATCGTCTTCGCGAACAGGTCGTGGACGACGTCGCCCGGGTCGTCCTCGGTCATCGCGATCTCCTCGAGGATGACGCCGCGCTCGGCGTCCACGTCCTCCTCCGTGATCAGCGAGCCGGTGAGCATGTCGCACACGACGTCGATGGCGAGGGGCAGGTCGGTGTCGAGGACCCGCGCGTAGTAGCAGGTGTACTCCTTCGCCGTGAAGGCGTTCATCTCGCCGCCGACCGCGTCGACGGCGGCGGAGATGTCGAGGGCCGACCGTCGCCGGGTGCCCTTGAAGAGGAGGTGCTCCAGATAGTGCGTGGCGCCGTTGAGGGCGGGCGTCTCGTCGCGTGAGCCGACGTGGGCCCAGATGCCGAAGGTGGCGGAGCGTACGGAGGGCAGGGTCTCGGTGACGATGCGGAGACCGCCGGGGAGGGTGGTGCGGCGGACCGTACCGATGCCGTCCTTGCCCTTGAGAAGCGTTTGGGTACGGGCGACGGCCCGCGCCTCCGAGGAGGTGCGGGCCGTCGCCCTGAGGTTGCGGGACGTCACTTGTCGGCGTCGTCCTTCTTGGCCTCGGCGCCCTCGGCGGCCTCGTCGTCGGCGAGGACCGGGATGAGGGAGAGCTTGCCGCGCTGGTCGATCTCGGCGATCTCGACCTGGACCTTGGAGCCGACCGCGAGCACGTCCTCGACGTTCTCCACGCGCTTGCCGCCGGCGAGCTTGCGGATCTGCGAGATGTGCAGCAGGCCGTCCTTGCCGGGCAGCAGGGAGACGAACGCGCCGAAGGTGGTGGTCTTGACGACCGTACCCAGGTAGCGCTCGCCGACCTCCGGCATGGTCGGGTTGGCGATGCCGTTGATCGTGGCGCGGGCGGCCTCGGCGGCCGGGCCGTCGGCGGCACCGATGTAGATGGTGCCGTCGTCCTCGATGGTGATCTCGGCGCCGGTGTCCTCCTGGATCTGGTTGATCATCTTGCCCTTGGGGCCGATGACCTCGCCGATCTTGTCCACGGGGATCTTCACGGTGATGATCCGCGGGGCGTTCGGGGACATCTCATCCGGGCGGTCGATCGCTTCCATCATCACGTCGAGGATGTGGAGGCGGGCGTCGCGGGCCTGCTTGAGGGCCGCGGCCAGGACGGAGGCCGGGATGCCGTCCAGCTTGGTGTCGAGCTGGAGGGCGGTGACGAACTCCTTCGTACCGGCGACCTTGAAGTCCATGTCGCCGAAGGCGTCCTCCGCACCGAGGATGTCGGTGAGGGCGACGTAGTGCGTCTTGCCGTCGATCTCCTGCGAGATCAGGCCCATGGCGATACCGGCGACGGGGGCCTTCAGCGGCACACCGGCGTTCAGCAGCGACATGGTGGAGGCGCAGACCGAGCCCATGGACGTCGAGCCGTTGGAGCCCAGCGCCTCGGAGACCTGGCGGATCGCGTACGGGAACTCCTCGCGCGTCGGCAGCACCGGCACGATGGCGCGCTCGGCGAGCGCGCCGTGGCCGATCTCGCGGCGCTTCGGCGAACCGACGCGGCCGGTCTCACCGACGGAGTACGGCGGGAAGTTGTAGTTGTGCATGTAGCGCTTGCGGGTCACCGGCGAGAGGGTGTCCAGCTGCTGCTCCATGCGGAGCATGTTGAGCGTGGTGACGCCCAGGATCTGGGTCTCGCCGCGCTCGAACAGGGCCGAGCCGTGGACCCGCGGGATGGCCTCGACCTCGGCGGCGAGCGTACGGATGTCCGTGACGCCGCGGCCGTCGATGCGGACCTTGTCCTTGATGACGCGCTCGCGGACCAGGGACTTGGTCAGGGAGCGGTACGCCGCGGAGATCTCCTTCTCGCGGCCCTCGAACTTCGGGAGCAGCTTCTCGGCGGCGACGGCCTTGACGCGGTCGAGCTCGGCCTCGCGCTCCTGCTTGCCGGCGATGGTGAGGGCCTGGGTCAGCTCCGTCTTGACGGCGGCGGTGAGCGCCTCCAGGACGTCGTCCTCGTAGTCGAGGAAGACCGGGAACTCGCCGAGCGGCTTGGCGGCCTTGGCGGCGAGGTCGGCCTGGGCCTTGCACAGGACCTTGATGAACGGCTTCGCGGCCTCGAGACCGGCGGCGACGACCTCCTCGGTGGGGGCCTCGGCACCGCCCTTGACCAGCTCGACGGTCTTCTCGGTCGCCTCGGCCTCGACCATCATGATCGCGACGTCGCCGTCCTCCAGGACGCGGCCGGCGACGACCATGTCGAAGACGGCGTCCTCGAGCTCGGTGTGCGTCGGGAACGCGACCCACTGGCCCTTGATCAGCGCGACACGGGTGCCGCCGATGGGGCCGGAGAACGGCAGGCCGGCCAGCTGCGTGGAGCAGGAGGCGGCGTTGATGGCGACCACGTCGTAGAGGTGGTCGGGGTTGAGCGCCATGATCGTCTCGACGATCTGGATCTCGTTGCGCAGGCCCTTCTTGAAGGACGGGCGCAGCGGGCGGTCGATCAGGCGGCAGGTGAGGATCGCGTCCTCGGAGGGGCGGCCTTCCCGGCGGAAGAAGGAGCCGGGGATCTTGCCGGCCGCGTACATCCGCTCCTCGACGTCGACGGTCAGCGGGAAGAAGTCCAGCTGGTCCTTCGGGTTCTTGGAGGCGGTGGTGGCCGACAGCACCATGGTGTCGTCGTCCAGGTACGCCACCGCGGAGCCGGCGGCCTGCTTGGCGAGGCGGCCGGTCTCGAAGCGGATGGTACGGGTGCCGAAGGCGCCGTTGTCGATGACGGCCTCGGCGTAGTGGGTCTCGTTCTCCACCAGCGGTTTCTCCGTTTACTTGTCGTCGTGCTTGTCGTCTTTTCGTCCGTGCGCCCGTGTGACGCGGGACGGGGCGGAGAGAGCGCGCCTTGTGTGCGGGCCGGTCTTCGATCGAAGCACCCGGGTGCACCCTTTCGGGTGGTGTGGCCCGGGGGCCACTACCGAGGACCGGCGACGGCGAGGCGGTCTCTCCTCGGTGCCATGGTCGCGCTATGTCCGCTTCATGGCGATTGCTTTATGTCGTTGTGCGACCAGATTACTGAGCTTGTGCCCAGGAGCGCATTCCGGTCGTGTGCGCGTACAGCAAAACGTGTGCGCGTACAGCAAAAGGAGCGGCTCCCGGTCGGTCGGGAACCGCTCCCTTCACGGCGTCTTACTTGGCGCCGCCGGCCGCACCGCGGCGGATGCCGAGGCGGTCGACCAGCGTACGGAAGCGCTGGATGTCCTTCTTGGCCAGGTACTGCAGCAGGCGGCGGCGCTGGCCGACGAGGATCAGCAGACCACGGCGGGAGTGGTGGTCGTGCTTGTGCGTCTTGAGGTGCTCGGTCAGGTCCGAGATGCGGCGGGAGAGCAGCGCGACCTGGACCTCGGGGGAACCGGTGTCGCCCTCCTTGGTGCCGAACTCGGCCATGATCTGCTTCTTCGTGGCGGCGTCGAGAGACACTCGGTACTCCTCATTGGTGTTCGATGCGCCCGCGAGTGCCCCTGGTCTTGGTCTCAGGGGAGCTTCCGTGACTCGGAGGCGAAGGCTCGATGAGCGCTGCTCCCAGATGTTCCGGGGGCGCGTACACAAACGGCCGTCACACAGCGTACCAGCCGAGCGGGACCGTACGACTACGAGGTCAGCGCGCGGATCGAGTGGTAGACGTCGAAGACCGCCAGGCACAGCGGCACCAGCGTGAGCAGGACGAAGGCCTCGGCGATCTCCAGGAAGCGGCCCCAGAACGGCGTGACCCCCTTGTTCGGCACGATCAGGCCGATCGCGACGATCAGGGCGGCGACCCCGGCGATGGCGGCGGCGAGCCAGACCGTACGGATGTCGAGCGCCCCGCTGTCACCGCGCAGCGCGTCGCGGAACATGCCCGCCGGCGGGTTGATGCACAGGCCGAGGCCGAGCAGCACCAGCGCGCCGAGCCCGGCGGCGAGGGCGCAGCCGACCTGCGTCGAGTACCGGAAGAGGCTGGCCCGCATCATCATGGCGACGCCCGTGGCGAGGGCGAGCAGCTGGGCCCAGGTGTTGTCGGAGAAGCCGAGCACCGCGGCGGCGCCGACGGTGAGCAGCGCGCAGCCGCCGACGAGGCCGACGAGCAGCTCGTGCCCGCGCCGGGCTCGGGCGGTGATGCGGTCGGCGTCGACCGGGCCCTGGGGCGCGGCGTCGGAGTCGTACGCGCCGACGCCGGTGCGGGGCGGGTCGAAGCCGATGGGCAGCCGGGCGAAGCGGGTGGACAGGCCCGGCAGGAAGGCGAGGGCGCCGACGGCGAGCGGGGGGCACACGGCGGCGGTCTCGACCGGCGTCATCCCGGTCAGGATGGCGACGAAGGTGACCAGCATGGCGACGGCGGACGCGAAGACGAACGCCACGAAGGGCCCGTCACCGGCCGGGGCGACCAGCATGAGGACGAGCGAGGTGACCAGGACGGCCGCGCAGGCGAGCAGGAACTGCAGCCGCCCCGGCCCCTGGCCCGCCCCCAGGGCCAGCAGCCCGGACCCGGCGACGGCGGCGTTGGCCATGGCGCCGACGCCGAGCGCGACGGCGGAGCCCCGGTCGTCGTAGACGCGGGCGCGGACGCAGGCGAGCGTCAGCAGCAGCACGGCGGCGACGGCGGCGAGGATGCCGGGCAGGCTGTGCGTGTCGTACCGGGGTGCCGACCGCCACAGGACGAAGGCGAGCAGGACGAGCAGCACGGATCCGCCGAAGAGGCCGGCGCCGCGCATGAGCCCGTCGGTCCAGAAGGTGCGGTCGCGTGCGACGGCGGAGGCGACGGCGTCGGCGACGTCGTCGAAGACCGCGGGGGGCAGCGACTCGGCGAAGGGCCGCAGGGACAGCAGCTCGCCGTCGAGGATCCGCTGGGCGCCCAGGGAGCGGGCGGCGTCGAGCACCGTCCCGTCGCGGCGCACCAGGTGGTAGCCGACCGGGGCGCCCTCGACGGGGCTCTGGCCGGACAGGCGCAGGATCTCCGGGTAGAGGTCGGCGACCGGGATGTCCTCGGGCAGAGCCACGTCGACGCGCCCATCCGGCGCGACGACGGTGACGCGGCAGAAGCCGGTTCCGCCGCCGGACGGCGTCGCGGTGCCCGGCTGGCCGGGTGCGGTGGCCGCCGCTTGGGCCGTCATACTCACCTGCTGCTTCCCCTCGTGTGTGTCGTAATGCTCGTCGTCGTAATGCTCGTCGTCGTAATGCTCGTCGTCGTAATGCTCGTCGTCGTAATGCTCGCCGTGACGCTCGCCGCCGTGACGCTCGCCGTGACGCCCGTCGCCGTGACGCTCGCCGCGACGCCCGCCGTCGTGACGCTCGCCGTGACGCCCGTCGTCGTGACGCTCGCCGTGATGCTCGCCGCTCCCGTGGCCGCCGCGGGCCCGATCAGGGCGTGCGGTGGCCGCCTTGGGCTCGGGGGGCCGGCGGTGCGCTCCGAATGTCCCTTGTTTTGCGGTAGTTCACGGGTGCGCAAATCCGTCGCGTCACCCTACCGCCCGCCCGTCACACCCGACGCAAGTAGGATCCCCTCCCGCGGATGGAACCCGTCGCCACGGGGGCGCCGATAGGAACATTTCCGTCCGGCAAGGGAATTGGTGAGCTGTGAGTCAGATCGTCGTCAAGCGCCCACCACGGGTCCTGCCGTCCGACGTACCCAGCGAGCAGGTGCAGGTGCAACCACCGCCCGAGCTGCCGAGAGGGCAGCAGGAGGGCGCTCTGATGCAGATCCTGCCCATGCTCGGCATGGGCGGATCCGTGGTCTTCTTCTTCATGACCCCGAATCCGATCATGCGGATCATGGGCATGGTGATGATCGCGTCGACCGTCGCCATGGGCATCGCGATGCTCGTGCGGTACCGGCGCGGTACGCAGGGGCAGCTGGCGGATCTGCGCCGCGACTACCTCAAGTACCTGAACCAGACGAGGCGTGCGGTGCTGCGCACGGCGCGGCTCCAGCGGGACGCCCAGTTCTATCTGCATCCGTCCCCGGAGCAGCTGTGGGCGCTGGTCGCCGAGGGCAGCCGGGTGTGGGAGCGGCGGGTGGGCGACGCCGACTTCGGGCAGGTGCGCATCGGTCTGGGCAGCCAGCAGCTCGCGACGCCGCTCCTGGCTCCGGAGACGGCGCCCGTCGACGATCTGGAGCCGCTGACGGCCGGTGCGATGCGGCAGTTCCTGGCGACGCACGGGACGCTGGACGGGCTGCCGATGGCGGTGTCGCTGCGGGCGTTCTACCACGTGACGGTGAGCGGCGAGCAGGAGGCGGTGCGGGCGGCCGCGCGCGCGATGGTGGGTTCGCTGGCCTCGCTGCACTCGCCCGAGGACCTGGTGGTGGCCGTCGGTACGGGGCGGGACGCCGCGGGGCACTGGGAGTGGGCGAAGTGGCTTCCGCACGTCCAGGCGCGGGGTGCCGTGGACGGGGCGGGGAGCCGGCGCCTGATCACGGCGGACCCGATGGATCTGCAGGACCTGCTGGCGGGGCTGCTGGAGGGGCGGCCGCGGTTCCAGGGCGGGGACAGTCCGCTGCTGGACCGGCCGCATGTGGTGGTGGTGCTCGACGGGCAGACGGTGGCGCCGATGTCGCCGCTCGCCGCCGCGGAGGGGCTGCAGGGCGTCACGATCATCGAGGTCGTCCCGGGCGAGGGCGCGGCGGCGCGCGGCCAGCTGTCGGTGGTGGTGCACCCCGACGCGCTGCGGCTGGAGTCGGGGCACGGTCTGGTCTACGACGGAACGCCCGACGGGCTGAGCCTGGAGGGCGCCGAGGCGCTGGCCCGCCAGCTGGCGCCGCTGCGCATGGCGTCGGGCGGTGACGACGACGAGCCGCTGCTCGCCAACCTGGAGTTCACCGACCTGCTGAACCTCGGTGACGCGGCGTCGGTCGACGTGAGCCGGACCTGGCGGCCGCGTTCGCAGTCGGAGCGGCTGCGGGTGCCGATCGGTGTCGGCGAGGACGGCTCGCCCGTGATGCTGGACCTGAAGGAGGCCGCGCAGGAGGGCATGGGCCCGCACGGCCTGTGCGTGGGCGCAACGGGTTCCGGCAAGTCGGAGCTGCTGCGTACGCTGGTGCTGGGCCTGGCGGTCACGCACTCGTCGGAGACGCTGAACTTCGTACTCGCCGACTTCAAGGGTGGTGCGACGTTCGCGGGCATGTCGCAGATGCCGCATGTCGCGGCCGTCATCACCAACCTGGCGGACGACCTGACGCTCGTGGACCGCATGGGCGACTCCATCCGCGGTGAGCTCAACCGCCGCCAGGAGATGCTGCGCGACGCGGGCAACTACGCCAACATCCACGACTACGAGAAGGCGCGCGCGGCCGGTGCCGCGCTGCAGCCGATCCCGTCCCTGGTCCTGGTCATCGACGAGTTCAGCGAGCTGCTGACCGCGAAGCCCGACTTCATCGAGATGTTCGTGCAGATCGGCCGTATCGGCCGCTCGCTGGGCGTGCACCTGCTGCTGGCGTCGCAGCGCCTGGAGGAGGGCCGGCTGCGGGGCCTGGAGACGTACCTGTCGTACCGGATCGGTCTGCGGACGTTCTCAGCGGCCGAGTCGCGGGCGGCGATCGGTGTGCCCGACGCGTACCACCTGCCGAACGTGCCGGGCTCCGGCTATCTGAAGTTCGGTACGGATGAAATGGTCCGGTTCAAGGCGGCGTACGTCTCCGGGGTCTACCGTTCGAACGCGCAGCGGCTCACTGCCGCGGGCGGGCCGCTTCCGGTGGACCGGCAGCCGGTGCCGTTCACGGCGGCGCCGGTGCCGATCCGGTACGTGGAGCCGACGACGCGCACCGCCGAACCGGACGCGGGCGCCCGGGCCGAGGACGACGCGCTGGCCGACACGGTGCTGGACGTCATCGTGCGGCGGCTGGAGGGGCGCGGCGTGGAGGCCCACCAGGTGTGGCTGCCGCCGCTGGACAACCCGCCGCCGCTGGACGAGCTGCTGCCGGGGCTCGCGGAGGTGCAGGGGCGCGGGCTGACGCAGCCCGGCTTCGAGGGCGCGGGCCGCCTGGTCGTCCCCCTGGGGGTGGTGGACAAGCCCTTCGAGCAGCGCCGCGACACCCTCTACCGGGACTTCTCGGGTGCGGCCGGCCATATGCAGATCGTCGGCGGCCCCCAGTCGGGCAAGTCGACGTTGCTGCGGACGCTGATCTCCGCCTTCGCGCTCACGCACACCCCGCACGAGGTGCAGTTCTACGGCCTCGACTTCGGTGGCGGCGGTCTGTCGGCGGTCGCGGGCTTGCCGCACGTCGGTGGCATCGCGTCACGGCTCGATCCGGAGAAGGTGCGGCGTACCGTCTCCGAGGTGTTCGGCATCATGGAGCGCCGGGAGGAGTACTTCCGCGCCTCGGGCATCGACTCCATCGCCACTTACCGCCGGCTGCGGGAGCGCGGTGACATCACTGTCGAGGATCAGCCCCACGGCGACGTGTTCCTGGTCATCGACGGCTGGGGCAACTTCCGCACGGAATACGAGGGCCTCGAGCCGGCGGTGCTGGACATGGCGGCGCGCGGCCTCGGCTACGGCATCCATGTGGTCCTCGCGGCGTCGCGTTCCATGGAGGTCCGCTCCAACATCAAGGACCACCTGATGAACCGGCTCGAGCTGCGTCTGGGTGACCCGATGGACTCGGAGGTGGACCGCAAGATGGCGATCAACGTCCCGAGCGGTGTGCCCGGCCGCGGTCTGACCCCGGAGAAGCTGCACTTCATGACCGCCGTACCGCGCATCGACGGCATCACGTCCGACAGCGACCTGGCCGAGGCCACGGCCGCGATGGGCCAGGATATCGCCCGCCACTGGACCGGCCCGGCTGCCCCGAAGGTGCGCCTGCTGCCTCGCGAGCTCCCGGTGAACGGCCTGCCCGCAGGGTTCGCGGAGCCCCAGCGCGGCGTGGCCTTCGCGATCGACGAGGACCATCTGGAACCGGTCTTCGCCAACTTCGACCGGGACCCGTTCTTCCTGGTCTTCGGTGACAGCGAGTCGGGCAAGTCGAACCTGTTGCGGCTGCTGATCAAACAGGTGACGGAGAGGTACGACGGGAACTCCGCAAAGTTCTTTGTGATCGACAACCGGCGTGCCCTGCTCAACGTCACCCCCGCCACCCATCTGGCGGAGTACGTTCCCATGTCCAACAACATGGCCCATCATGTGGACGCGCTCGCGGACCTGATGCAGCGCCGCACTCCGTCCGCAGACGTCACGGCCCAGCAACTGCGCGACCGCAGTTGGTGGCAGGGCCCGACAATCTTTGTGGTAGTCGACGACTACGACCTGGTGTCAACGTCGAGCGGCAACCCGCTGGCCCCGCTGACCGAGCACCTGCCGTTCGCCCGTGACGTGGGTGTCCGCTTCATCATCGCCCGCCACGGTGCGGGCGCGAGCCGTGCGGCGTACGAGCCCTTCACGCAGCGGATGATGGAACTCGGCGCGCAGGGCGTCCTGCTCTCCGGCGACCCGCAGGAAGGGGCCGTGCTCGGTGGCGCGCGTATGCGCCCGATGCCGGCGGGCCGGGGGGTGTTCGTCTCGCGGCAGCGGGGCAACCGTCTGGTACAGACTGGGTGGATGGGGGATCCGGAGTGAGGCGAAAGCACAGCCCTCGCCTGTGCCAGTGCTGTGGGACAGCGGACGGAGGCCGGCGAAAGGACCGACCCTCTACGGGTGGTGTGGGGCTTGGGGTTCGTGTGGCCGTGGGCTTGGCCGACCACCGCGCAGTCTGGTGGCGCTTCCTGTTTAGCACTACGACGTGGACGTGGACGGCGGCACCGTCTGCTTGACCGTGACGGCCAAGCCCTCTGCGAATCAGCCGGTTCCGGATTCCCTCGCGCCTGTCTGCTTCGATTCTCGGAGCCGAGGTCGCGGACAGCGTCGTGCCCGAAAAGGTGAGCGCGAGGTCGATCCGGTCGCCGTATCCAGTGTCCGACACACAAGGGGAAGGAAGTGCACATGCCGTGGGACGAGTGGGAACAGCTCAAGAGCCAAGCCGCTGAGCGCCAAGCGACACAGATGCAGCTCAACCAGAGACCGGCCGAAGGCGGGGGCGGTGGCACGTCTGGGGGCGCCGACGGCCAGGGTCTGAAGCACTCCGCGAAGCCGTGGAATCGCGCTGCCGCGACGGCCCACGACCTGGGAGTCAACACCAGCACATCCAAGAGCAACCTGACGAAGGGGCATGCGGGCATGTCCGGCGGTCTTACTGGGCTCGCCAGTCTCACCGAGCTGAAGAGTGTCCTGACCTCGTGGGAGAACCGCCTGAAGGCGGTGGCAGACGAATGCGACGCGCTGGAGCCCAAACTGCGGCAGGTGCCGAAGGACCTGAAGGGCACGGACATCGCGACCGGTGCGAAGGCCGACGGCGTACACACGCCGAAGGCAGGTGATCCCAGGTGACCTCCGAGCTCACGTGGCAGCAACTGCGTGATCTGAAGCTGACGGAACTCGATGAGGCCGCCGACAGTTGGGGGGCGGCGTCCCGGCACGCTGACGCGGCACAGACCAGGGTCGACGGCGACATGGACGGTGCGCTGTCGAAAACGCAGGACAGCGAGTCGGCCAAGGCCGCCGTGAGCAGGTTCAAGCGCCTGAGCCGCAACTACGACTACATCAAGACCGAGTGCGGGCTCATCAGGACGGCGGTCAGCGGGCTCTCCTCCGAGCTGGCCTCGCCGCAGCGACGGCTGAAGGAGGCGCTCGCCGACGCGGCCGCCAATTCGTACACGGTCAACGAGGACGGCAGCGTCGACTACCCGGCCGGCGGCGGGAACGAGCTGACCGGCAAGCCGGTCCCTGGCGGCAGGGTGATCGGCAACAGCGGCTTGTTCACCGGGGGAGGCTACGGGCTCCACGGCGGGGGCAACAACGGGTTGCTCGGCGGCGGCTCCCTGTACACGCCGGGCGGACTGATCAACCCCAACCCGCACCATGGCAAGGCCCAGGACATAGCCAACCGCATCGCCATGGCGCTGCGCGACGCTCGCGAGACGGACGGGCGATTCCAACAGACGCTGAGCAAGCTCAAGGCGGCGGACGGCCTCACCGTGGACTCCAAGACCTGGGCGGACGCGGCAGCGGACATGGGTGCAGTGCGCGACGCGACGGGCGACTTCATGAAGAAGGAGATCCCGCTCGACAAGTCGCCCGCCGAGCGCAAGGAATGGTGGGACAACCTGAGCGACGAGCAGCGCGACGAGTACCTGGCGAGCTACCCGGACGTCCTCGGCAACCTGGACGGCATCCCGGCGCTGGTGCGGGATGAGGCCAACCGGCAGAACCTCGACCTGCTGATCGCCGAGTACGAGGGGAAGAAGGGCGAGACGGCCGAGGCCCGGCTCGGCGGGCTGAAGGAGATCCGGCATCAGTTGGAACTGAACGCGGCGGAGCGTCTGAAGAATCCGGCGGAGCCGCCGGCGTTCCTGCTCAGCATCGGCGATGAGGGCACCGGCCGGGCCGCCGTGGCCTTCGGCAACCCCGACACGTCGAAGAACGTCGCCGCGTACGTGCCCGGTCTCGGTACGGCGCTGGACGAGGACTTCGCCCGCAACGACGTCAAGCGGGCGCACGACACCGCGGTCGGTGCACGCGAGAGGGACCCCTCCAGCGCCGCCATCGTGTGGCTGGGGTACGACCCGCCGCAGCTCGGCGGCGTGGACGCCGAGACCCTGCTGTCGAACACCGAGGTAATGTCCGCAGAACGGGCCGAGAAGGGCGCTCCCGCTTACAACTCGTTCATGAGCGGGCTGGCTGCCACCAACGACCACGGGGATCCGCATCTGACGGCCATCGGGCACTCCTACGGCTCGCGGCTGGTGGGCGCCGCCACACAGGAGCCCGGCGGCATACCCGGTGCGGATGACATCGTGCTCCTCGGCAGTCCCGGTGTCGGCGTGGACAAGGCGGAGGACCTGGGAGTCGGCAAGGACCACGTTTTCGTGGGCGCCGCCGACAACGACCCGGTCACGATGCTGCCCTCCAAGAAGGAGGCCGCCGCCGGAACGGCCGGCTTCTTCGTCGGCGGTCCACTGGTGTCGTACCTTGCCGGGGACATCGCCGACCAGGGCGACGACGACATCTGGTTCGGCAAGGACCCGGCCAGCGCGGCCTTCGGCGCCAACCGCATGATGGTGGACGACGGTCCGCGGCCGATCATCGACGGCGAGGGCGCCACACCCGCTCACTCCAACTATTTCAATCCGCAGGAGGACCCCGTGTCGGCCAAGAACATTGCCGCTGTCGTCGCGGGCCAGCCCGAACTCATCATCCCGGAGAAGCACCGATGAAACACCGCACGCTCGCCATGGTGCTTGCCGCATTTGTCGTGTCCGGCTGCGGCCTGATCGACAGTGGCGACGGGACCGGTCCCAAGGGAAAGGCGCAGAACGTGAACATGCAGCAGGCCGGTGAGCAGGCGGAGCAGATCCTGGACGCCACCCTGGCCGCGATCAAGCCCCCTGTGGAGACGCGGCGAGGGCCGTCCAGCGACCCCATCTGCACCGATTTCAAGAACGACGCCACAGGGACCGGCCAGGTCACCCGGAGGCGGCACGTCATGACGGTGATCTCCGCGGAGCGGCGCGGCAGTTTCGTGGGCGTCGTCGAGCGTTACTGGAAGAAGCAGGGCTACGAGATCACCGCGGTTCGCCCGAACAAGGAGCAGCCTGCGGTCTTCGCCCGCACTCCGGAGGGCTTCCAAATCACGGTCGACATCGGCTACAAGGGTCAGGCGTTCTTCAGCGTCATGTCGCCCTGTGTGGCCGAGTCAGAGGTCACCGTGCCTCCCGCCGAGCCGTTCGACCCGGACTCACCGGAAGCCGAGGGCCTGCCGTACATCAAGTCCCCGTTCTGGTCCGCGAACACCCCGGTGCCGTCGTCCTCTCCCAGCGGCGGCTGACGGCAGGGTAGCGAGGGCGCGCCCCACCAGCACCGCCCTCTGCTCAGCGGAGCGATGAGCAGAGGGCGGAGTCGGCTGGCAGGCATGGAGAAGGGTGGGCACCCCTCGCACGTGCCCACCCGACTTCCTGCGTACGGCCTTCAGGGCCTAGAGGAAGTAGCCGGCGGCCTTCTTGTCGCCACCCATGTAGTCGCCGCCTGCCCTTGCCACGACCTGGCCGATCTGCATGAGAGCCCGGTGGATGTCCGCGGCTTCCTTGTCCCACTTCTGCTGTTCCTGGACGTAGGCGGCGTGTGCCTCGCCTTCCCAGCCGGCGGCGACCGCGACCATGGCCGCCCTGATGCTCCGCAGGTCTTCCTCCAGCTTCTTGGCCTGGTTACCGAGCGTGGTCGCCGCCACGTCGAGAGCGTCGTACTTGACGACGAGCTCGTCTCCTGAGTTCATGCCCATGATTCCCTCATCTCACCTGTTGTTGTCATTCGGCGATTCGGCTTCCGGCGTGCCGACATCGAGTGCGCCCGGTAGTTCTAGAGGCCGCTGAGGTTCGACTTCGGGGCAGCGGCACTGGTACCGACGCCGAGATCGACGTTGATGCTCTGCACAGCAGCGAGGACCTCGTCCTCCGTGCCATCCTTGATCTTCCTTGAGGCGCTCAGGCCCTCGAGGAACTTGGCGAGGATCTTCCCGAGACCCACCATCGAGGTGTTGATCTCGTGCTGCTTCGTGTTGAACGCCCCCGCGCCGATACCCTTCCACTGGCCCTCAAGGCTGTCGATCGTGCCCTGAATCTGCTGGAGCTGACCCTTGATCGAGTTGAACTTGTCGAGGAGCTCCCTCTCGAGCTTAATGACTTGCTGGTCTGTAAGCCGCTGTCCTGCCACGGTTGCGTATCCCTTCCGAATTTCTCTTGTGACTGGTGTGTTGCGCTTCACCAGGTGGTGAGAGGTGAAGCCTGACGTGGGCGGAAAGTCTCAGAGCCCGAAGTCCGATGGCCGGTCAGGCCCTGCGGCGCTTCCGTACGACGGCGATGGTTCCGCCCCCGATCACCACCGCGGCGGCGATGGCGCCGAACGCCCATACGGGCAGGCCGCCTCCGTCGTCGGCTGACGCCGAGCTGGAGCCTGCCACGGCAGTGTCCGGACTGGGGTCGCCTGCCGGTGCCTGTGACGAAGCTGGTGCAGAGGAGCCGGGGGATGCGGATGCGGACGGTGATGCGCCTGAGGCGCCGGCCATGTCCGGGAGCGGGCTGACGTTGGGGTCGCCTGGCTTGCCGAGGCCGCGTGTGATGTGCGCGTTGGGACGCACGATGCCGTAGCCGAGGTAGTTGCTGACGGTGCCCGGCTTCCAGTCGTCGCCCCGCGCCGCGCTCTCGAACATGACGCGCAGTACCTGGTTCGCTGTCCAGTTGGGGTGCGCGGACCAGATGAGCGCGGCCGTGGCGGAGGCGATGGCGGTCGCATGGCTGGTGCCCTGCTTGCCGTCGCAGTATCGCGTGAATGTCGCGTCACACCAGCCGGGAATGTCCAAGCCGGGTGCAGCGATGTCCACGAAGTCCCCGTGCTGGGAGAAGTCACCCACCGTGCCTTCGCTGTTGGTCGCGGCAACGCCGACGACTTCCGGAAAAGCGCCCGGGTACTCACGCATGTTTTCCTCGTCGCCGGAGTTACCCACAGCGGCGAACATCAACTTCCCCTTGCTATGGGCATACTTGACCGCCTTCTCCAACCGACTGGTCAAGCCGATGCCGCCATACGACATGTTGATGATTTGCGCATCGCTGTCTGCTGCGGCACGGATGGCGTCTGCTTCATCCCAGACGTTCTTCTCGGGGAAAGGTGCTCCCTCAAGGCGGATACGAATGGGGATGATCTTGGCACCTGGCGCCAGCCCTTGAAGGCCCCCGCTTCGCCCCGTTCCGGCGATCAGTTCCGCCATGGTTGTCCCATGACCTACGTAGTCGTCTGTCTTTCCATCCGTCTCGGTAGCGTCAAACCCTTTGAGAACCTGCCCCTTGAGTGACGGCGTGGAGGAATTAACACCTGAATCGATGACAGCAACCTTGATGCCTTCGCCGGTCTCCTTCTTCCAGATGTCCTCGGCGTGCATCGCATTCAGGTACCACTGCTTCGCCCGTACATCCTCCGCGACTGCGGCCGGAGCCAGGCCGGCGAAGCCGATGGTCCACGCACCGACCAGCGCGAATGTGTACGACAGTCGCCGCCGAATTCGGTGCGTTGTTCCTGCTGTCATCCTGCTCCCTGCGCCTTTCCCTGTACTCAGTCGATCACCGGCGGTACGGCGCCACGTCGGCGGGCCGCCCAGGTCTCTTCGTCTTCCGTCAGGTAGTCGGGGCGTGCCGAGGCGTTGCGCTCCTCCTCGCGGTCTCCCGACTGATTGCGCGGGGGGCGTGCAGTCCCTGGAGCAGCGCCCTGTCGAGGAGCGCCGACGACTCCGTTCACGCTCGGGGTGCCGCGTCCCGTGGGGCGTGCGGATCCCGCTCCCTGGTTCGCTCCGATGACGCCTGCCTGGCCGGGTCTGGCCACAGAGCTACGGCCCTGAGGCGCGCCCTGGCCGCCGATCACCGTTCCGCGGGGGATACGAGAACCACTGGAGCCACCGGCAGCGCGCTGCTGCGGCGTACCGCCGACGATGCCGTTCGCACGGCCTGCTGAGGTGGGGCCTGCCGTACCTGCCCGTCCCGCCATGGGCTGTCCCGTTGCGCTGGGGCGGCCGACGATGGGGCTCTGACCGCTGGTTCCGCCGACACGGCCCTGCCCTCCGCCGGTGGACGTTGACCGGCCCACGGCACTCGGCTGGCCCGTCGTTCCCGCTCGCCCCACTGGAGAGCCGCTACGTCCGGTAGCGGTGCTGTTGCTGCCGCCACTCGTGCCCGAACGACCCATCGCGTTAGCCGTCGGGCCGCCGGTCTTGCCTTGACCCGGCGTGCCCGTCGCCCGGAAGTTCGGGGTTCGTGCAGGGTTCGTCAGGCCCGTTACCAAAGGCGGCAGGTGAGGGCCAGAGCTCGTTGTAGGGCCAGGAGCCGACGGGGACGGCGCAGGACCGACCGGGGCGGTCTGAGGCGGTGGCGCGGCGACGGTGTCGATCTGCATCGAGGTGTCCAACGTGGGCGTCGACGGCATAGACCCGATGCCTTCCGTTCGGGACGGCACACCAGCCGTGCCACCCCGCTCCGCGCCGTACGAGGTGGCCTGCTGCGTCTGCGACCCCTGCGGAACATGGCCGGGGGAGGCACCGGATCCGGCGGGATCCTCTCGCAGCGTGCGTGGCCGCGGCACGTCCGCCTTCAGCTTCGGCGGCAGCGGCGGGGCCTCCTGGCTTGCCAGGGTCTGTTCCGAGACCGCGTAGAACGACGCCAGGCGGTTCATCTGGTTGATGGCTTCCTGGCGGTCCCGCTCGACCTTGACGGCCTTCTGGTACTCCGGGTTGTCGTCGGTGCGTTCCTCCGGGGGGAACTCCGTGGGCTTGCGCTGGTCGGCGCGGGTGTCGCGGGGTGGGCGGGCGCTGCGGACCGAGGCGAGGCCCGTGCTCGCGACCTCCATCTGCTTGCCCGCCACGTTGGCGAAGGACGCCAGGTTCCAGGTGTACTTGGCGAGTTCGTTGCCGAAGCGTTCGAACTCGGTGGCCGCCTCGCCCTTCCACTCCACAGCCGCGACGGAGGTCATCAGTTCCGTCGCCGCCTCGTTGAGGGCCTTGCGGGCAGCCCCCAGGGCCTTGCCGGCGGACTCCAGGTCCTCCGGGTTGGCCGACTCGAGGAGGTCCAGCATCGCGTTGAGGCGGGCGTTCTCGAAGTCCGTCTTGCCGAAGATGCCCCCGGGGCCGCTGCCGGGGCCGAAGCCGATGCGCTGGAACGTCGATGCGGCAACCTCGTAGGCGTTGGTGATGTTGTACTTCGCCTGGATCCCGGCCTGTTGCTCGACCTGGTGCTGCTCCTGCGCCTGTGCCTGCTCTTCGATGGCCTGCTGCGTGTCTTCCCTCGTCATCGGCGTTACCCCAGGTCCTTCATGCCGGTCTTCGCGTCGTTGCGGGGCTGCTGGTTACCCTGCTGAGCGCGCTCGCGGGCCTCCTGCTCCGCGTGTGCCTCGCGCAGCCTGGCGTCGATGGTGTGGAAGCGGCGGCGCATGTCCTCGTCCACGTTGTCGAGGCCGACCTCGGAGGCGTGGACGGCGATCCGCAGCATCTCGATCTGGTCGCCGAGGAACTTGGAGAGGGAGACCAGCTCCTTGTGGACGCGGTTGTACTGCGTGAAGAAGCCGTCCGCCTCCGCGAAGGGCAGGTTGCCGCCGCTGAAGGAGGTTCGGGCGATCGTCTGCTGGGCCACCTTGGACGTGCCGCCCGGGCCGTTCTCGAATTCCGTGAGCAGCTTGTCGATCCTGGACTGGAAGCGCTTCAGTGCTCCCGCGCCCTTCGCGAGGTCACCCGCCCCCGTGTTACCGCCGCTGTGCCCGCCTTCGTAAGGCAGCATGCCCGTCCCTCCCCGTTTGCTCTGCTGTCACGCATTGCGATCGTACTGATGACTGATTAGGCGATCGCACAGATGCCACTCTATCCAGCGCCTCCGACAGCCCCAAGCGCCTTACGTGTCACGCGGCTTCCGTTGATGACGGTGCGACATGTCTCTCCGGTTGCAGCCGTGATCGTCACGTTGTTCGCATGCGCGCCGCCCTGCGGCGGGCGTCGCGCACCGCCACCGCGCCTCCGGCGATCGACGCGGCCAGGACGACGCCGCCCACGACGACGTACGTGGCCAGGCGGGCGGTGCGCTGTTCCGGGGTCTCGCCCAGGTGGACCTCCGCCGGGGTGGGCGGCTCCGCGCGCGTGACGCCCTCGTGGGCGACCGGGGCCTCGATCGGCTTGTCGTCCTCCGTCAGGGCGCGGACCGGGTCGACGACGCCCCAGCCCACGAGCCGGTCGTGGCCGGCGATCGAGCGTTCCGCGGTCTGCTGGATCTGCGCCACGATCTGCTCCTGCGTCCAGTCCTTGTGCTTGCTCTTGATGAGCGCGGCGATGGCGGCGACGTAAGGGGCCGAGAAACTGGTGCCGTTGTCGGCGCAGTGACCGCCGCCCGGCACGGTTGTGATCATGTCCACACCGGGTGCCGCCACGCCGACGAAGTCGCCGGACTGGGAGAACGGGGCCCGTTCGTTGTTGCGGTCGGAGGCCGCCACCGCCAGGACGCCCTTGTACGAAGCGGGGTACGTCTTCTTCACGTTGCCCCCCAGGCCGTCGTTGCCCGCCGAGGCGACCACCACGATCTCCTTGTCCAGGGCCCGTTGCACGGCCTGCTTGAGCAGCGGCGTCGGCTCTATGGCGTTCGCCGTGTCCTGGGAGATGTTGATCACGTCGGCGTCCTCGTCGATCGCGTGGTCGATCGCCGCCGCCAGCGTCGCCGCCGTGCCTCTGCCGTCCGCGTCGTTCTGCTGGATCGGGATGATCGTGGCGCCCGGCGCCAGGCCGACGAAACCCGTGCCCTTCGCCGGGCGGGCCGCGATGATGCCCGCGACCTTCGTGCCGTGGCCGACGACGTCGGTCGTGCCGTCCTCCCTGCCGCGCTCGATCTTGTTGCCGTTCTCGTCCTCGGCGTCCTTCGGGAGCAGGTTGACGCCGCTCTTGACGTCCACCGCCGGCTTGAGCTGCGGGTGGCGGACGTCGACGCCCGTGTCGATGACGGCGACCCGTACGCCCGCGCCCGTCGACTGCTTCCACACCTCGTCGAGCAGGACCCGCTGCAGCGCCCAGGGGCGGCCCTCGTACGGCTTGCTGGGGTACGTGCACTGGCCCGGGGAGTCCGCCACCGCCCTAGGGGCGGGGAGGGTGAGCGTCATCAGGGCCGCCGCTGCCAGGACCGGTACTACGCGTACTACGCGCGCGTGCGCGGGCTTCTTGAGCTTCATTTCGTACGCCTCCGGGCTCACGAGCCCTGCGGCTGGCGTGCCGCGGCCGTCGACAGACGCGGGCCCGTCGGCAGGAACGACGACCAGGCCGCCGGCACCGGGAGCGGGTCGACGCCCTTGTAGCCGAGCCGGTTCTGGGCCTGCTGCGCCTCCTGGAGGCGGGCCTTCTTCTCCTCCTCGGAGCCGGACGAGCCGATGCCGGAGTCGTCGGCCGCGCTGTCGCCGTTGGACTGCATCGCGTACCGCAGGCCGGTGTCCGTCACGAGGAAGAGGAAGCCGGTGTCGGTGCGGGAGCCCTTGAACTGGCGGAACAGCTGGCCGGTGCCGGGCGTGACGTACGCGCTGCTGGAGCCGGTCGGCAGCGGGGCGGGGAAGCCGGTGCCGGCCCAGGTGCTGAGGGTCGTGGAGCCGTCGTCCTCGTCGACCTCGCGCAGGACGTTGCAGACGGTGTTGCGGCTGCCCTCGTCCGTGCTCGCGGAGTTCACCGGCGTCGGGGCGAGCCGGGGCCACTTCACGTCGTCGCCGAACGCCTCGCCCGGCTGGAAGGTGGCGGCGCTGACGGAGGTCGCCTGGCCGTCCTGGCCGAGCTCGACGAGCTGACGGCTGTTGAGCAGGAGCTTGGCGGTGAAGTCGGACACGGGGGCGACGCGGCCCTCCAGCACCACGTACTGCTGCTTCTTCGTGCCGTCGGTCGCGGTGAGCACCATGCCCACCTTGTTCACCTCGGGGTCCAGCTTGCCGGGCACGCCCGCGTCGGCGCCCGGCTGCCCGGGGACGTCGGGGAAGGTGATGCGGTCGCCCTTGTGCAGGGTGTCGAGCCAGCCGGCGGACACCGGCTGCGGGGCGCGGCCCTGGCCGACGAGCTGGCGCAGCAGCAGCTCGTCCTGCTTGACGGGGTACGCCGTGCCCGAGGCGTCCACGACGTAGCGGACCCGCTCCGGGGCCGGGCCCTCGACGTACAGCAGCTCGCCGCCGCTCAGCCGGCTCTTGCCCTCGGTCTTCTCGTGCTCGCGCTCGGCGAGGACGAACGCGGCCTTCTGTATGGCCCGTCCGCCCTCGACGGGGCGTTCGCACACCGCCCAGCGCTTGGCGGACCCGGCCTCCTTCGGGTCGGGGAGGCGGTCGGGGGCGTACGGGATGCCGAGGGTCGCGCCGTGCGGGATCTTGCCGCTGTCCAGGACGGACTCGTCGACGTTGATCACTTTGCCCTTGTCGGGGTTGAGCAGCAGCTTCGCGGACGCCATGTTGAGGACCGGGTGGAGCTGCTTCTTGCCGTCCGTCTTCAACACCACGTAGCGGGTGGTCGACTTGCTGGCGATGATGACGTTCTCACCGGGCTGGTCCCACTTCTGGGGTGCCACCGGGCGGAACATGCCCCACGCCCCGAACACGGCCAGGATCACGACGCCCACGATGGCTCCGGGCATCACCGCGCGCAGGGGGCGGGGCGCGCCCTCTTCGGAACCGGTCACGTTCGGCTGGAGGAATTGCGCGACGAGTCTCCGCTTCGCGAAGGTGTAGGCGTTGAGTTCGTCCCGACGCGATGCCATCTGTCCGCTGTCCCTCTCCCCGCTGGGCTGCCGCTTTCCCTGTCTCGCAAGGGCGGCCTCCGTCGTCACCGCCCCCTACTATGCCTGCTGGCGTCCGCGTCTCTCCGCTCAGGTAGGGTGATCGCCCGGTCAAGGCCCGTGGGACAACGGGGCGTACGGACACAAGGGGGCAACGCGGCGATGGGTACGGCGACGCGCGCACGCACGGGGCGGTCCGGCGACCGACGCTCCGCCGGCCCTTCCCGGCGGCAACGCAGCAATCAACACGGCAATCAGGGCCCGCACACCCAGGGCGGAAGCCCCGGCAGCGGCAGCGGCAACGGCTCCCGGCGTGGAGCGCGCCGCACCGGCGGGCGCTCCGCGGGCCGTTCGGGCGGCGCCGCGCTGGCCGCGCCCCGGCCGCTGTCGCGGTTCAGCCGTATCGGCCCCGTGCAGCTGCGCCAACTCGTGCTCGTCGAGCTGGCTTTGGCGCTGGCCGCGGTCGGTGCGGTCCTGCGCGGGCTCTGGCTCATCCCCACGCTGACCGTCGCCGTCGTCCTGCTGCTCCTCGCCGTGCTGCGGCGCCGCGGGTACGCCGTGCAGGACTGGCTGTCGACGGCGCTGGCGCTGCGCGGCCGCAAGCGCGCGGCCGGACCCGCCGCCGCGGACGTGGACCCGTCGCTCGCCCCGATCGTCGAGGGGCTGCCGGGCTTCCGCCCGTACCCCTATGTCGACCGCAAGCGGCGCACCGTGGGCATGCTCGGGGACGGCACGTTCCTCACGGCCGTCGTACGCGTCGAGGCGAGCGGCTCGGCCCCGCGTCCCGCGCTGGGTGCGCGCACGCTGCCGCTGTCGCTGCTGGACGGGGCCCTGGAGGTCGACGACATCGTCCTGGAGTCGGTGCAGTTGGTGCAGCAGGTGCGTTCCGCCCCGGCGCCGCACCTGCCGCAGCAGGCCGTGGCCCGCCTCTCGTACGCGCCGCTCCAGCAGCGCACCGGGTCGCCGGCGCTGCGCATGACGTGGGTCGCGCTCAAGCTGGACCCGGAGCGCTGCCGCGAGGCCGTCGAGGCGCGCGGCGGCGGTGTCGAGGGCGCGCAGCGCTGCCTGGTACGGGCCGCCGACCACATCGCCAGCCGGATCACGGGCGCCGGGTTCGACGCCGTGGTGCTGGACCAGGAGGAGCTGAACGCCACCATGGCGACCGCGGCCTGCGCGAGCCCCCGCCTGGCGGCCCGCGCGCACCGCCCGGACGCCGCACCCCAGCGCCGTACGGTCGAGACGCCGCGCGTCTGGCGGTGCGACGACCGCTGGCACACGACGTACGCGGTGGGCCGCTGGCCCGACCTCTCCGCGGGCGGCGGCGCGCAGGCGGCGCGTGGCGCGTCACCGCTGGCCGCGCTGGTGTCGCTGCTCACCGCGACGCCCGCGTACGCGACCACGTTCAGCCTCGCCATGCATCGCGGTACGCGGCAGGGCACGGCGAACCTCGCCGGGTACGTGCGGATCACCGGCGGCTCGGACACCGAACTCATCGGCGTGCGGCGCGCGTTGGAGCAGGCCGCCCGTTCTGCGAAGGTCGGACTCGTACGACTCGACCGGGACCAGCTGCCCGGTGTGCTGGCGACGCTGCCGCTGGGAGGGACGCGTTGATGTTCGGGACAGGGTCGGTGCGCGGGCCTCGGGGCCCCCGGGGTCTGCTGGGTCCGCGCCACGCCGGGCACAGCGTGTCCGTGCGGGGCCTGGCCGCGCTCTCCCTCCCGGTCGGTGACGACGGGGTGGTGATCGGGGACGACGCCGAGGGCAGCCCGCGCATCGTGGGCTTCCACCGCTCGACGCCGTACGACGTGCTGCTCATCGGCGGTCTCTGGACGGCGCAGGTGCTCGCGCTGCGGGCGGCGGGCACGGGTGCCCGCGTGGCGGTGGAGACGGGCCGGGCGCAGGCGTGGACGTCGCTGGCGCACGCCGCCGGTGCGGGTCTCGAGTGCATCACGCTGCACGACGTGGGGCGTGTGCCGCCGATGGGTGCCACGGTCGGCAGCCCGGTTCTCGTCGTACGCGACTGCGGGATGCGGCCGCCGCGCGGGCGTGTGGTGTCGTCGCCGTGGCAGTCGGTGCTGACCCTGCTGCCGTATCTGAGCCCGGTGGCACCCCGGTTGATGCGCGCGGCGGCGCTGGTGGGCGTGCAGCGGGTCTCGCCGCAGGAGGCGGACCAGATCGGCCGGATACTGGGCCTGTCGCGCGCCGAGACCGAGGCCCTGCCGACCCTCGCGGACGGTGTGACGCTGTGGTGCGCGGGGCGTGAGCGGCACTGGGTGATGACGAGCGGCACGGACGCGGAGACGGGACTGCTGGGCGTGGCCCGGCGGATGGACTGAGCCTTCGGCGCCCGGCCCCGGCCCCGGTCGCCGAGCACGCGGCGCCCGTCTGTCAAGTGCCCAGGTGGCGGGGCGGTGAGGCGCCCTAGGATGCCGGTGGAGGCGACGGCGCGTATCGCTGTCGCCCCATTCATCCCACGGCGACCGGAAGGAACTTGAGCGATGGGCAGCGCACAGGAGAAGGACGAGCTGTACGCCCTCGACATCTCGGGGGTCGAGTGGCACGGGGCTCCGGGCACCAGCCCGGACGAGGAGCGCGTCGAGATCGCCTACCTGCCGGGCGGCGCGGTGGCCATGCGGTCGTCGCTCCAGCCCGACACGGTCCTGCGGTACACCGAGGCGGAGTGGCGGGCGTTCGTGCTCGGCGCGCGGGACGGGGAGTTCGACCTGCAGTGAGCCGCGGTGCCGCCGGTGCGCCGGCCGGTGCGCGCGCCGGTGCGCGTTCTTCACGCCTTCTTCACCCGGGCGCGGGGCCCGGGTGTGCGTGAGGTCCGCCTCGTAGGGAGTGATGAGCCTCCGTCACTCTGCACCTCTCTGCACCTTTTTGTCGTGGGTCGTCCTCACGTTGCGGTACGTCGACGTCACATGCTGGTGAAGAACCCCGCCGGGGACGGCTCTTGCCGGACCGGCGGGCCTGACGCATGGGTACCGTCGGCGATTAGGGTGGGACGAGCCGGCCATAGACCCGCGCGGGCGTGCGAGGCCCCAGGGCGAGCCGAGCGGACGGACGACAGGAACGGTCGCCCTCACCCATTGACGGCGCAAGGGTGCTCGACCACACCAGGAGGCAAAGTGAACGGCGATCGGGACGAGATGCGCGAGGGATGGCCCCTGCCGCCCGGCGACGATCAGTCCGACGCGGATGCCGCCGAGATGACGGGTGAGTTCACCATCGACTACACCCCGCCCGCCTGGTACACGCAGAACGCGGCGGACACGGGGGCGCCGGGCGCCGCACCGGCCGCCGCGCCTACGGCTGCCGCGCCCACTGGTGCCGTGCCCACGGGCACTACGCCGCCTCCGCCGCCGGGTGCGACGCCGCCGCCTCCGCCGCCGACCGGGCAGCCGATCGCCGTTCCGGGGCTGCCGCCGGGCAACGGGTTCCAGCCGAACTGGACGGCCACGGCGCCGCCTGCCGGGCCGATGGGCGCCGGTGAGGCTGCGGCGGGTGGGGACGCGCCGGTGGCGGGTGACGCGCCGGTGGCGGGTGACGCGCCTGTAGCGGGTGACGCGCCTGTAGCGGGTGACGCGCCTGTAGCGGGTGACGCGGCCTCCGGTGGTGCGCCCGTCGGCGGTGACGGCGGCTTCGGCGCAGGGCGTTCGTTCGGTGGTGGCGACCTGGAGAGCAGCGCCACCATGCGCTTCTCTCCGGCGGCGCTGAAGCGCGAGATGGCCGAGCTGGCCCAGCAGGCCGAGCAGGCGAAGGCCGCTGAGGGCGGCGAGGGCGACCAGGCCGCCGCTGCCGGCGCCGGTACGGCGACCGACGGCGAGGCCGAGGGCGCCACCGCGGAGGGTACGGCCCCGGAGAAGGTCACGGACGGCGAGCCGGTGGCGGTGGTGGCTGGGGACGCCGAGCCGGCGGACGCGTCGGACGACCGGGGCGAGAGCTCCGAAGAGGTACGTGACGAGGCGCCCGCGGCCGTACAGGGCGCCGAGGAGCCGGAACCGGCTGCTGCCGCCGCCGCGCCTCTCGGCACGGCCCCTCAGGATGCGCGCCCGCAGGACGCGAACTCCCAGGGCCTCGCCCCGCAGGACGCGACCGCGCCGGGCCTTGCCCCGCAGGACGCTGCTCCGCACGATGCGGCCTCGCAGGGGTTCGCACCGCAGGGCTCGGCCCCGCAGGGGTTCGCACCGCAGGGCTCGGCCCCGCAGGGGTTCGCACCGCAGGGCTCGGCCCCCCAGGGGTTCGCACCGCAGGGCTCGGCCCCCCAG
>NZ_JABWDV010000311.1 GCF_013362995.1 Streptomyces sp. TRM64462 | reverse complement strand
CCCGCGCCCGACGAGCCGGAGGGTGCGGGCGCCGGCGGCGGCGCGGGCCTCCCGGAGGGCGGTCTCGTACGCGTCGGCGGCGTCGCGCCAGCCGTCGGCGTACGCGCGGAACTCGCGGCGTTCGATCTCCTGGCGCAGCAGGACGACGATGTCCTCGGGGGCGTGGCCCTCCAGGTACCGCCCCAGGGTGGCGAGCAGCCCCGGGAGGTCGTCGTGCGGGGGCGGCGGCGGGCCGCCGCTGCTGCCGCGCCGCTCGTGGCCCCTCGGTCTTTCGGGGTCCTCCGCCCGTTCGTTCTCCTGCCGCGGATAGTCGTCGGACCGCTGGTGCTCCCGGTCGCGCCCGGCCCGCTTTCCGCGCTCGGCCATCACACGACTCTCTCTCGCGTCCCGGCGCCGCCCGCCCACGCAGGGCGTACCGCCGTACGTGTAGGGGGGCGTACAACTGTGCACTGTCGTGGGGGGACAAGCCACGACAGCTTACTCGGCGGTTCGATGTCACCCGTTCAGCGGTTGTGGAACAACTGCTGGTCGTACGGAGCGACTCGGGGCTCAGTCGGAGGCGAGCGGGCGCCTGCGCTCGACGGCCGTGTCGGGCAGGAACTGCCCCGCGACCCGCATGAACATCTCCCGCTGCTCCGGCGGGACGCCCAGGCCCGCCGCGGCCTCCTCCAGCGTGAGGTGCCGCGTACCGTCCGCGCCGGCCGGGCGTGCGCCCTCGGCCGGGCTCGGCAGCGGCAGGTCCTCCTCGGTGAGGCGGCCGGAGCGGATGAGCATCTCGCGCACCGGGACCTGGAGCACATGGGCGAGCCGCCGGGTGGTCTCCAGGTCGGGCATGCTCTGGCGCTGCAGGAGCCGCGTGATGGCGGCCCGGTGGACGCCGGCCTCGTCGGCGAGGCGTGATTTGCCGCCACCGCGCGGGCTGTCGATGTCGAAGCCGCGCCGACGGATCAGCTCTTCGAGCCAGGCCGCGAACTGCTCCAGGTCGCTGGTCGTCATGGGTGGTCGCCTCCCTCCGAAGCGGGCCACAGGATATCGCGCTTGCGCGCAAGGAATTACCGGTTCCGCGACCTTATTGTGAGGGTTGTGTAGTCAAGTTCCGTACCACTGGAGCCCTTTCGCGGTTGCGTGCCCACTCGCAACATTTTAGTGTGCGAGCACGCAACTAGCGTTCGAAGTGAGTAGTGAGTAACGGGAGGACCACCATGCGCAGCGCAGCAGCAGCCCCACCACCCACCCCGTCCCAGCGGCTGGACTGGCGAGCGTCCGCCGCGTGCGCGGGTCTGCCGCCCCATGTCGTCTTCGCCCGCAGGCGGGACGTAGCCGAACCGGCGCTGCGCGCGTGCGGCCGCTGCCTGGTGCGGCGCCGCTGCGAGGAGACCGTCGCCCCGGCGGAGAGCTGGTTCGACGGGGTCAGCGCCGGGATCCTCTGGCGCAACGGCCGCCCGGTGGCGGTGCGCCGCACGTCCGCGGCCCGCGGGAACCGGAAGGGGCGCCGGTGACCGTCGCACCGTCCGGAGGGTCCGGGGGGTCCGTGCCGTCCGGAGGATCCGCACCGTCCGGCGAGCCCGCACCGTCCGGCGAGGACGCGGCCCGCGAGGCCCGGGACGCCGCGTTCTGGATCGAGACGCTCGCCCGCCAGTTCCCGGAGCTGCTCACCGAGCTGGCACCCGGCGGCCGCTCGCCCTCCGCCCCGAACCCGCACCGCGGCGCCCCCGCCGCCCGTACCTCCGGGGGCGCCGCGCCGCTGCGCCTGCACGTGTCGGACGCGGTGCGTGACATCACCGACGGCGTGGTGGAGCTGGACGAGGCGGTCCACGACCGGCTGCGGCTCCCGCGCCCGCGCCGCGCCCAGGTGCCGCAGCGGCTCGCCCGGGTGGCCGAGCTGCTGGAGCGGGCCGGCGACGACCCCGTACTCCTGGCTCATGTACGGGACGAGGCGCGGCGGATGGCTCGGCGCTGCGCCCGGGAGCTGGGCGAGGCGGAGCCGGTGGTGCGGGTGCAGGGCCGGTGCCCGTGGTGCGACTCGGTGTCGCTGCGCGCGTTCCCGGCGCGGCGCCAGGTGCTGTGCGTCAACCCGGCCTGCCACTGCGACGACGTCCTGTGCGACTGCCGTACCGACCCCGCGTACCGGCACTTCTGGCCGGAGGAGGAGTGGACGCGATGACGACGCTGATCACCGGGGCCCTGGCCGCGCGCGAGGTGGAGGTGACGCCCGCGACGATCCGCAAATGGGTCCAGCAGGGGCATCTGGCGCCGGCGGGCCGGCAGGGCCGTACGCATCTGTTCCGGCTGGAGGACGTGTTCGCCGCGGAACGGGCCACGCGCCGCAGACCGCGCGGCGAGTAGAAGAAGCGAAGAGAGGAGAGGGGCCGCCCTGATGGGGCGGCCCCTCTCCTCTTTTCACGCCGTCACGTACGGGGCACGGGCGCGGGCGCAGGGCCAGAGGCAGGACCAGGGCCAGAGGCAGGGCCAGGGGCAGGGCCAGAGGCCGGGACAGGGGCAGGGGCTGGGGCAGGGGTGGCGCGGGTCAGGGCGACGGCCTCGCTCCAGCCGCTGCTGAACCCGCGTGTCTCCGCGTCGATGGCGATGCGCGCGCCGACCTTGCCGACGACCGCGGTCAGTGTCCTGGCGAGGTCCGCCGTGTACGTCCCCGCCTCGGCCGCCTCGGCGGCCACCTCCACTGCGGCGGCCACCACGTCCGCCAGTCGCTCCTGGGCGCTGATCACCTTCGTGCTCCCGTCCTCGGTCCGCCGCTCACGCCACCTTCTCGAATGAGTGTTCGATACCCCAGAGAGTAACGCACACGGCATGTACCCCAGGCGAGAATTGCGAGCGCGAGCAAGTTAGTTGCGCGCTCGCACGACTTCGTTCACAATGGATGCAGCGGCGGAGCTGTGCCCACCTCCCTCCGGGGGGCAGCTCCGCCGTCGCCTTTCCCGTACTCACCGGTGCGACCACAGGAGTGATGCCCCGTCATGAGCTCTCCCCCGAGCACCTTCCCCGATGTGGAGGCCATCGTCGTGGACCTCCTCTCCGACCGCGCGGAACTGGCGGACGCCATCGTCGACGAGACACCGCCGGCCGGCTTCGACGGCACGGCCAAGGCCGTGATCGTCTCCCGGCGCGGCGGTGCCTGGATCGACGATCTGCACCTGGACCAGCCACTGATCGAGCTCGAGTGCTACGGCCCCGACAAGCCGACCGCGCACCTGCTGGCGAACGCGGCCCGCGCGGAGCTGCTGGCCGCCACCGGCACGGTGTACGGCACGACGACGATCACCGACGTCAGCGAGGCCGACGGCCCGCGCTGGCTGCCGGACTACGTGTACACGGCGGCCAACCGCTACCTCTGCGTGCTGCGCCTCTCCCTGCGTACGGACTGAGCTCCACTCCCCGTACGCCCCACAGACAAGGCCCTGCCGGCCACGCCCGGCGGGGCCTTCGCCGTACCCACGGCGACCGCACCACCGCACCACCGCACCACCGCACCACCACGTCAACGACACCCTTTCTCAAGGAGCCTTCCATGGCAGGAAACAACTCGTCCGAGATCCGCGTCGCCGGCACCGGCCGCGTCCTGGTGGCCTCGGTCGACAACGCCCCGCTTCCGACCACCTTCTCCAGCACCCCCGGCACCGACTGGGGTGCCGCGTGGACGGACCTGGGCTACACCTCCACCGACGGCGTCACCTTCTCGAAGAAGGACAAGCTGGACCCGGTGGAGACCTGGCAGTCCATCAGCCCGGCCCGGTTCGTGTACGCGGACCGCGACCTGACGCTGAAGTTCTCGATGCTCCAGTTCAACGAGGACACGCTGCCGTTCTTCCTGGGCGGCAAGAAGTCGGACTTCCGGAACGACGATGTCGCCAACCCGGGCGTGTACGAGTTCGACGTGCCGGACGGCCCGACCTTCGACGAGCGGGCGCTGGGCCTGGAGTTCACGGACGGCACGAACGTCACGTACCGCTTCGTCATCCCGCGCGGCCAGGTGACGGCCACCGACGACGTCAAGCTCGCCCGCAAGGCGGCGGCGATGCTCGGCGTCACCTTCACGGCGCTGTCGCCGGGTGAGGGCAAGGCGCTGGCGACCTTCGTCATGAAGGACGCGGCGTACGCCACCGCGTGATCCCCGCCGGGCGGGGAGGGGGCGCCCCGACGGGCCCCTTCCCCGCCCGGCACCCCTTCTCTCCCCCGTACCTCCCTCACTCAAGGAGAAGACGCATGGCCTCTTTCGACCTGAACGCTGCCCGCGCCCAGCGCCTGGAGGCGCTCGGCCGTACGTGGACGTTCCAGCTGGACGACGAGACGTACGAGCTGCCGACAGAGCTGACGCGCGCGACGGCGCGGGCGCTGCGCGAGCTGGACGACAACGACGTGGACGGGCTGCTGAAGCTGCTCATGGGCGAGCAGCAGTTCGCCCGCTTCGAGCGGCACGAGGTCACGATGCAGGACATCGCCGCGCTGCTGGAGGCGTACGGCAAGGAGACCGGGCTCGGCCTGGGGGAAGGCTGAGCCTCGACGCGTTCGTCGACGAACACGCCGAGGCTCTCGAAGCCGACCTGCTCCGGCACTACGGCGTGGACCTGCTCGACTGGCACCGCGGCCGGCTCTCGTCCCGCCGGCTCGCGGTGCTGGTCAAGCACATGCCACGGGACAGCGCGGTGACGCGCGAACTGGAGGGCGAGGCCGCGGAGTGGACGGTCACGGACTATCTGCTCGCCGCAGCGGTGGACCACCTGGCGGCCGCCAACTGGATGTTCGCGTCGGTCAACACAGACGAGGACGCCGACCCCCCGGAGCCCCCGGTTCCGGTGCGGAGGCCGGGCGACACCGGCGCGGAGGACGGCGCCGCCTCCGTTGCGGCCGGCGAAGAGCGCGTGGCCGCGGAGAGCCCGTCACGCAGTGATCTGATGCGCTTCTTCAGCTGAGGGACGTCGCCCGCCAACGAGCGAACTCGCGCAGGACGGGTCGGAGGCGCCAGCTCTTGTCGAAGCGGAACCTCACGCTGGGCAACACCTCTCCCCGGCTCAGGCCGTCCCGCTTCCAGAAGCGATAGTCGACGTCATCGGGATCCCCGAAGAACTGCCAGTAAGTGCGCGCGGCGCCGTCCGTACCGATGAACCGCACGATCTCCTCACTTTGGGTCTTCCGGTCCAACCAGAAGAGCACGAAAGCCGGGATGTCGGACGTGTCGGCCCAGTCACTTACGGCCCGGACCACGGGCAGGGGCCTGCCGTACCAGGGTTGCTCGCCCCTGCCGAATGTCTCTTCGGCCAGGTTCGGCGGCAGCCGGTCCTCGAATATCGGCCGGTTCAGGTTCGGTCGGACCGCCCAGTCCGACAGCCAACCCGCCAGGGAGTCGGGATCCACACGCGTCCGGACGACATCGGTCGCTCCCGTGCGGGCGGACTCTCCATACAGGAAGACGTCAACGGCGCATTCCGAGGATATTTCTCCGGCGATCCGCAGCGACCTTTCCACATACCAGGCGATAGACCACTTGCGTCGGGGTTCAAAATACCACTCCCAGGAGGTCGGAACAGCCAGAGCCACACGAAATCCGGTGATATTCACCGGGCGACCTTACCATCGACAGAGCTTACGCGAGGCGAAAATGGCTCGAAAACTTGGGCAAGTAGACCGGGACCTGGCAAAGCTTGAGGATGATTTCAAGGACCATGTCACTCCGGCGATCTCTTCGCTGACTGACACCTCCAGCCGCCACTCGGAGAAGCTCCGGACCCACTCCACCGACATCGAGGGCCTGCGGACGACGTTCAAGGCTCTGCGGACGACCCAGAGCGGGATATCCAACACGTTCGCCGGAATAAGCAACACCGTCGCCGGCCTGACCGGCGGCCTGACCGGCCTGGCCCTCAGCCTCACGGCACTCACAGTCGGCATCTCGGTATTCAAGGTGGACGAAAAAGGGATTACCATCCTGGGCGCCACCCGAGAGTTCGGCTGGAAAAAGAAAATCGATACGCTGCAAAAAAAGATCGAATCGGCGGCGCAGAAGGAGGATCGCGAGAAGAAGGAGAAGCGAGACAAGCTCGTCGACGACAACCACGACTACATCAAGAACCTGAAGGACACCCAACGCGACGTGGACCGCATCAAGAGCGTGCTGCGCACTGCGGGCCAGTCGATGCAGAGCCAGCGCGACGCGGAAGCGAGACGTCCGGGCCCCACACCGCGCGGCGTCGACACCACGAACCCCTTGGGACCCACGGCGCGCGGCGTAGCCGCCGAGGTCCGCGTCCTGCGCAGCGCCGTCAACGAACTCGCCACCGCCTTCGCCTAGCCGCACACCATCGAAGGAGTCGCCATGTCCCTCGCCTCTGCGGCGGCACGGGCCTCGGGCTCGCTGAAACAGTTCAAGACCCAGGCCGACGCCTCCGGCCGAGCCGCGTCCGGCCTGGGCCGTCAGGCCACGACCGCCGACCGGAACGTCAACAAGATCAAGACCTCCGCCCAAGGCTCCGCCCGCGAGCTGCAGCAGTTGCAGCGCGCCGCCGACAAGGCCGAGCGGTCGATGGCCAAGGCCGGGCGGACCGGGCAGAAGAGCGGGACGCAGGTCGGGAAGTTCAAGTCCGGGGCCGACAAGGCCTCCAAGGGCATGAAGGGCCTGAACAAGTCGATGAAGGGCAACATCATCGGCACCCTGCTCTCGCTGCTCGCCCCGCTCATCGAGAAGGTCGTCGACATGGCGACCCGCTCGAAGACCATGCAGAAGATCATGAAGAAGGCCTTCGGAGCCATCAAGAAGGTCATCAGCTCGGTCATGAAGGTGATCGGGCCGATCATGAAGAAGGCCGGCGCCCTCATCAAGAAGGTCTGGAACGGCATCAAGAAGGCCATCTCGGTGGTCGTCAAGGCCGTCGCCAAGGTGATCAAGACCTACTTCAACGCCTGGAAGAAGGTCATCACCACCGTCATGAACGCCGTCAAGAAGGTCGTATCGACCGTCTGGAACGGCATCAAGCGGGTCATCACCCCCGTCATCAACTGGATCAAGAACGTCGTCCCGCGCGCGTTCAGCGCGGTCAAGAGCAAGCTGTCCAGCATCTGGGGCGGGCTCAAGGGCATCGCCTCGCGCGCCTTCAACGCGATCAAGAGCGCCGTCCGCGGCCCGATCAACGCCGTCATCGACCTGATCAACTCCGCGATCGGCAAGCTCAACGGCATCAAGGTGTCGATCCCCGGCTGGGTGCCGCTCGTCGGCGGGAAGACGTTCGGGGTCAGCCTCCCCCGGATCCCCCGGCTCGCCGAGGGCGGCGTCGTCATGCCGCGCTACGGCGGCGTCCCGGCGATCGTCGCCGAGGCCGGCGAGGCCGAGGCCGTGCTGCCGCTGTCCAAGCTGCACCGGCTGCTCCGGCACACCGCCGCCCGCGCCCGCGCCGAGGCCAGGCGCGCCCGCCCGGCCGGTACCGCCGCCGCCGGGTTCCACATCGAGCACTACTACGCCGCGCCCTCCAGTGACGTCCAGGACACCGCCAACGCGCTGATGTTCCTGGCGAAGGCCCGCGGATGAGCGCCGCCGCCGCACTCCCCGTACGGGATCCGCTCGCCGGGGTCGCGCAGGCGCTCGGCTCGTTCCGTACGCGTGTGAACCAGGTCTCCGGCGGCATCCGGGCAAGCGCCCGGTCCGCGTCGCAGGCCTCCGCCGCCGTCGGCCGGGTCAAGAGCGGAGCGGACGCGGCGGGCGGGCAGCTCCGGCAGTTCAAGGCCCGCGCGGACGGGTCCTCGCGCTCCCTGGCCAGGGCCGGGACCACCGCGGGGCGGACCGCCACACAGGTCGCGAGCGGCAAGGGGAAGGTGCGGGGGGCGCGGATGAGCGCCGCGAGGCTCGGCGCCGGCGCCGGCGGGTTCGTCTCCGTGGCCGGGCTGCTCGGCGCAGCGGGCGGCACGGTCGGCAAGCTCATGGGGTTCCTCGGCGGCGCCTTCACCGTCGCCGCCGGCGCCATGACGGCCGTCAACGTCGCCATGCGCGCCAACCCGATCGGCTTCCTCATCGGGCTGATCGTGCCGATCGCCGGCTACCTCATCGAGCTGGCGCTCAGCTCCGAGACCGGTCAGAAGTTCATGAAGCAGGTCTTCCAGCAGGTGCTGAAGGTGCTCCAGGGCATCTGGGCGTTCCTCGGGCCGGTCGTGAAGCTGTACGTGACCATCGTCTCGACGTACTTCAAGGCCGTACTCGCCGTCATCACCGGCGTGGTGAAGGGCATCGGCGCCGCCGTCAACGGGATCCGCCGCGTCAGCGGAGCCGTCTCCGGGGCCACCCGGGCCCTCACCGGGATCGTCCGGGGCGCCTGGAACGGGCTGAAGAACGCGGTGCGGCCGGTCACCGACTGGATCACCAAGAAGATCCCGGAGGCGTTCCGCCGCGTCAAGGACGCCACCGCCGGCACGCTGCGCGGCATCGGCGACTTCATCAGGACCGGGCTCGAAGCGATCGTCGGCGTGCTCAAGGCGCCGCTCGAAGGGCTGATCGGCTTCGCGAACTGGGTCATCGACGGGCTGAACAGCCTCAGTTTCAGCATCCTCGGCAAGAAGTTCGGGGTGAACATCCCCAAGATCCCCATGCTCGCCGACGGCGGCGTGGTGACCCCGCCGCACGGCAGCCGGCCCGGAGCCGTCCTGCCGCTGTCCGGCGTGCCGGGGCTGCGCGCCGCCGAGCGCACGAGCCGCCCGGCCGCGGAGCCCGAGCCGCGCCGCGTCACCCTGGACGCCTTCCACGAGCCCTCCGGGAGCAGCCCGTACGGCATCGCCGAGGACCTGCTGTTCCTGGTCCGGGCGGCATGAACCCCCGCCCGCAGGTACGACGAAGGAGGAGGTGACGGTCGTGACACCGACCGCCACGACGACCGCCACGACGACCAGCACCGCGACCGACGACACCGCACCCGGCTCACTGATCACCCGCGACGGGCAGATCCAGTGGGCCGGACTGCTGTTCGGCCCCGGCACCGCGTACGGAGTCGACCGGCAGGGCCTGACCGGCTGGGAGGACCTCCCGGAGGCCGACTCGGGCGACGCCGACCGCCCGACGGGCCACGGCGCCTGGCCGGGCGCCCGCTACGCCAAGCCGCGCCGCGTCGCCGCCCATGTGTGGCTGCTCCCGGACGCCGAGGACGGCGCCGCCCTGCGTACCCTTCGGGCGCTGCGGCACGGCACCGCCCTGCTGGACCACGAGCAGTGGCTGGCGGTCCGGGTGAACGGCGAGACCCTCGCCGTACGGGCCCGGGTCACCCAGCGGGTCATCCCGACCGACCGGCAGCTCCTCACGCAGGGCGTCGCGAAGGCGTCCGTGCAGTGGCTCGCCACCGACCCGCGCCGGTACGCGATCGCCGAGCAGTACGCGGAGACCGGCGCGCCGCAGCCCGAGACGGGCCTGACGTGGCCGTTGACCTGGCCCCTGGAGTGGGGCGAGCCCGCCGACACGGGCGACGTCGAGGTGCGCAACGACGGCTCGGCGCCCACCCAGCCGGTGCTGACCTTCCACGGCCCGTGCACCCTGCCGTCGGTGACGGAGCGGGTCGGGGGCCGGAAGCTGCGCTATCTGATCAGCCTGGCGGCCGGAGACGAACTGACCGTCGACACCGCGGCCGGCACGGTCACCCTCAACGGCACCGCGGCCCGCCGCCACACGGCCGCCCCGGACAGCGGCCCCGAGGAGCTCTTCGCGTTCGGGCCCGGCCGCGGCGAACTCGCCTTCCGCCCGGAGTCGTCCGAGCCGGGCGCCCGTATGACGGTCCGCTGGCGCACCGCCGAGTGGTGACGCCGAGCGGTGCCGCCGAGCGGTGCCGCCGAGTGGTGACGCCGCACCACCCGTTCCCGACCTTCGAAGGAGCTGTGTCCCATGAATCTGCGGAGTGGATGGCTGACGCCGTCCGGACAGACCCGGGAGGACACCCGGGTCACCCAGCTCGGTGCTCTGACGCCCGAGTCGCCCGTGCGTACACGGTCCGGGATCCTGCCCGGGTCGGCGAACGGGCAGTTCCGGATCGCCGGGTTCACGGTGTCCGGCGCGGCCGCGATGACGGCGACCGTCTTCCCCGGGCGCGCCGTCGTCCAGGGCATGGACGGGCAGGGCGCCTACCCGCTGGCGCTCACCCAGCCCGTCACGCTGACGTTCGCGGACGGTGACGCCCAGCACGACCGGATCGACCTCGTCTGCCTGCGCGTGCAGGACGACGCGTACGACGGTACGGGCACCACCGCGGCCTCCGTGGAGGTCCTGGCCGGCACGCCGGACCCGAGCCCGCAGGCGCCGGCCGTGCCCGCGACCGCGCTCCCGCTGTACGAGGTGCGCGTCCCCGCGGAGGCCGCGGCCGGCACCGGCGGCATCGACTGGACGACGGCGCTCACCGACCGGCGTACCGCCACCGTCGCGCTCGGCGGCATCCTGCCCGTGCCCGGCGGCGACTCGGACGCGGGCGCGTACCCGGGCCAGTACCGGGACGCCTCCGGGGTCCTGGAGCGCTGGGACGGCACCCAGTGGGTCGGCTACGCCCGCGGCCTCGGCGGCATCGCCCCGTCCGGGGCGCTCGGCAAGGGCCAGTACACCGGCCAGTACCGCGACACACCGGCCCGGCTGGAGCGCTGGGACGGCGCGCTGTGGCGCCCGGCCGTACCGGGACCGGCGTTCCAGATCTCGAACGACGCCGGGTACACCGCCTCCACCACCTTCGTGGAGTCGCTGCTGGACACCCCCGGCAGCCCGCTGTCCGTCACCTTCACCGCACCGCCGTCCGGCGCGGTCCTGGTGACCGTCGGCGCCCGCATGCTGACGAGCGGCACCAGCGACACGTACGGGTTCATCACCGCCGTCATCCGGCGGGACGGCACGGTGGTCACACCGGCGCACGACGACCGGTCGGCGATCAACACCAGCCCCAGGAGCACCTCCTGCAGCACCACGTTCCGGGTCACCGGGCTCACCGCAGGGGCCGTACACACCGCGACGCTCGCCTACCGCTCCGACGCCACCACGGTCAACGCCTGGTTCGACAACCGCTTCGTCCGCGTGGACCCACTCCTGTGAGAGATCTGAGAGATCTGAGGTGCCCATGACCGTCCCTGTGTCCGACCACGACCTCGTGTCGTCCCCCGGCTCACTGATCACCCGCGACGGGCAGATCCAGTGGGCCGGACTGCTGCTCGGCCCCGGCACCCCGTACGGCGTCGACCGGCAGGGCCTCACCGGCTGGGCCGACCTCCCGGGCCTCGACTCGGGCGACGCCGCCCGCCCCACCGGCCACGGCTCCTGGCCCGGCGCCCGCTGGTCCCAGCCGCGTACCGTCACCGCCGGTGTCTGGCTGCTGCCGGGCGCGTCCGCCGACGCTGCGCACGAGCTGCTCGACGCCTTCGTCCGCGCCACGCCCGTCGAGGACGGCGAGCAGTGGCTCGCGGTCCGGCTGCACGGCCGCACCACCGGCGTACGGGCCCGGGTCACCCAGCGGGCCGTCCCGACCGACCGGCAGTTCGCCACCGGCGGCGTCACCCGGGCGACCGTCCAGTGGGTCGCCACCGACCCGCGCCGCTACGCGCTGCGTGAGGAGGTCCTGTCGCTGTCCCTGCCGCAGTACGGCTCCGGGCTCACGTACCCGCTCGGCTACCCGCTCGACTACGGCACGCCCGCCGCGACCGGCTCGGCCGCCGCCGTCAACAGCGGCAGCGCCGCCACCTGCCCCCAGGTGGTGTTCACCGGCCCGGTGACCCGCCCCCGGCTGGTCAACCACGCCACCGGGCGGGCCCTGGAGTACGACCTGGCGCTCGCCGCCGGCGACCGGCTGACCGTCGACACGCAGGAGGGCACCGTCCTGCTGGGCGACCGCGCGTCCCGGCTGTACACGGCCGCGCCCGGCAGCAGCCCCGAGCAGGCGTTCGTCCTGCGGCCGGGCGAGAACCGGCTGGAGTTCCGCGCCGCCGACGGCACACCGGCCGCGTCCGCGCGGCTGACCTGGCGCTCCGCATATCTCTGACCCACTGTCAGATCCGACTCCCGCACCGAGGAGAAGCAGGCACATGACCGTACGCGTAGGCCGACTCACCAATGGAATGACCCCCGAGGACCACCGCCTCGCCGCATCGGTCGGCATGGCGCCGACCGGTCCCCTGACCACCCGCGGCGGCTGCATACCGGGCGGCCTCGACCTGGCGGGCTCCTCCGCGATGCAGGCGACGCTCCAGCCGGGCCGGCTGTGGATCCAGGGCGCCAACGCCGCACCCCAGGGCGGGTACGCCGTCACCGTCGACGCCGAGGAGCTGCTGACGTTCTCGGACGGCGACGCCACCTACGCCCGCATCGACGCCGTCGTGGTGCGGGTCCGCGACGACGTGTACGACGGCTCCCAGCTCCTGGAGGGCCGCGTCGAGATCGTCGAGGGCACCCCCGCGGCGGACCCGGTCGCCCCGGTCTCCCCCGCCAACAGCGAGAAGCTGTACGAGGTGACCGTGCCGGCCGGGGCGAGCGCGGGCACCGGCGGCATCGACTGGGGCACCGCCGTCGCCGAGCGCCGCCGCTACACCGCCGCGCTCGGCGGCATCGTCCCGCCCGGCTGGGCGAGCGGCTTCAGCGGCGGCTACACCGGCCAGTACCGGGACGTCAACGGCGTCCTCCAGCGCTGGAGCGGCACCGAGTGGGAGCCGATCCTGCGGCTCGGCGACACCGGGCAGCTCCAGCTCGGCGACGCCACCTGGTACCGGCACTCCGGACCCACGATGGCAACGGACGCGATCATCCGCGCGTACCGGGCGCCGACCTCCAACGCCTTCTCCGTCCGCACGCCCGGCGAGACCAACTCCCGCATGTTCATCAACGGCGACGGCTCCATCTTCTGGGGCCCGGGCGGCACCGAGGGCGCCGACACCAAGCTCTACCGGGACGCGCCCAACACCCTGAAGACCGACGACGACCTGATCGTCCGTACGCACAAGGCGCACTACGGCGAGAGCGGCGTCGTCCCGATCACGTTCAGCAACTCGACCTCGTTCACCTGGACGTTCTCCTTCAACACGCCCTTCGCGACGGCACCGAAGGTCTTCGCCAACATCAACTCGGGCGCGGGGGCGACCGCCGGCTGGAACGTCCGGGTCATCAGCATCAGCACGACCGGGTGCACCCTCTTCGGCTTCGGCTCGTCCTCCTCCTGGTCCAACGTCCCGGTCGCCTGGGCCGCGTTCGCGTCCTGAACCCGGCCCGCCCGCTCTCCCCTGGAGTCTGGAGTCACCCATGACCGTACGTACCGCCTGGCTGCTGCCTTCGGGCCAGACCCGCGAGGACACCCGCCTGGCCACCTCCGCGCTGCTCACCCCGAACGGCGAACTCACCTCCCGCCAGGGCATCGTCCCCGGCGGCTTCGCCCTCACCGGCGTCTCCGCCATGCAGTGCGCCGTCGGCACCGGCCGCGCCGTCGTCCAGGGCGCCGCCCACCAGGGCGCGTACCTGGTCGCCGTCACCGAACCCGAGACGCTGACCGTCGCCGACGGCGACCCCTCGTACCCGCGGATCGACAGCGTCGTCCTGGACGTCGAGGACCACCCGTACGACGGGAGCGGCACCACCGGCGCCGCCGTCCGCCTCGTCCAGGGCACCCCGGCCGCCGCGCCCGTCGCGCCGCCGAAGCCGGACAGCGCGATCCCGCTGTACGACATCACCGTGCGGGCCGGCGCGTCCGCCGGGAACGGCGGCATCGACTGGGCCACCGCCGTCGCCAACAAGCGGTACCCGACCGCCGCGCTCGGCGGCATCGTGCCGGCCATCGGCTTCGACGGCCTGTACGCCGGCCAGTACCGCGACGCCGGCGGCCGCCTCGAACGCTGGAACGGCACCGCCTGGACCGCCTACCCGCCCGTGCCGCAGTGGCGGGACTGGACCCCCGTGTGGACCACCGCCACCGGGGCGGCGACCCCCTCGTTCGGGAACGCCGTCGTCGAGGCCCGGTATGTGCAGCACGGCCCGACCGTCCACTTCACCTTCCGGTTCGTCTTCGGCACCACGACCGTGTTCGGCAACGGGAGCACGGCCGACAACTGGCGCTTCACGCTGCCGGTCCAGGCCGCCGCCACCTTCCAGGCCATCGGCTTCGCCGAGCTGAACGCCGACACCAACAACCGCGCGGTCGCCCGGCTGCGCCTCACCAGCACCGGCTTCTTCGAGCTGGAGCTCAGCTCCGGCAAGCCCAACGCCACCGCGGTCGACTTCACCGGGCTCACCGACGCGAAGACGCCGTGGACGTGGTCGGCCGGCGACTCGATCATCGGCACCGCCACCTACGAGGCCGCCGCATGAGCCCGACGAACCCCACGGCCACGACGGGCGCCACCAGCCCGTACCGCGTCCTCTTCTGCGACCTGCGCACCGACCAGGCCATCGACGTGCTGCCGCTGCGCGACGTCTCGCTCGACGACTACATCGGCCGGGCCGGCTCCCTGTCCGGGACGATCCCGGTGCCCAACGCGGCCATGGCCGAACGGGTCCGCCGCGTCGAGGAGGGCAGGACCGCCGTCTACCTGGAGCGCGGCGGCGACCTGTGGTGGGGCGGCATCCTGTGGACGTCCACGCTCCAGGCCGACGCCAAGGGCGTGCTGTCCCTCGCCCTCCAGGCGGCCACGTTCGACTCGTACGCGGGGCGCCGCCGTATCCGCGCCGACCTGACGTACACCGGCCTCGACCAGCTGGAGATCGCCCGGCGGCTGTGGCAGCACATCCAGACCGCCGACGGCGGCGACATCCAGGTCACCACCGGCACCGAGACGTCCGGCGTGCTGCGCGACATGGTGTGGCGGGACGGCGACGAGACACCCCTCGACGAGGCCCTCAAGCAGCTCTCGGAGGTCGACAACGGCTTCGAGCACCACATCGCCGTCTACCGCGACCCGGTCAGCGGCGCGCGTGTGAAGCGGCTGCGCCTCGGCCACCCCAAGCTGTTCACCGGCAGCACCGACCTCGTACTCGACCGGCCGGGACCGGTGCTCAGCTACTCCTTCCCGCGCGACGCCACCCGCGGCGGCACCACCTCGCGGGCGCGCGGCGCCAGCGCCAACAGCGACCAGAGCCAGGAGAGCCGCCCGGCCATCTCGGCCGAGCACGTGGCACAGGACCTGATCGACGGCGGCTGGCCGCGCGTCGACCTGTCGTCCGACCACTCGTCCGTCAGCTCCGTACCCGTGCTCGACGCCCTGGCCGCCGCCGAACTCGCCGAGGCCCGCGGGGCCGTGGTGATCCCCGCAGTGACGATCCGGCTCGACGACCGGGCCCCCGTACCGCCGATGCTGCTCGGCAGGACGGTACGGCTGCGCATCACCGACGAGTGGTACGCGGAGGGGCTCGACGCCCGCTACCGGGTCATCGGGGTCAAGGTGACCCCGCCCCAGCGCGGGCGCCCCGAGACCGCCGAACTCTTCCTGGAGGCCCGCTGATGCCCGCACTGCCCGAGGACCTGCTCGACCTCATCCGCGAACTCCAGCGCCGGGTCCACCGGCTGTCCACGGCCGCCGTCACCCGGCCCGCGCTGAACACCATCTCCGGCGGCGACGTCACCATCACCGACGGCGGGCGGCTGATGGTGAAGGACGAGACCGGGGACACGCTCATGCACATCGGCGGCATCACGCCGCACACCGACGGCAGCCCGCAGCAGGGCGTCCTGATCCGCCGCGAGGACGGCAGCCTGGCCTTCGGCATCTACGGAGGCGACACACAGGCGCTGACCATATGGGACCGCTTCGGGAAGATCGTCGTCGCGGACGACACCGTGACCGGCGGCCTCGCCCGCCCCTACGTCCCGATCCCGCTGTACCCGGCGCCCACACCCGTCACGTCGACCGTCTGGACGCGGGTGCTCCAGGGCGGCATGTACCTCCAGCACCCGCGGCTCGCGGTCGGGCTGTGGGTCCAGGCGGACGCCGACACGACGGTCGAGGCGCGGGTGCGGTACCTGGCGGCGGACGGGAGCACGCTGCAGCTCGGCGAGACGGCGACGGCGACCGGCTCGGCGTTCACGCAGCTGATCGTCGCGCCGCACGGCCAGCCCACGTTCAGCTGGAGCAACCTCTACATCGAGGGCCGCCGCACCTCCGGCACGGGCTCGGCGGCGGTGGGCGCGCTCTTCGCGGAGGGCCGCCAGTCATGACCGCACAACCGGAGGACCAGACCCCGATGCCCGAACCGACAGAAGCGCCACCACCGGAGCCGACGCCCGAGGAGCCGAAGCAGCCACCCACGGAGGAGGAAGTCATCACCCCACCAGGCGGCGAACTCCACCTCCCCCCAGCCCCCTCCCCCTTCCCGTCCCCCTGACTGCGCCCCACTGCCCCCGTCCTGCTGCGGACACGCGTCTCCGCCGCGGGGCGCACGTCCCGCCAAGGGCCGCATTCCGCCGCGGGGCGCGTTCCGCTGTGGGTACGCGTTCCCACCGGACGCCGCGCCCGCCCCGCGCCCGTTCCGCTGTGGGCATGCGTTCCTCCCCCAAGCACTTCGTGCAGGGGGTACCCCCAGGGCGGAACGGGTGGGCACAGCGGAACCACCGGCGTGCAGCCGCCCAACCCACACCAGCCCCCGACGGCCGACGTGTCCCGCCTCCCGCCACGCCCCGCACCGCCACGCCCCGCACACCCGTCCGCCCCGCGCCCACGCCACGGCCCGCCCGGCGCGGGGCGGCCCCCGTTCCACCCCCGCCCAAGTCAGGAGCCCGCCCATGGCCACCCCACTCACCCCCGCCCAACTCCTCGCCGCCCTCCGCGCCGAAGGCGTGACCGTCGTCGAGCACCCCGGCTGGCGCACCCACCACCGCAACCACACCGGCGCCTGGGGCCCGGTCAACGGCGTGATGATCCACCACACCGTCAGCACCGGAACCCGCTCCACCGTCTCCCTCTGCCACCGCGGCTACTCCCAGCTCCCCGGCCCGCTCTGCCACGGCGTGATCGCCAAGGACGGCACCGTCCACCTCGTCGGCGGCGGCCGCGCCAACCACGCGGGCGGCGGCGACCCGAACGTCCTGCGCGCCGTCGTCGACGAGTCGTACGGCGAGAAACCCCCGGCCCCGCGCGAGCACCAGGGCAGCGCGGGCGCGGTCGACGGCAACGCCCGCTTCTACGGCTTCGAGTGCGTGAACCTCGGCGACGGCATCGACCCCTGGCCGGCCGCCCAGCTGGAGGCCGTCGAACGGGCGTCCGCCGCGCTCTGCCGCGCCCACGGCTGGGGCGCCAAGAGCGTCATCGGGCACCGCGAGTGGTCCGACCACAAGGTCGACCCGCGCGGCTTCGCCATGCCGGACCTGCGCGCCCGGATCGCCGGCCGCCTGGACAAGGCGACACCCCCGCCGAAGCCGACGCCGACGCCCACCCCCACCCCCACGCCGGCCAAACCCAAGCCCAAGCCCCGCTACCAGCCGTTCCCCGGCGCGGCCTTCTTCAAGAGCCGCCCCAGCTCCCCGATCGTCACCGCGATGGGCCGCCGGCTGGTCGCCGAGGGCTGCTCGGCGTACCGGATCGGCCCGGGCCCGCGCTGGAGCGAGGCGGACCGCCTCTCGTACGCGGCGTGGCAGCGCAAGCTCGGCTTCCGCGGCGCCGACGCCGACGGCTGGCCGGGCCGCACCTCCTGGAACGCCCTCAAGGTCCCGTACACCGCCTGACCGCCCCGCACACCCGCCCGAAGGAGGGCCCATGCCCCTGTCCGAAGCCGCCAAGCGCACCGCACGTACCGTCCTCCAGACCGCGGTGGGCCTCGCCGTCGCCCTGCCGGCCCTGGTCGACGCGGCGGGTCTGCCGGCCAGTCTCCCGTGGGTCGCCGCAGCGCTCGCCGTCGCCGGTGCGCTGACCCGGGTGATGGCCGTGCCGGCCGTGCAGACCCTGCTGCCCGGCTGGCTGCGTACCGACAGCCGCGACCACGGGAGCCGCCCATGACCGAGACCGACCCGAACGACCCGGTCGGGGTCGCCCTGGAGCTGGAGCGCCTGCGCGGCACCCTCGAAGCCGGGTTCGCCCGGGTCGACGGTTCGCTCGCGCTGCTGGTGCAGCGCAGCGACCAGACCGACCGCCAGCTCGCCGACCACGAGGCCCGCCTCGACTCCCTGGAACGGGCCCGCTGGCCGCTCGCCAGCATCGGCGCGGTCACGGCGTGCGTGGGCGTGGCGGTGGCCTTCTGGGAACTGGCCCTCCGCTGACCGGCCGCCCGCCGGGGTCCGGCACCGGTTTGCCGGACCCCGGCAACCACTCCCCGTCAAGACAGCGTCAACGCCCACCTGACGCACCGTCCGCACTGCGCGGACAATGCACTCATCAGCAAAGCAGCGAAGAACGAACAGCGAACAGCGAACAGCGAAAACGACTTACGGGGGTACGTCATGGCACACGAGGTCCCGCACCTCACGACCGACGCCACGGAGACCGACATCCGGCTGGCCGTCATCGAGTACGGCGACGTCCTGGCCGACTACGCCACAGCCGCGACCGCCCCGGACACGCCCCGGTCGGTCGTCGAGGACTACGCGATAGCCGTGGACGCCCTGGCCCTGGCCCGCCGCGTCCCGCCCGTCGACGTCCCCCCGGTCCTGACCGTCGGCGTCCACGCCCTCCACCGCGTCCACCGGGCCCTGCTTGGCTGACCACACGCCGAAGGGCGGCACCCCGTATGTGACGGGGTGCCGCCCTTCAGACAGCTGCTCGCTTACTGGTTGTACGGACCGTAGTCGTAGTCCTCCAGCGGAACGGCCTGGCCGGAGCCGGTGCCGAACGGCGAGTAGTCGATGTCGTCGTAGCCGACGGCCGAGTACATCGCGGCCTTCGCCTCCTCGGTCGGCTCGACCCGGATGTTGCGGTAGCGGGACAGACCCGTACCGGCCGGGATGAGCTTACCGATGATGACGTTCTCCTTGAGGCCGATCAGGGAGTCGGACTTGGCGTTGATCGCCGCGTCCGTCAGGACCCTGGTCGTCTCCTGGAAGGAGGCCGCGGACAGCCACGACTCCGTCGCCAGCGACGCCTTGGTGATACCCATCAGCTGCGGACGGCCGGAGGCGGGGTGGCCGCCCTCGGTGACCACACGACGGTTCTCCTGCTCGAAGCGCGAGCGCTCCACGAGCTCGCCCGGCAGCAGCTCCGCGTCGCCGGACTCGATGATCGTCACACGGCGCAGCATCTGCCGGATGATGATCTCGATGTGCTTGTCGTGGATCGACACACCCTGCGAGTTGTAGACCTTCTGCACCTCGCCGACCAGGTGGACCTGAACGGCCCGCTGGCCGAGGATGCGCAGCACGTCGTGCGGGTTCTCGGTACCCACGGTGAGCTTCTGGCCCACCTCGACGTGGTCGCCCTCGCTCACCAGGACACGGGCGCGCTTCGAGATCGGGAACGCCGTCTCGTCGCTGCCGTCGTCCGGCGTGATGACGATCTTCTTGGTCTTCTCGGTCTCCTCGATCCGGACGCGGCCGGCCGCCTCCGAGATCGGGGCCATGCCCTTGGGCGAACGGGCCTCGAAGAGCTCGACGACACGCGGCAGACCCTGCGTGATGTCGTCACCGGCCACACCACCGGTGTGGAAGGTACGCATCGTCAGCTGGGTACCGGGCTCACCGATGGACTGGGCGGCGATGATGCCGACCGCCTCACCGATGTCGACCAGCTTGCCGGTGGCCAGCGAGCGGCCATAGCACATGGCGCAGGTGCCGACGGCGGACTCACAGGTCAGGACCGAGCGGGTCTTGACCTCCTCCACGCCCGCCGCGACCAGCTGGTCGATGAGCACGTCACCGAGGTCGACACCGGCCGGGGCCAGCACCTTGCCGTCGACGACGACGTCCTCGGCGAGGCAGCGCGCGTACACGCTGGTCTCGACGTCCTCCGCCTTGCGCAGGACACCCGTCTCGTCCTTGGACGCGATCCGGAGACGCAGACCGCGGTCGGTGCCGCAGTCCTCCTCGCGGATGATCACGTCCTGCGAGACGTCCACCAGACGACGGGTCAGGTAACCCGAGTCGGCGGTACGCAGGGCGGTGTCGGCCAGACCCTTACGGGCACCGTGCGTGGAGATGAAGTACTCCAGCACGGAGAGACCCTCGCGGAACGAGGCCTTGATGGGCCGCGGGATGGTCTCGTTCTTGGCGTTCGACACCAGACCACGCATACCGGCGATCTGACGCATCTGCATCATGTTTCCACGAGCACCCGAGTTGACCATCATGAAGATGGGGTTGGTCTTCGGGAAGTTCTCGTTCATGGCCTCGGCGACCTCGTTGGTCGCCTTGGTCCAGATCGCGATGAGCTCCTGCGTGCGCTCGTCCTTGGTGATCAGACCGCGCTCGTACTGCTTCTGGACCTTCTCGTCCTGCGCCTCGTAGCCGCGGACGATCTCCTTCTTCGCCTCGGGAACGACGACGTCGGAGATGGCGACGGTGACGCCGGAGCGGGTCGCCCAGTAGAAGCCGGCCGCCTTCAGGTTGTCGAGCGTCGCCGCCACGATGACCTTCGGGTAGCGCTCGGCGAGGTCGTTGACGATCTCGGAGAGCTGCTTCTTGCCGACCGTGTAGTCGACGAACGGGTAGTCCTCGGGCAGCAGCTCGTTGAAGAGCGCACGGCCCAGGGTCGTCCGCAACCGGAAGCTGTCGCCCTGCTGCCAGTCGGTCGCGCCGTCCTCGTCGACCGGCGGGGTCCAGCCGCGGGGCGGCACGGAACCGATCGGGAAGCGGATGTCGATCTTCGCCTGGAGCGAGAGCTCCCGGGCGTCGAACGCCATGATCGCCTCGGCGGTCGAGTTGAACGCCCGGCCCTCGCCCTTGACCTCGCGCTCCTCCTCGTCCGTGGTGAGGAAGAACAGACCCAGGACCATGTCCTGCGTCGGCATCGTCACCGGACGGCCGTCGGCCGGCTTGAGGATGTTGTTCGAGGACAGCATCAGGATGCGGGCCTCGGCCTGCGCCTCCGCGGAGAGCGGCAGGTGGACGGCCATCTGGTCACCGTCGAAGTCCGCGTTGAACGCGGTGCAGACGAGCGGGTGGATCTGGATGGCCTTGCCCTCGACGAGCTGCGGCTCGAAGGCCTGGATGCCGAGGCGGTGCAGCGTGGGCGCACGGTTCAGCAGCACCGGGTGCTCGGCGATGACCTCTTCCAGCACGTCGTACACGACCGTGCGGCCGCGCTCGACCATGCGCTTCGCCGACTTGATGTTCTGCGCGTGGTTCAGGTCGACCAGGCGCTTCATCACGAACGGCTTGAAGAGCTCCAGGGCCATGGCCTTGGGCAGACCGCACTGGTGCAGCTTGAGCTGCGGGCCGACGACGATGACGGAACGCGCCGAGTAGTCGACTCGCTTACCGAGCAGGTTCTGACGGAAGCGGCCCTGCTTGCCCTTCAGCATGTCGCTGAGGGACTTCAGCGGGCGGTTACCCGGACCGGTGACCGGGCGGCCGCGGCGGCCGTTGTCGAACAGCGCGTCGACGGCCTCCTGGAGCATGCGCTTCTCGTTGTTCACGATGATCTCGGGCGCGCCGAGGTCGAGAAGCCGCTTCAGGCGGTTGTTCCGGTTGATGACACGGCGGTACAGGTCGTTCAGGTCGGAGGTCGCGAAGCGGCCACCGTCGAGCTGCACCATGGGACGCAGGTCCGGCGGGATCACCGGGACGCAGTCGAGGACCATGCCCTTGGGGCTGTTGCTGGTCTGCAGGAACGCGGAAACGACCTTCAGACGCTTGAGCGCACGGGTCTTCTTCTGGCCCTTGCCGGTGCGGATGATCTCGCGGAGCTTCTCGGCCTCCTCGTCGAGGTCGAAGGACTCCAGGCGCTTCTGCAGCGCGGCGGCGCCCATCGAGCCGTCGAAGTAGGTGCCGAACCGGTCGCGCAGCTCGCGGTAGAGCAGCTCGTCGCCCTCCAGGTCCTGGACCTTGAGGTTCTTGAACCGGCTCCACACCTCGTCGAGGCGGTCGATCTCGCGCTGGGCACGGTCGCGGAGCTGCTTCATCTCGCGCTCGGCGCCCTCGCGGACCTTGCGGCGCACGTCGGCCTTGGCGCCCTCGGCCTCCAGCTCGGCCAGGTCGGTCTCGAGCTTCTTGGCGCGGGCTTCGAGGTCGGCGTCGCGGCGCTGCTCGATCTGCTGGCGCTCGACGGAGACATGGGCCTCCAGCGAGGGCAGGTCGCGGGTGCGGCGCTCCTCGTCGACGTACGTGATCATGTACGCCGCGAAGTAGATGACCTTCTCCAGGTCCTTCGGGGCGAGGTCCAGCAGGTAGCCGAGGCGGGACGGGACGCCCTTGAAGTACCAGATGTGGGTGACGGGTGCGGCCAGCTCGATGTGGCCCATCCGCTCACGGCGCACCTTGGCGCGGGTGACCTCGACGCCACACCGCTCACAGATGATGCCCTTGAAGCGGACACGCTTGTACTTGCCGCAGTAGCACTCCCAGTCCCGGGTGGGGCCGAAGATCTTCTCGCAGAAGAGGCCGTCCTTCTCGGGCTTCAGGGTGCGGTAGTTGATGGTCTCCGGCTTCTTTACCTCGCCGTGGGACCACTGCCGGATGTCGTCCGCGGTGGCCAGGCCGATCCGCAGCTCGTCGAAGAAGTTGACGTCGAGCACTATGCGTCAATCCCTCTCAGGGTTCGTGTCAATCAATGGTCTGTACGGGTCGCTGGGCGGGGCCGGCCGGACCGCTGGGGTCCGGCCGGCCGACCCGTCAGACCTCTTCGACGCTGCTCGGCTCGCGCCGGGACAGGTCGATGCCGAGCTCCTCCGCAGCGCGGAAGACGTCCTCGTCGGTGTCGCGCATCTCGATGGACATGCCGTCCGAGGACAGCACCTCCACGTTGAGGCACAGGGACTGCATCTCCTTGATGAGCACCTTGAAGGACTCCGGGATGCCGGGCTCGGGGATGTTCTCGCCCTTGACGATGGCCTCGTAGACCTTCACGCGGCCGGTGACATCGTCGGACTTGATGGTCAGCAGCTCCTGGAGGGCGTAAGCGGCGCCGTACGCCTCCAGCGCCCACACCTCCATCTCACCGAAGCGCTGGCCACCGAACTGAGCCTTACCACCCAGCGGCTGCTGGGTGATCATCGAGTACGGACCGGTCGAGCGGGCGTGCAGCTTGTCGTCGACCAGGTGGTGCAGCTTGAGGATGTACATGTACCCGACGGAGATCGGGTCCGGGAACGGCTCGCCGGAGCGGCCGTCGAACAGACGCGCCTTGCCGGACGGCAGCATCAGACGGTCGCCGTCGCGGTTCGGGAGGGTGTTCTCCAGCAGACCGGCCAACTCGTCCTCGCGGGCACCGTCGAAGACCGGGGTCGCGACGTTGGTGCGGGGCTCGACCTGGTCGGCGCCGATGCTCTGGAGCCGCTTGGCCCAGTCGTCGGCGAGGCCGGAGACGTCCCAGCCCTGGCTGGCGAGCCAGCCGAGGTGGATCTCCAGGACCTGTCCCGGGTTCATTCGGGACGGGACGCCGAGCGGGTTGAGGATGATGTCGACCGGGGTGCCGTCCTCCAGGAACGGCATGTCCTCGATCGGCAGGATCTTGGAGATGACACCCTTGTTGCCGTGGCGGCCGGCGAGCTTGTCACCGTCGGTGATCTTGCGCTTCTGCGCCACGTAGACGCGGACCAGCTGGTTCACGCCCGGGGGCAGCTCGTCGCCCTCCTCGCGGTCGAAGACGCGCACGCCGATGACCTTGCCGGTCTCACCGTGCGGCACCTTCAGCGAGGTGTCGCGGACCTCACGGGCCTTCTCACCGAAGATCGCGCGGAGCAGGCGCTCCTCCGGCGTCAGCTCGGTCTCACCCTTCGGGGTGACCTTGCCGACCAGGATGTCGCCGGCGACGACCTCGGCACCGATGCGGATGATGCCGCGCTCGTCGAGGTCGGCGAGGACCTCCTCGGAGACGTTCGGGATGTCCCGGGTGATCTCCTCGGGGCCCAGCTTGGTGTCACGGGCGTCGACCTCGTGCTCCTCGATGTGGATCGAGGAGAGGACGTCGTCCTGGACGAGGCGCTGCGACAGGATGATCGCGTCCTCGTAGTTGTGGCCCTCCCACGGCATGAACGCCACGAGGAGGTTCTTGCCGAGGGCCATCTCGCCCTCCTGGGTGGCCGGACCGTCGGCCAGGACCTGGCCCTCGACGACCCGGTCGCCCTCGGCGACGATGACCTTCTGGTTGACGGAGGTGCCCTGGTTGGAGCGGGCGAACTTGGCCAGGCGGTACGTGATGTACGTGCCGTCGTCGTTGGCGACGGTGATGTAGTCCGCGGAGAGCTCCTGGACCACACCGTCCTTCTCGGCCTTGACGACGTCGCCGGCGTCGACGGCGGAGCGGTACTCCATGCCGGTGCCGACGAGCGGGGCCTCCGCCTGGATGAGCGGAACGGCCTGGCGCATCATGTTCGCGCCCATGAGGGCACGGTTGGCGTCGTCGTGCTCGAGGAACGGGATCATGGCGGTCGCGACCGACACCATCTGGCGCGGCGAGACGTCCATGTAGTCGACGTCCTCGCCGCCGATGTAGTCGACCTCGCCGCCACGGCGGCGGACCAGGACGCGGGCCTCGGCGAACCGGAGGTCCTCGGTCAGCGGCGCGTTGGCCTGCGCGATGACGAAGCGGTCCTCCTCGTCGGCGGTCAGGTAGTCCACCTCGTCGGTGACCTGGCCGTCGACGACCTTGCGGTACGGCGTCTCGACGAAGCCGAACGCGTTGACGCGGCCGTACGAGGCGAGCGAACCGATCAGACCGATGTTCGGGCCTTCGGGGGTCTCGATCGGGCACATGCGTCCGTAGTGGGACGGGTGCACGTCTCGGACCTCGAAGCCGGCCCGCTCACGGGACAGACCACCCGGGCCGAGCGCGGACAGACGACGCTTGTGCGTCAGCCCGGACAGCGGGTTGTTCTGGTCCATGAACTGCGACAGCTGGCTGGTGCCGAAGAACTCCTTGATGGAGGCGACGACCGGCCGGATGTTGATCAGGGTCTGCGGCGTGATCGCCTCGACGTCCTGGGTCGTCATGCGCTCGCGCACGACGCGCTCCATCCGCGCCAGACCCGTGCGGACCTGGTTCTGGATGAGTTCGCCGACGTTGCGCAGACGGCGGTTGCCGAAGTGGTCGATGTCGTCGGTCTCGACGACGATCGTGGAGCCGTTCGACCCGACGGTCTCGGTCTCGCCGGCGTGCAGCTGCACCAGGTACTTGATCGTCGCGATGATGTCGTCGACGGTCAGGACACCGGCGTCGAGGGGCGCGTCGGCACCGAGCTTCTTGTTGACCTTGTAGCGGCCGACCTTCGCGAGGTCGTAGCGCTTCGGGTTGAAGTACAAGTTCTCGAGCAGCGTCTGCGCGGCCTCACGCGTCGGGGGCTCGCCCGGACGGAGCTTGCGGTAGATGTCGAGGAGCGCGTCGTCCTGGCCCTGGGTGTGGTCCTTCTCCAGGGTGGCGCGCATCGACTCGTACTCGCCGAACTCCTGCAGGATCTGCTCGGTCGTCCAGCCGAGCGCCTTGAGGAGGACGGTCACGGACTGCTTGCGCTTGCGGTCGATACGGACACCGACCATGTCGCGCTTGTCGATCTCCATCTCCAGCCAGGCACCCCGGGACGGGATGATCTTGGCGGAGTAGATGTCCTTGTCGGACGTCTTGTCGATGGAGGAGTCGAAGTAGACACCCGGCGAGCGCACGAGCTGCGACACCACGACACGCTCGGTGCCGTTGATGACGAAGGTGCCCTTGTTGGTCATGAGCGGGAAGTCGCCCATGAAGACCGTCTGGGACTTGATCTCGCCGGTCTCGTTGTTGGTGAACTCGGCCGTGACGAAGAGCGGCGCGGCGTACGTGAAGTCGCGCTCCTTGCACTCGTCGATCGAGTTCTTGGGGGGCTCGAAGCGGTGGTCGCGGAAAGTCAGCGACATCGACCCGGAGAAGTCCTCGATCGGCGAGATCTCCTCGAAGATCTCCTCCAGACCGGACTTGGTGGGAACGTCCTGTCCGGACTCCAGAGCCGACTCGACACGAGCCTTCCACGCGGCGTTGCCGAGCAGCCAGTCAAAGCTCTCGGTCTGCAGCGCGAGGAGGTTCGGAACCTCGAGGGGCTCCTTGATCTTTGCAAAGGAGATGCGCAGCGGGGCGGTGCTTGCGCCGTTGTTCGTATTCGCGGTCGAGGCGTTGCGCGAGGCGGCCAAGAGGGGGTCCTTCCGAGGGCTCGGACTCACTACGCGCGTACCGGTCCCAAGCGGGTCACAGCGACAGAGTGTTCCTGATTTCAGCCGTTTGGCCAGGTCAGGGCATTCGGTCAACTGTGCTCTTGCGAGGGGATGCCCCTGGTGACGGGCAGGGAGCAGCTAACAGGCAGCGCAAAGGGTCAGTGTAGCCACTTGGCCCACTGATGTCCAGGGCGAGTATTTCGCGACCCTCGTTCTTCTCAACTTCGCGCACCTCGCGCCGTCGGCGCACCTCGATACTGCCCGTTCGGTCGCCGATCCATGCCTCGGAACCTGGATCGTGTGGCGACGCGTCCTGAGAATTGCGCGCGCCGTGCGGTTCGTCAAGGCCCCTGACTCCGCGGGGCGCACGGCGAAGATCACCATACTCCCCTGGAGTCCCAGTGCAAGGCGGACGTCACGGCAGCGCAGAAGGGCGACCACCCGGATGGGTGATCGCCCTTCACAACGCCCTCAGCGGGCGTTCGCACGAGTCAGGAGACCCGCGTCAGGTCACTTGACCTCGACAGCGGCACCGGCGCCCTTGAGGGCCTCGGCGGCCTTGTCAGCGGCCTCCTTGTTGACCTTCTCGAGGACCGGCTTCGGAGTGCCGTCGACGAGGTCCTTGGCCTCCTTCAGACCCAGGGAGGTCAGCTCACGCACGACCTTGATGACCTGGATCTTCTTGTCGCCGGCGCCGGTGAGGATGACGTCGAACTCGTCCTTCTCCTCGGCAGCCTCGGCAGCCGGGGCACCCGGGGCGCCGGCGGCGGCAACGGCGACCGGGGCGGCGGCGGTGACGTCGAACTTCTCCTCGAAGGCCTTCACGAACTCGGCGAGCTCGATGAGGGTCATCTCCTCGAACTGCGCGAGCAGGTCGTCCTGAGACAGCTTCGCCATGGTGGCGGTCCTTCCACTAATTCGGCTGGTGCCGGGATGTACATGTGAGGCGGGCGTACGTTGGGCCCGCTGTGACCGTCGCCCGTGTCAGGCGGCGGTCAATGCGCGAGCCGAATTACTCGGCACCGCCCTGCTCGGCCTGCTTGGCGCGCAGCGCGTCCACGGTGCGGACGAGCTTCGACGGGAGCGCCTGGAAGAGCGCGGCAGCCTGGGACTGCTTGCCCTTCATGGCGCCCGCCAGCTTGGCGAGCAGAACCTCGCGGGACTCGAGGTCCGCAAGCTTCTTGATCTCATCGGCGGACAGCGCCTTGCCATCAAGGACACCGCCCTTGATGATCAGGTTCGGGTTGTCCTTGGCGAAGTCACGAAGACTCTTCGCCGACTCCACCGGGTCACCGGTGACGAAGGCGACGGCCGTCGGACCAGCGAACTGGTCGTCCAGCGTCGTGATCCCGGCCTCGTTGGCCGCAATCTTGGTCAGCGTGTTCTTCACCACGGCGTACTGGGCGTTCTCACCGAGCGAACGGCGCAGCTGCTTGATCTGCGCCACGGTGAGACCGCGGTACTCGGTCAGCACAGCGGCGTTGGAGCTGCGGAACTTGTCCGTCAGCTCGGCAACCGCGGCAGCCTTGTCGGGCCTCGCCATGAGCCTCGGCCTCCTTCCGGGTGATTCGGACCGCAGTGGCTGAAGGAAGGAGACTGGGCAAAACGAAACGCCCCGGCGCAGGCGCACGGGGCGTGACTCGACCGGACACATACATCCGGGAGTACATCCACAGTCACCTGCGCAGGCCGTCCGTAGCTAGCGGATCCTTCGGCTGCCGCGTCCTGGGACACAGCAGCGACCAGCGGTCTTTGGCTTCCGTGGAAGAGTACGGGAACCGGTCGCCGTCAAGCAAATCGGGCGACCGGTCACTCAGGCGGCCCCGGCCCCGGCGTCCTCGCCGGTACCGTCGGCGCCGCCCTCGGCGCCCTTCACGAGGTCGCCCAGCATCTCCATGATGTCGGCGGTCTCACCGGGCGGCGGGGCCTGCACGCCGGCCTTCGTGCCGTAGTCCGAGTACGTCGCGGTGACCTTCATGGTGCCCTGCGGGGTCACCATGCCGACGTCCATCTTGACCGGGTAGCCGTCCTCGTTGACCCAGACCTCGGTGTCGTACGCCTTCAGGCCGCCGTTCTTCATGTTCGCGACGAGCTCGTCCCTCTCCTCCTTGCTGAGCACGGAGAGCGAGGTGTTCGCGGCGACCATCTCCTCGACCGTGAGGGTGCCCTTGTAGTGCTGCGCCTCGACGCCGTCGATCTTCTCGGGACCGATGTGCTTGAGGTTGGGCGACTCCAGGAGCATGGCGAGCTGCTTGGCCGGGTCCTGGTTCATGTTCTCCAGGCCGCGGGTCATCTCCTTCCGCAGCGCGGCGTCGCCGGACTTCTCGGCGGCCGCGGCGAAGTCGATCTTTATCCAGCGGTCGCCGAAGAGCTCGTCGACGGGGGACTTCGCACCACCGGCCGTCTTCACGTACAGCACGTTGTCGACCATCAGCAGGCGCATCTGGCCGGGCGCGCCGGCGCCGGCGCCCTCGAAGGGGCCGCCCTTCATGGTGAGGTCCATCTGGGACGGGTTCCATCCCATGACGCCGGACATCTCCAGCTCGCCGCTGTCCGCGCCGGTCGCGAGCCCGGCGGGCATCGACATGGTCAGGTGGACCTTCGCCGACTTCGCGTCGGCCGTCTTCTCGTACGCCGTCCGGATGACCTGCGTGGCCGATGACCACTCCAGGCGCTCCTGCCCGGCGCCCTGCTGCTCGCCGCCGCTCTGGCAGCCGGCTGCCCCGGCGACGACGGCCGCGGCCGTCAGGGTGACCCCCACGCGCTTCCATGCGGACACGGTCATGCCCCACCCCTTGTTCTCCGTTGTGCGAACAACTGAACCGTAACGCACGCGTACGACAGTGATCAGGCGAAAAAACCGGCCCCCGCACCTCCGGAGAGGTACGGGGACCGGTTCGGGAACCGTGGGTGAGTTGTCAGACTCAGACCGCCGCCGGGTCCTCCTCGACGAGGAGGTTGCGGGTGCGGTTGGCGTCCAGCGGGATGCCGGGGCCCATGGTGGTGGTCAGGGTCGCCTTCTTGATGTAGCGGCCCTTCGCGGCGGACGGCTTCAGACGGAGGATCTCCTCCAGCGCCGCGGCGTAGTTCTCGACCAGCTTCGTGTCGTCGAAGGACACCTTGCCGATGATGAAGTGCAGGTTCGCGTGCTTGTCGACACGGAACTCGATCTTGCCGCCCTTGATGTCGGTGACGGCCTTGGCGACGTCCATCGTGACGGTGCCGGTCTTCGGGTTCGGCATCAGACCACGGGGGCCGAGGACGCGGCCGAGGCGGCCGACCTTGCCCATGAGGTCCGGGGTGGCGACGACGGCGTCGAAGTCCAGACGGCCCTTCGCGACCTCGTCGATCAGTTCGTCGGAGCCGACGATGTCGGCGCCCGCGGCCTCCGCGGCCGCAGCACGGTCACCGGTCGCGAAGACCAGGACCCGGGCGGTCTTGCCGGTGCCGTGCGGAAGGTTCACGGTGCCACGGACCATCTGGTCGGCCTTGCGCGGGTCGACACCCAGGCGGAAGGCGACCTCGACGGTGCCGTCGAACTTGGTGGCGGCGGTTTCCTTGGCGAGACGGACGGCCTCGAGGGGGGCGTAGTTGCGCTCCCGGTCGATCTTGGCGTCCGCGCCGCGGAGAGCCTTGCTGCGCTTCACTTCTTCTCCTGTGCTTTCAGGTATGGAGTCGTGGTCCGGGCCAGCGCCTGGCCCTGCCACTGAGGTCTTACGGGAGCTTGATCAGCCCTCGACCGTGATGCCCATGGAACGGGCGGTGCCGGCGATGATCTTCTCGGCGGCGTCCAGGTCGTTCGCGTTCAGGTCGGGCATCTTGGTGGTGGCGATCTCGCGGACCTGGGCGCTCGTGAGCTTGGCGACCTTGGTCTTGTGCGGCTCGCCGGAGCCCTTCTCCACACCCGCGGCCTTGAGGATCATCCTCGACGCCGGCGGGGTCTTGGTGATGAAGGTGAAGGAGCGGTCCTCGTAGACCGTGATCTCCACCGGGATCACCCAGCCACGCTGCGACTCGGTCGCGGCGTTGTAGGCCTTGCAGAACTCCATGATGTTGACGCCGTGCTGACCCAGCGCGGGGCCGACCGGCGGAGCCGGGTTGGCGGCGCCGGCCTGGATCTGGAGCTTGATAAGCCCCGTGACCTTCTTCTTCTTGGGAGGCATTGCTCTCTCCGGGTCCTAGTGAGAGTGTTCGGCCACCAACCGGCATCATCCGGATGGAGGCATACCGCACAACGATAACGGGTATCTGTGCGCGTCCAAAAACCGAGCAGGTCAGAGGGCGGTGACCGCCACTCTGACCTGTCCGGACGCTGAAGCCGACCGCGTAGGGGTCAGTTCTTCTGGATCTGGTCGAAGCTGAGCTCGACCGGGGTCTCGCGACCGAAGATCTCGACGAGGCCCTTGACCTTCTTCGAGTCGGGGTTGATCTCGTTGATGGTCGCCTGCAGCGTGGCGAACGGACCGTCCGTGACGGTGACCGAGTCGCCGACCTCGAAGTCCAGGACCTGGACCTCGACCTTGCGGGCGGGCGCCGGCTTGCCCTCGGCCTCGGCGGCCTCGCGGGCGGCCTTCTCCTCGGCCTCCGGGGCGAGCATCTTGACGATCTCGTCCAGCGTCAGCGGGTACGGGTCGTAGGCGTTGCCCACGAAGCCGGTGACGCCGGGGGTGTTGCGGACGACGCCCCAGGACTCGTTCGTCAGGTCCATGCGGACGAGCACATAGCCGGGCAGCTTGTTCTGCCGGACGTTCTTGCGCTCGCCGTTCTTGATCTGGACGATCTCTTCCTCGGGGACCTCGGCCTGGTAGATGAAGTCCTCGACGTTCAGCGAGACGGCACGCTGCTCCAGGTTCGCCTTCACGCGCTTCTCGTAGCCCGCGTAGGTGTGGATCACGTACCACTCGCCGGGGAGGCCGCGCAGCTCGTCGCGGAGCGCGGCGACGGGGTCGACCGGCTCGGCGGGCTCGGCCTCGGCAGCCTCGGCGGGCTCCTCGTCGGCCTGCTCGACGTCCTCGGCCGTGGCCTCGGCGGTCTCGTCGGCGGGCTCGTCGGCGCTCTCGGCGGCTTCGGCCTCGTCGGCGTCCTCGACCGTCTCGACGTGCACCGCGGCGTCCTCGGCCGCCTTGTCGACAGCGGCGTCCGCAGCTTCCGCCTGGTCCTCGTCGGCCGCCTCGACGATGTCGAGTTCGTCCTGGGCGGACTCGTTCAGGTTCGGGTCAGACACGGTGGCTGCTTCTTCCTGGATACAGATGGGGTGGAACATGCGAAAAGGGGCGCCGGGGTGGGCGCCCTCCGCGGGGAATCAGCCGAAGACGTACTTGACTGCTTCCGTGAAGCCCAAGTCGATCACCGTCACCAGACCGATCATGATGACCACGAAGATGATCACGACGGTCGTGTACGTGGTCAGCTGATTACGAGTCGGCCAGACGACCTTGCGCAGCTCGGCGACGATCTGGCGGTAGAAGAGCGCGAGCCGGCCGAGCGGGCCCTTCTTGGCCCGCTTGCCACCCTTGCGGGTCTTCTTCTTCGACTCCGGCGCTTCGTCCTCAGCATCAGGCATGTCGATGGAGCCTACGGCGTCCGTCACGTCTCTCACCTGATTCCGGGTCGGCCGTGCCGCGCCCGGGTGGAGCCGCACGGCGGTGCAATGAAGTACATACCTGCGCACACATCCTGGCGGTGTGTGTAGCAGGGCCGGAGGGACTTGAACCCCCAACCGCTGGTTTTGGAGACCAGTGCTCTACCAATTGAGCTACGACCCTTTGTGGTTCTCCCCCAACCTACCGCATCCGTGGAGGTGGTCCGCGGTGTGGTCGGTGAGGGCCAACGAGCAGAGAGTGTACGTGGTCAGGGGCGCCGCGTCGAACAGATAGCCCGAGACGGCTCCGCGCCGCGCCTGCGGGGCGTGTCGGCGAGGGCGCGCGCGGGGCATGTCACGGGTGTGTCCGTAAGGCGAAACCTGTGTGCCGGGCTCCGGCGGGGTCTGGGACGATGGGCAGCATGAGCGCTGCAACTCCGACCTCTCCCACCGAGCGCCGGGTGTCCGCCCGTATCGGCGCGATCTCCGAGTCCGCGACCCTCGCCGTCGACGCCAAGGCCAAGGCCCTCAAGGCCGCCGGGCGTCCGGTGATCGGCTTCGGCGCGGGCGAGCCCGACTTCCCGACGCCCGACTACATCGTGGAGGCGGCCGTCGAGGCCTGCCGGAACCCGAAGTACCACCGCTACACGCCGGCCGGCGGTCTGCCGGAGCTGAAGTCCGCGATCGCCGCCAAGACGCTGCGCGACTCCGGCTACGAGGTCGACCCCTCGGAGATCCTCGTCACCAACGGCGGCAAGCAGGCCATCTACGAGGCCTTCGCCGCGATCCTCGACCCGGGCGACGAGGTCATCGTCCCGGCCCCGTACTGGACGACGTACCCGGAGTCGATCCGGCTCGCGGGCGGTGTTCCGGTGGAGGTCGTCGCGGACGAGACGACCGGCTACCGCGTGTCGGTGGAGCAGCTGGAGGCGGCCCGTACGGAGCGTACGAAGGTCGTGCTGTTCGTCTCGCCGTCGAACCCGACCGGCGCCGTCTACGCGCGCGAGGACGCCGAGGCGATCGGCCGCTGGGCCGTGGAGCACGGCCTGTGGGTGCTGACGGACGAGATCTACGAGCACCTGGTGTACGGCGACGCGACCTTCACGTCGCTGCCCGCGCTGGTGCCCGAGCTGCGCGACAAGTGCGTCGTCGTCAACGGCGTGGCCAAGACGTACGCCATGACGGGCTGGCGCGTGGGGTGGATCGTGGGCCCGAAGGACGTCGTGAAGGCCGCGACGAACCTCCAGTCGCACGCCACGTCCAACGTCTCCAACGTGGCGCAGGTCGCCGCGCTGGCCGCGGTGTCCGGGAACCTGGACGCGGTCGCCCAGATGCGTGCGGCCTTCGACCGGCGGCGCCAGACGATCGTGCGGATGCTGAACGAGATCGACGGCATCGTCTGCCCGACGCCGGAGGGCGCGTTCTACGCGTACCCGTCGGTGAAGGGGCTGCTGGGCAAGGAGATCCGCGGGAAGCGCCCGCAGACCTCCGTCGAGCTGGCGGCGCTGATCCTGGACGAGGTCGAGGTGGCGGTCGTCCCGGGCGAGGCGTTCGGCACGCCCGGGTATCTGCGTCTCTCGTACGCGCTGGGTGACGCGGACCTGGCCGAGGGTGTGTCGCGGATGCAGAAGCTGCTGGCGGAGGCGCGCGACTGAGCGCAGGCACGCGACTGAGCGCAGGCACGCGGTGACGGGCGCGGTACCTCACGTGAGGTACCGCGCCCGTTTTTTCGTTCCCGCACATACTCGTTCGGAGAAAGGGGCTGCCGTACGGCGGCCGTCTGCGGCAGGATCCCGGAATGCTGAGCTCTTCAGGGGGGTACCCCCCGAACCCCCCGTACGTCCGCGATCTCACCCTGCTGCCGAAGGCCCATCTGCATCTGCACTTCACGGGGTCCATGCGGCCGGCGACCCTGCTGGAGCTGGCCGACAAGTACGGCGTCCATCTCCCCGAGGCGCTGACCGGCGGGGAGCCGCCGAAGCTGCGGGCGACGGACGAGCGCGGCTGGTTCCGCTTCCAGCGGCTGTACGACATGGCCCGGTCGTGTCTGCGCGAGCCGGAGGACATCCGGCGGCTCGTGCGGGAGGCGGCCGAGGAGGACGTACGGGACGGGTCGGGGTGGCTGGAGATCCAGGTGGACCCGACCTCGTACGCGCCGCGGCTCGGCGGGCTGATCCCGGCGCTGGAGATCATCCTGGACGCGGTGGAGTCGGCCTCGCGCGAGACGGGGCTGGGGATGCGGGTGCTGGTAGCGGCGAACCGGATGAAGCATCCGCTGGACGCGCGCACACTGGCCCGGCTGGCGGTGCGGTACGCGGACCGGGGTGTGGTGGGGTTCGGGCTCTCGAACGACGAGCGGCGCGGGATGGCACGCGACTTCGACCGGGCGTTCGCGATCGCGCGGGAGGGCGGGCTGCTGGCGGCGCCGCACGGCGGTGAGCTGACGGGCCCGGCGTCCGTACGGGACTGCCTGGACGACCTGCGGGCGTCCCGTATCGGGCACGGGGTGCGGGCGGCGGAGGACCCGCGGCTGCTGCGCCGGCTCGCCGAGAAGGGCGTGACGTGCGAGGTGTGCCCGGCGTCGAACGTGGCGCTGGGCGTGTACGAGAAGCCCGAGCACGTACCGCTGCGGACGTTCTTCGACGCGGGCGTCCCGGTGGCGCTGGGCGCGGACGACCCGCTGCTGTTCGGCGCGCGGCTCGCGGACCAGTACGAGATCGCCCGCCACCACCACGGCTTCACGGACGTGGAGCTGGCGGAGCTGGCGCGCCAGTCGGTGCGGGCTTCGGTGGCTCCGGAGGACGTGCGCCGGAAGCTGCTGTCGGGGATCGACGACTGGCTGGCCGCCCCTACAGGCTGACGCCGACCGTGACCGGCTCGTTGACCAGTGTCACGCCGAAGGCGTCCCGTACGCCGGCGACGACCTCGCGGGCGAGGGCCAGGAGGTCCTCGGTGGTGGCCTCGCCGCGGTTGGTGAGGGCGAGGGTGTGCTTGGTGGAGATACGGGCGGGTCCGGCCCCGTAGCCCTTGGTGAACCCCGCCTTGTCGATCAGCCAGGCCGCTGACGTCTTGGTCCGGCCGTCGCCCGCCGGGTACGCGGGCGGGGCGGTGTCGGGGCCGAGGCGGTCGCGGACGCGGTCGAGGAAAGCCGCGTACTCGGCGTCGGTGAGGATCGGGTTGGTGAAGAAGGACCCGGCGGACCAGGTGTCGTGGTCGTCGGGGTCCAGGACCATGCCCTTGCCGGCGCGGAGGGCGAGGACGGTCTCGCGGGCGGCGCCGACGGGGACGCGGTCGCCGGGCTCGACGCCCAGGGCGCGCGCGGTCTCCGCGTACCGGATCGGGGCGCTCATCCCGTCCGCGTCCTCCAGCGCGAACCGTACGCGCAGGACGACGTACCGGTCGGGGTCCGCCTTGAAGCGGCTGTGGCGGTACGAGAACAGGCACTCCGCGTTGGGGACCGTCACCGTCTCCTCGGCGCGCCGGTCGTACGCGACGACCTCTGTGATCGTGGCGGAGACCTCCTGGCCGTACGCCCCGACGTTCTGGATGGGCGTGGCGCCGGCCGAGCCGGGGATGCCGGCCAGGCACTCGATGCCGGCCAGACCCGCCTCGACGGTCCGGGCGACCGCGTCGGACCAGACCTCGCCGGCGGCCAGCTCCAGGCGGGTGCCGTCGAGGGTGAGGCCTCGGGTCGCGATGCGCAGGGCGGTGCCGTCGAAGCCCTTGTCGCCGATGACCAGGTTGGAGCCGCCGCCGATGAGCAGCAGGGGCGTCCCGGTGCTGTCGGCCTCGCGCACGGCGGCGACGACTTCGTCATCCGTGGTGGCGGTGACAAGCCGTGCGGCGGGCCCGCCGAGCCGGAAGGTGGTCAACGGGGCGAGTGGGGCGTCGTGGAGTTCCTGCACGGGCCCAAGAGTACGGGGCACGGGTGGGGGCGCCGGTCTCCGGTACGGGGTCGGGGCGGGGCCGGGCGCGGCGCACCGGGGACGGAGGCTGGGCCTGGGGCCGGGCCTGGGGCCGGGCCTGGGCGGGGCCGGGCTGGGGCCGCTGCCGGGCCTGGCCGGGGCCGGACTGGGGCCGGGGGCCGGGCCCGGGCCGGACTAGGGCCGGTGGCCGAGGGCCCGGGCCCTGGGTGGTGTGCCCTGGCCCGTGCCCGGAGGGGGTGGCGTCGTGTCAGGCGAGCTGGACGACGGCGCGGGACATGCCGAGGACCTTCTGGCCCGCGCTGGTGGCGGTCAGGTCGACGCGGACCCGGCCGTCGTCGAGCTTGGCCGCGACCTTGGCGCTGACCTCGATCAGCGCGCCCTCGTCGTCGTTCGGCACGATGACCGGCTTGGTGAAGCGCACCCCGTACTCGACGACGGCGGCCGGGTCGCCGGCCCAGTCGGTCACGACACGGATGGCCTCGGCCATCGTGAACATGCCGTGTGCGATGACGTCGGGGAGCCCGACCTCCTTGGCGAACTTCTCGTTCCAGTGGATCGGGTTGAAGTCGCCGGAGGCGCCCGCGTACCGCACGAGCGTGGCGCGCGTCACGGGAAAGCTCTGCGCCGGGAGTTCGGTGCCGACCTCGACGTCGTCGAATGCGATCTTGGCGGTCATGGTGTTTCTCACGCCTCCTCTGCCGCGCGCGCCACGAGCTTGGTCCAGGCGGTCACGACGTGCTCGCCCGCCTCGTCGTGCACCTCACCGCGGATATCGAGAATGTCGTTCCCGGCGAGGGACTTGATCGCCTCGATGGTCGAGGTGACCGTGAGCCGGTCCCCGGCGCGTACGGGACGGGTGTACGCGAATTTCTGGTCGCCGTGGACGACGCGGCTGTAGTCGAGACCGAGCTGGGGGTCGGAGATCACCTGTCCCGCGGCCTGGAACGTGATCGCGAACACAAAGGTCGGCGGGGCGATCACTTCGGGGTGCCCGAGCGCCTTGGCGGCCTCCGTGTCGGTGAAAGCCGGATTCCCGTCACCGATCGCCTCGGCGAACTCGCGGATCTTTTCCCGGCCGACCTCGTACGGCGCGGTGGGCGGATAGGTCCGCCCCACGAAGGACTGGTCGAGCGCCATGGACGCGGTACCTCCTGATGTGGTGCGTTGGGGTGCTGGAGTGCTGGGGTGTGCGGAAACGACACGAGGCCGCCCCCGGTGGGGACGGCCTCGTGTACGAGCCTGATTCAGCGCGTCTCGCGGTGCGCGGTGTGCGCGTTGCAACGCGGGCAGTGCTTCTTCATCTCAAGACGGTCCGGGTTGTTGCGCCGGTTCTTCTTGGTGATGTAGTTCCGCTCCTTGCACTCCACGCAGGCCAGCGTGATCTTCGGGCGGACGTCGGTGGCAGCCACGTGAGTGCTCCTTGACGGACGGATGGACGGATGGAACGCAGAAAAGAGTAGCCGATCGAAGGACCGACCCCACAATCGGCTACTGGGAGTAGCGGTGACCGGACTTGAACCGGTGACACAGCGATTATGAGCCGCTTGCTCTACCGACTGAGCTACACCGCTGAGATGTCGGGATCACCCCACCCGAAGGTGAGGATCCCCTGACACCAGAGCCCCAATACGGAATCGAACCGTAGACCTTCTCCTTACCATGGAGACGCTCTGCCGACTGAGCTATTGGGGCGAGCGATGAAGACATTACACGGTCGGCGGCCGTTCACCCAAATCCGATTCCCGCCCCCTGCGGCCGCGCGCGGAGCCCCGCCCGCAGCCGGGCGCGGACGCCCTGGCCGGGACCGGCGGGAGTCGCCCCGTACCCGCGGCTGGAGTCGCCTCGTACGCCACTCGTGCCCCACGCCGGTACGACTATTGCGCTCCTCCTCGAAGCCCGGACGGACGGCGCCTAGGCTCACCTCACGCTGAGCGATCTTGCTGCCACCGCCCGCCCCTCCGCCCCTGCCAGGAGCCCGATGTCGTCCGACAGCCAGCAGCCGCGGCCGCCCGAGGGCGCCACCACCGAGACCACCGCCCTGCTGCTGTGCGGCGCCCGGCTCATGGACGGCAGGACCGTCGACGTACGGCTCAGCGGCGGGCGCATCGAGGCCGTGGGCACGCCGGGCAGCCTCGGCGGCCACGGCGCCCGCGTGGACCTCGCCGGGTACCTGCTGCTTCCGGCCCCCGCCGAGCCGCACGCCCACGCCGACACGGCGCTCAGCGCCGACGCGCCGGGCCCCGTCTCGTACGCGACCGAGGACGTCCAGCGCCGCGCCACGGAGGCGGCGCTGCTGCAGCTCGGCCACGGGGCGACGGCGCTGCGCGCGCACGTGCGGATCGGGGACGTGCAGGGGCTGGCGTCGCTGGAGGCGGTGCTCCAGGCGCGGCGGTCGCTGCGCGGGCTCGCCGATCTGACGGCGGTGGCGGTGCCGCGGCTGCTGACGGGCGTGGCCGGGGCGGACGGGCTCGCGATGCTGCGGGACGCGGTGAAGATGGGCGCGTCGGTGGTGGGCGGCTGTCCGGACGTGGACCCGGACCCCGCGGGGTACGCGGAGGCGGTGCTGGAGGTGGCAGCGGAGCACGGCTGCCCGGTGGACCTGCACACGGACGGGGACGATCCGGCGCGGCTGGTGCGGCTGGCGGCGATGGCGGGCGGGCTGCGGCCGGGCGTGGCGATCGGGCCGTGCGGGGCGCTGACGCGGCTGCCGGAGGACGCGCAGGCGCGGGTCGCGGACCGGCTGGCCGCGGCCGGCGTGACGGTGATGTGCCTGCCGCAGGGCGGTTGCGGGGGTACGGAGGTGCGGGCGGTGCCGCCGGTGCGGCTGCTGCGGGCGGCGGGGGTGCGGATCGCGGCGGGCAGCGGGGCGTTGCGCGATCTGGCGAACCCGGTGGGGCGGGGTGACCCGCTGGAGGCGGCGTTTCTGCTGGTGTCGCAGGGCGGGCTGCGGCCGGCGGAGGCGTACGGGGCGGTGAGCGGGGCGGCGCGGGAGGCGATGGGGCTGCCGGCGGTGCGGGTGGAGGCGGGGTTCCCCGCGGAGCTGCTGGCGGTGCGCGGGGAGCGGCTGGCGGGGGTGCTGTCGCTGGCGTACAGCCGGATCGTGGTGCACCGGGGGCGGGTGGTGGCGCGGACGAGTGCGGTGCGGGAGTACTGCGACTCGGCGGCGGCGCTCGAACTGCCGCGTCAGGGGCGGCCGGACGCGCGTCCGTGAGCGCTTTCGCCGCTCTCGCCGTACGGTCGTGAGCATGCGCATTGTCATTGCTGGAGGACACGGCCGGATCGCTCTGCGGCTCGAACGGCTGCTGGCGGCGGGCGGGCATGAGGTGGCGGGCATCATCCGGAGGCCCGAGCAGGCGGACGACCTTCGGGACGCGGGCGCGGAGCCTGTTGTGCTGGACCTGGAGTCCGCGTCGGTGGAGATGATCGCCGCGGTGCTGCAGGGCGCCGACGCGGCGGTGTTCGCCGCCGGGGCGGGGCCGGGGAGCGGTGTCGCCCGCAAGGAGACCGTGGACTGGGGCGCGGCGGTCCTGTTCGCGGACGCGGCGGAGCGCGCGGGGGTACGGCGCTTCCTCATCGTGTCCTCGATGCGCGCCGACCCGGACCACCCGGGCAGCGAGGTGTTCGACGCGTACCTGCGCGCGAAGGGCGCGGCCGACGCGTACGTGCGGTCCAAGAGCGCCCTGGACTGGACGATCCTGCGGCCCGGCATCCTCACGGACGACGCGGGCACGGGCCTGGTCCGCCTGGAGGCCTCGACCGGCCGCGGCCCGGTCCCGCGCGACGACGTGGCCGCCGTCCTGGCCGAACTGGTGGAGACCCCGGCGACGGCCGGCCTCACCCTGGAACTCGTCAGCGGCACCGTCCCGGTCTCGGTCGCGGTGAAGGCGGTCGCCGGCAACTGAACCCCGGTGCGCGGGTGTGGCGACGGCAGGTAGCGACAGGCCGCGACAGCAGAAGGGCCCGTGATCAGCGTCTCCGCTGATCACGGGCCCTTCTCATCGCGTGGCGGCGCCAGGATTCGAACCTGGGTAGGCTAAGCCGACGGATTTACAGTCCGCTCCCATTGGCCACTCGGGCACACCGCCATGGGATGTCGCCCCAGGAGACCTGGCCTTGCGGCGGTGCTCCCTGGCAACGACGTAAACAATACCTGATCCCCGGGGGTGCTCCGCCACCGGATTTGATCAGCGCGTGGGGCCCGTGCGGGTGGCTAGGCTTTGGGGTTGCGGTCGGCGCGGTCCGGCCGCACCCCCTACGCACCCGATACAAGGAGCCACAGGACATGGCCGACTCCAGTTTCGACATCGTCTCGAAGGTCGAGCGGCAGGAGGTCGACAACGCCCTCAACCAGGCGGCGAAGGAGATCTCCCAGCGTTACGACTTCAAGAACGTCGGGGCGTCGATCTCGTGGTCCGGCGACAAGATCCTGATGCAGGCGAACTCCGAGGACCGGGTCAACGCGATCCTCGACGTCTTCCAGTCCAAGCTGGTCAAGCGCGGGATCTCGCTGAAGTCGCTGGACGCCGGCGAGCCGCAGCTGTCCGGCAAGGAGTACAAGATCTTCGCCACGATCGAGGAGGGCATCTCGCAGGAGAACGCCAAGAAGGTGGCGAAGATCATCCGCGATGAGGGCCCGAAGGGCGTCAAGGCGCAGGTGCAGGGCGACGAGCTGCGGGTCACCTCGAAGAGCCGGGACGACCTTCAGGCCGTGATCGCCCTGCTGAAGGGCAAGGACTTCGACTTCGCGCTGCAGTTCGTGAACTACCGCTGACGTCTCCCGAGACGTTTCTGCACGGTCCTGCACGATCGCAGGCGGGACGGGGGCGGACATGGCCGACGGCCGGTCCGCCCCCGCCTCGTTCGCCGGGGGTTCCGGCGGCTCGGGGCGGTCGCGGTCGCCGCGTCCGTGCGGTCGTCGCGTCCATGCGGTCGTCGTGTCGGATTTCCGCCAGCGGGCGGGTGGTCCGGCGGGCGACACTGGCGGGAGCAGGGACGAGGAGGACGGACCACCATGACGGTGTACGCGCATGTCGACGGGCCCCTGGGCACGATGCTGCTCGTGGGCGAGCAGCGGCCCGACGGGGCCACCGCGCTGGCCTCGCTCTCGCTGCCGGGGCAGAAGGGCGCGGTCGCCGTGCGCGATGGATGGCGGCACGCGCCGGAGGCGTTCGTCGCGCTCGCCCGGCAGCTGGACGCGTACTTCGCGGGACGGCTGACACGGTTCGACGTCCCATACGCGGAGCAGGGCGGCGCCACCGACTTCCAGCGGCGCGTGTGGCGGGCGCTGGACGACGTCCCGTACGGCACCACGACGACGTACGGCGAGATCGCCGCGCGGGTCGGCGTGAGCGGCGCGGGGGTGCGGGCCGTGGGGACGGCGATCGGCCGCAACCCGCTGCTCGTGGTGCGGCCCTGCCACCGGGTGATCGGCGCGGACGGTTCGCTGCGGGGCTACGCGGCGGGGCCCGAGCGCAAGGAGCGGCTGCTCGGCCTGGAAGGCGCGCTCGTACGGTGACGGATGGGCTCGGGCTGTTCCCGCTGCCCCGGGAGCGCGCGGAGATCGCTCCCGGTGCGGTGCACGTCCCGGGGTGGCTGTCGGCCGGGCGGCAGCGTGAGCTGGTCGAGGCGTGCCGCGCGTGGGCGCGGGGGCCGGTGCCGCTCCGGCACACCGCGCTGCCCGGCGGCGGGGTGATGTCGGTCCGTACCGTGTGCCTGGGATGGCACTGGCAGCCGTACCGGTACACCCGGACCGCCGACGACGTGAACGGTGCCCGCGTCGCCCCGTTCCCGGCCTGGCTGGCCGAGCTGGGGCGGGCGGCCGTGGCCGACGCCTACGGGGACGACGGCGGCTACGCGCCGGACGCTGCGCTGATCAACTTCTACGACGCCGACGCGCGGATGGGCATGCACCAGGACAAGGAGGAGCGCTGCGGCGCCCCGGTGGTGTCCCTGAGCATCGGCGACAGCTGCGTCTTCCGGTTCGGCAACAACGAGAGCCGGGGGCGTCCGTACACCGATGTGGAGCTGGCGTCCGGCGACCTGTTCGTCTTCGGTGGGCCGTCCCGGTTCGCGTACCACGGCGTGCCGAAGGTGTACCCGGGTACGGGCGACCCGGCTGTGGGCATGCGCTCGGGGCGGCTGAACCTCACCCTGCGGCAGACCGGGCTGAGCGGGTAGGCCGGGCTGAGCGGACGGGCCGGGGCGGGCTGAGCGGCTAGCGCGATCGTGAGTGGCCGGACAGGATCCGGTAGGCGATCAGCAGGGGCGGCGCTCGGTTCGCTGCTGGCGCTGATCCTCGGGGTGTCCCGTACGACGCTGGCGATGGCCCGGGACGGTCATCTGCCCCGTTCTCTCGCCGCCGTCCACCCGCGCTTCCGGGTGCCGCACCCACGCGGAGCCGGCGGTGGGCGCGCCAGGGGTGTGCGTTGCCGGCGGCGGGCGCGATGCGGTTCAGCGACTCTGCGTAATCAGTCATGGGTTCATGGTGGACCACGCCACTGACACCCCGCCCGGCCTGTGGACAATTCCGGCCGTGCGTGCGCTACCAGCCGTTGGCGAAGGCCTGGTCCGTCGGGACGATCTCCTTGCCGAGGGGCAGCAGCGAGACCGGGACCAGCTTGAAGTTCGCGATGCCGAGCGGGATCCCGATGATGGTGACGCACAGGGCGATGCCGGTGACGATGTGGCTGAGCGCCAGCCACCAGCCCGCGAGGATCAGCCACAGCACGTTGCCGACGCAGGAGGGAGCGCCCGCGTCGCGGCGGTCGACGACGGTGTGGCCGAAGGGCCAGAGGGCGTAGACGCCGATGCGGAAGGCGGCCAGGCCGAACGGGATGCCGATGACCGTGATGCACAGCAGCAGCCCGGCGGCCATGTACCCGAGGAACAGCCAGAAGCCGCTGAAGACGAGCCAGATGATGTTGAGGATGGTCTTCACGGACGGTGACCTGCCATCTGTTCGAGCCGGGCGATTCGTTCCGCCATCGGCGGGTGGGTGGAGAACATGCGGGCCATGCCCTGGCCGGGACGGAACGGGTTGGCGATCATCATATGACTGGCGGTCTCGATCCTCGGCTCCGGCGGGAGCGGCAGGCGCCGGGTGCCCGCCTCCAGCTTCCTCAGGGCGCTGGCGAGGGCCAGCGGGTCTCCGGTGAGCCGGGCGCCCGACGCGTCCGCCTCGTACTCCCGGGAGCGGCTGATGGCCAGCTGGATGACCGACGCCGCCAGCGGGCCGAGGATCATGATGAGCAGCATGCCGAGCAGGCCGGGTCCCTCGTCGTCGTCGGAGCGGCCGATCGGGATGAGCCAGGCGAAGTTCACGAGGAACACGATCACGGACGCGAGGGCGCCGGCGACCGACGCGATCAGGATGTCCCGGTTGTAGACGTGGCTGAGCTCGTGGCCGATGACGCCGCGCAGCTCGCGCTCGTCGAGGATGCGCAGGATGCCCTCGGTGCAGCACACCGCGGCGTTGCGCGGGTTGCGCCCGGTCGCGAACGCGTTGGGGGCCTGGGTGGGTGAGATGTACAGCCGTGGCATCGGCTGCCTGGCCTGTGTGGAGAGTTCGCGGACCATCCGGTAGAGCTGCGGCGCCTCGAACTCGCTGACGGGGCGGGCCCGCATGGCGCGCAGCGCCAGCTTGTCGCTGTTCCAGTACGCGTAGGCGTTGGTGCCGAGCGCGATGAGGACGGCGACGATCAGGCCCGTACGCCCGAAGAAGCTGCCGATCAGGATGATGAGTGCGGACAGTCCTCCGAGGAGTACGGCGGTCCTGAGCCCGTTGTGCCGGCGGTGCACGGTACGCCCTCCATGTGGTGCGGCAGGGGAACCTCGCTGGTCTTGCTCCACCCTCCAGTGGACCCTCCCCGTCTGGTCAACGCCAGGCGGGAGTGGCTGGTTCCCTGGTGCACGCGGGGCGCGCGCCGCCGGCGGACTCGGCCGACCGGGTGATCCGGCGCGGTGCGGGCGGCCGGGACGGTCAGAAGAGGGTGGTGGTGGCGAAGCGCAGGACCAGCTGCGGGTAGCCGGACAGCAGGACGCCGCCGACGCCGGTCAGGGCGATGGCCGTGGTGAGCGGTGCGGGAGCCCGGTGCCGTACGGGGACCGCCACCGCTTCGGCGGCCTCGGGGGCGGCTTCGGGGGCGCGGAACAGGATGGCCGTCCAGCGCAGGTAGTAGTACAGGGCGACGACCACGTTGACGGCCATGACCACCGCCAGCCAGCCGAGGCCGGCGTCCACGGCGGCGGAGAACACCACGACCTTGGCGAAGAGGCCGATGATGCCGGGCGGCAGGCCCGCCAGGCACAGCAGGAAGAAGCCCATGGCGAGCGCGGTCACGGGCCGCGTCGCGTACAGGCCCCGGTAGTCGGCGATCCGGTTGGCCGGGTGCGTACGGGCGACGAGCGCGGCGACGGCGAACGCGCCGAGGTTCACGACGGCGTACATCAGGGCGTACGCGACGGTGGCGCCGATCTGGTCGTCGCGGGAGTACGCGGCGGCGGCGATCGGCACCAGGAGGTAGCCGGCCTGACCGACGGACGACCAGGCCAGGAGGCGTACCGCGCTCCACGCGCGCGTGGAGACCTGCCGCAGGGCGGCGACGTTGCCGACGGTCATGGTGAGCGCGGCCAGCACGGCGAGGGCGGGGCCCCACACGTCCGCGTACGACGGGAAGGCGACGACGGTCACCAGGATGAGGCCGGTGAAGCCGACGGCCTTGCCGACGACGGACAGGTAGGCGGCGACGGGCAGGGGCGCGCCGACGTACGTGTCGGGGACCCAGAAGTGGAAGGGCGCCGCAGCGGTCTTGAAGGCGAAGCCGACCAGCGTCAGGGCGACACCGGCCTTGGCGAGGGTGCCGAGCTGTGCGGGCACGTCGTCGAGCTGCTGGGCGATCTCGGTGAGGTGGAGGGTGCCGGTCGACGCGTACACGAAGCTGACGCCGAGCAGGGTGACCGCGGTCGCGGTGACCGAGGACAGGAAGAACTTCAGCGCGGCCTCGCCGGACATGCGGTCGCCGCGCTTGAGGCCGACGAGGGCGAAGGCGGGCAGCGAGGCGACCTCCAGGGCGACGACGAGGGTCGCCAGGTCGCGGGACGCGGGGAGGAGGGCGGCGCCCGCGGCGGACGCGAGCAGCAGGAACCAGAACTCTCCGGCGGGGAGGTTCTTCTTGGTGTCCGTGACGGACAGGAGCGCGGTCAGCAGGGCGCCGCCGAGCACCAGGAACTGGATGGCCAGCGTGAAGTGGTCGGCGGTGTAGCTGCACGCGCCGGGGTCGGCGACGAGGCAGAAAGTGGCCCGGTCGCCGGCGCGCAGCGGCAGCAGGGCGAGGAGCGCGGCGGCGAGTCCTGCGGTCGCCGTCCAGGCCAGGAGGGGCTTGCGGGCGCGCGGGAGGAACAGGTCGGCGACGAGGATCGCCAGGGCCACGACGGCGGCGATGGTCGGGGGCGCGATGGCGACCCAGTCGACGGTCTGCACGAGGTCGCCGCCCGCGGGGGCGGCGAGGGCCGTGTGCCCGGCGGTCGGTGCGGGCGGCAGGGCCGGCGGCGTGGCATCGGCCGCCGCGGCGACGGCGGTGCTCGTGGCGGCGAGGGTCACGACTTGCCTCCTGCGAGGAGCTGCTGCACGGCCGGGTCGGTGAGGCCGAGGAGGGCCGCGGGCCAGAGTCCGGCGAGGACGGTGAGGACGGCCAGCGGGGTCCAGGCGGCGAACTCGTACGCCTGGACGTCGGTGAGGCGCGGCTGGTCGGCGGTGGGCGCGGCGCCCATGCAGACGCGGCGTACGACGACGAGGAGGTACGCGGCGGTGAGCAGCGTGCCGAGGCCGGCGATGGCCATGAAGGTGAGGAAGGCGGGGCGGCTGAGGCCAGGGGCGGGTTCGAAGGCGCCGAACATGGCAAGCATCTCGCCCCAGAACCCGGCGAGTCCGGGCAGGCCGAGGGAGGCGACGGCGCCGAAGGCGAGGAGGCCGCCGAGGCGGGGCGCGCGGCCGTAGAGGGCGGCCCCGGTGGCGCCGGAGAGCGTGTCGAGGTCGGCGGTGCCGGTGCGGTCCTTGAGGGCTCCGACCAGGAAGAACAGGAGACCGGTGATGAGGCCGTGGGCGATGTTGGCGAACAGCGCGCCGTTGACGCCGGTGGGTGTCATGGTCGCGATGCCGAGGAGTACGAAGCCCATGTGGCCGACGGACGAGTAGGCGATGAGCCGCTTGAGGTCGCCCTTGGCACCGGGCCTGGCGAGGGCGAGGCAGGCGAGGGATCCGTAGATGACGCCGGCGACGGCGAAGGCCGCGAGGTACGGGGCGAACACCTGCATGCCGTCGGGGGTGACCGGCAGGACGATGCGCACGAACCCGTACGTGCCCATCTTCAGCAGGACGCCGGCGAGGAGGACGGAGCCGACGGTCGGCGCGGCGGTGTGGGCGTCGGGCAGCCAGCTGTGCAGCGGCCACATCGGCGTCTTGACAGCGAGGCCGACGCCGATCGCGAGAACGGCGATGACCTGCAGCGATGTTGAGAGGTCACGGCCGTTGTCAGTGGCGAGTGCCACCATGTCGAACGTGCCCGCCTTCAGCCCGACGAGGAGGAAGCCGAGCAGCATCACGACCGAGCCGAGGAGGGTGAAGAGGATGAACTTCCAGGCGGCGGCCTGCCGTCCCTCGCCGCCCCAGCGGGCGATGAGGAAGTACATCGGGATGAGCACCATCTCGAACGCGAGGAAGAACAGCATCAGGTCGAGGACGGCGAAGGTCGCGAGCGTGCCGGACTCGAGGACGAGGAGCAGCGCGACGAACGCCTTCGGGGACGGCCCCGCAGGCATCTTGTAGTAGCTGTACAGCGCGCTGAGGAAGGTCAGCAGCGCGGTCATGACCAGGAGGGGGAGGGAGATGCCGTCGACACCGAGGTGGATCCGCACGTCGAGTGCCTTGATCCAGCTGATGTCCGTCGTGGCCTGCATTCTCGACGGCTGGTCGTGGTCGAAGCCGAGCGTGAGGACGACGGCCGCGAGGAGGACCGCGCCGGTGACGGTCACACCGTGGCGGAGTACGGCCTGGTCGGGTGACGTGCCCTTCAGCCCGGGCGGTGCCGGGAGGAGGGCCGCGCCGGCGCCGAGGAGGGGGGCGACGACGATGAACGCGAGAAGGAACTGCATCACGGACTCGCTGATATCGAACACGGCTCACGCTCCCGCGGCGACGAGGACGGCGGCGATCGCCAGGACGACGGAGCCGGCGAGCAGCACGCTGAGGTAGGTCTGCACGTTGCCGGTCTGGGCGCGGCGGACGGCGGCGCCGAGCAGGCCGGTCGTGGCCCCGGCCCCGCGGACGTAGGTCTCGACGACCTCGCGGTCGAGGAAGCGGACCAGGGAGGCCGCCGCCTGCACGGGCCGTACGAACAGGGCGCTGTAGACGGCGTCGAGGTGGAAGCCGGCCGCGGCGTGGCGGTGCAGGGGGCCGAGGAGCAGGCGTCCGGGGTCCGCGGGGTCGGGTGCCGAGGCGATGGAGCCGTACGCGGGGGTGTGCGTGGCGATGGCCTCGGCTTCGGACACGGCGGGCTCGGCCTCGGGGTGGGCGGCCACCGCGCCGAGGGGGACGCGGGCGGCGCGGGTGGAGGTGTGGCGCCAGGCGGCGTAGGTGAGCAGGCCGCCGGTGAGGGCGATGCCGGTGCTCAGGACCGCGGTGGCGGTGGTCGGGGTGAGGGCGTTGCCGTCGAACCAGTCGTCGAGGGAGGTGACGGTCAGGCCGAAGGCGAGTGAGGGGACGGCGAGCACCCACAGGACGGTGGTCATGGCGATGGGCTGCCTGCCGTGGTCGGGGGCCTCCGCTCCCCTGCCGCGGAAGGCGAGCAGCCACAGGCGGGTCGCGTAGGCGGCGGTGAGGAGGGCGGTGAGCAGGCCGGCTACGAGGACGGTCCAGCCGGCCCCGGCGGGGGCGATGTCACGGTCGCCGAGTGCGGTGTGCTCGGCGGCGACGAGGACGGCTTCCTTGGAGAAGAAGCCGGCGAACGGCGGGATCGCGGCGAGCGCGAGGAGGGCGACGGTCATCGTCCAGTACGCGTCCGGGATGCGCCGGGCCAGTCCGCTCATACGGGACATGGCGGCGAGCGAGTTGGTGCCGGCGGCGTGGATGATCACGCCGGCGGCGAGGAACAGCAAGGCCTTGAACGCGCCGTGCGAAAGGAGGTGGAAGACGGCGGCGCCGCGGTCGCCGACGGCGAGGGCGCCCGTCATGTAGCCGAGCTGCCCGATCGTCGAGTAGGCGAGGACGCGCTTGATGTCGTCCTGGGCGAGCGCGGCGAGGGCCGAGCCGACCATGGTCACGGCGGCCATCACGGCGAGGACGGTCATCGCGGCCGCGGAGGCCGCGAAGAGGGGGAGGAGACGCGCGATGAAGTAGACACCGGCGGCGACCATGGTCGCGGCGTGGATGAGCGCGGACACCGGTGTGGGGCCGGCCATGGCGTCGGGGAGCCAGGTGTGCAGCGGGAACTGGGCGGACTTGCCCGCGACGCCGGCGAGGAGCAGCAGCGCCACCAGGGTGGGGTGGTCGATGGCTCCGGAGGCGACGGCGCCGAGGACGCCGGTGATCCGGAACGTGCCGGCGTCGGCGGCCAGGGCGAACAGGCCGATGAGGAACGGGACGTCGCCGAGCTTGGTGACGAGGAACGCCTTCAGCGAGGCGGCCCGAGCCTCGGGGGTCTCCCAGTAGTGGCCGACGAGGAAGTACGAGCAGATGCCCATGATCTCCCAGCCGACCAGCAGCACCATCAGGTCGCCTGAGTAGACGACGAGCAGCATGGCGGAGGTGAAGAGGGAGACGAGCGCCGCGTAGGACGGGTAGCGGGGGTCGTCGCGCAGATAGCCGGTGGAGTAAATCTGCACGCAGGACGCGACGACGGCGACGAGGACGGCCGTGAGGACGGCGAACCCGTCGAGGTGCAGGGCCAGCTCGACGGGGACGGAGCCGGTCGGGGTGAGCTGGGTGGCGGCGTCGACGGCCTTGCCGCCGCCTTGGCGGGCGGCGACGAGGACGGCCAGGACGAGGGCGGCGAGCGTCGGCAGGACGGCCAGGGGGCGGACGAAGCCGGGGGCGGTGCGTCCCAGGAGGAGACCGGCGGCGGCGCCGAGGAACGGAAGGAGGGGGACGAGGACGGCGAGAGTCGTGGTGGTCACGCGGTGGCCTCAGCCTTCTTGCCGGTCTGCGCCGGGGTGCCGGAGTGCTCGCCGGGGGCCCCGTCGGGGCCGGCGGGCTCGGCGTTGTCGCGGAGTTTGTCGATGTCGGCGGTGCCGCGGCTCCGGTAGACCATCAGGACGATCGCCAGGCCGATGCCGATCTCGGCGGCGGCGATGGCGATGGTGAAGAGGGTCAGGGCCTGGCCCGCGTGGAGGGTGTCTCGGAGCCAGACGTCGAAGGCGACCAGGTTGAGGTTGACGGCGTTGAGCATGAGCTCGACGGACATCAGGACCAGGATCGCGTTGCGGCGGGCGAGGACGCCGTAGAGGCCGGTGCAGAACAGCAGCGCGGCGAGGACGGCGGGGTAGGCGAGGTGCATCAGCGCTTCCCCTCCCGGTCGGTGCCGTCCGTGCCGCCGCGGCGCGACAGGACGATCGCGCCGACGAGCGCGGCCAGGAGGAGGACGGAGAGCGCCTCGAAGGGGAGGACCCAGTTCTGGAAGAGCATCTCGCCGGATACGCGGGTGGAGCCCTGGGCGGGTCCTTCGAGGTCGATCCAGGTGGTGCGGAAGGCGTCGACGACCACCCAGACCAGGGCGGCCGCGGCGGCGACGGCCACGACGAGTGCGGCGGGGCGGTTGCCCGAGTCGGCGTCCGGTGAGCGGCCGATGGGTGCCCTGGTGAGCATGAGACCGAAGAGGAGGAGGACGACGACGGAACCGACGTAGATGAGGACCTGGACCCAGGCGATGAACTCGGCCGTGAGCAGCAGGTACTCGACGGCGAGTCCGCCGAGCGCCACGACCAGCCAGAGGGCGGCGTGGACGAGCTGGCGGGTGGTGACCGTGACGACGGCCGCGCCGAGCGTGACGACGCCGACGAGGAGGAAGGCGATCTCGACGCCGGTGGGCGACAGGAACCCGTTGGTGGCCGTGGTGAGGGAGGGCGCCGTGGCGAGCAGCGTCACGCGGGGCCTCCCTCGGGGGCGGTGCCGGGCGTGCCCGTGCCGGACGTCCCCGTGCCGGGTGCGCCCGGGCCGGGCGGGCCGTCGGCGGGTGTGCCGTCGGTGGGCGGGCCGTCGGTGGGGCGTTCGGGGGTGCCGTCCGCGGTCGGCTGGGCGGCGGCTTCCTGGGCGGCGGCTTCCTGCGCGGCGGCTTCCTGCGCGGCGGCTTCCTGCGCGGCGGCCTGCTGGGCGGCGGCCTGCTGGGCGGCGAGTTTGTCGGCCGTCTTGCGGGCGGCGGCGAGCTCCTTCGGCTCCTCGGCGCCCGGGTCCAGTGCCGGGGGCTCCGGGACGGTCCACATCCACTCGCGGAGCTTGTCCCGCTCGTGGGTGAGGTCGCGGATGTCCGTCTCCGCGTACTCGAACTCGGGCGACCAGAACAGCGCGTCGAAAGGACACACCTCGATGCAGATACCGCAGTACATGCACAGCGCGAAGTCGATCGCGAACCGGTCGAGAACGTTACGACTGCGCTCGCGGCCGCCCGGGGCGGCGGGCGGGACCGTCTCCTTGTGGGAGTCGATGTAGATGCACCAGTCGGGGCACTCACGGGCGCAGAGCATGCAGACCGTGCAGTTCTCCTCGAACAGGCCGATGACGCCACGGGTGCGGGGCGGCAGTTCGGGCTGCACGTCGGGGTACTGCGCGGTGTGGCTCTTCCTCGTCATCGTGCGGAGGGTGACGGCGAGGCCCTTGGCGAGGCCGGATCCTGGGACGGGGGACATTATGCGATCACCACCTTGACGATGCCGGTGAGGGCGATCTGGGCCAGCGCGAGAGGGACGAGGGTGGTCCAGGCGAGCTTCTGCAGCTGGTCCTCGCGGAGCCGCGGGTAGCTCACGCGCAGCCAGATCACGATGAAGGCGAGCACGGCCGTCTTGAGGAGGGTCCAGACCCAGCCGAGACCGTCGGCGCCGAACGGGCCGTGCCAGCCGCCGAGGAAGAGGACGGTGGTCAGACCGCACAGGATGACGATGCCCGCGTACTCGGCGAGCAGGAACAGTGCGAAGCGCAGCCCCGTGTACTCGGTGTACGCGCCGAAGATGATCTCCGAGTCGGCGATCGGCATGTCGAAGGGCGGGCGCTGGAGCTCGGCCAGGCCCGCCACGAAGAACACCAGCGCGCCGACGATCTGCCAGGGCAGCCACCACCACTGGAACGCGTCGAGGATGCCGATCAGCGAGACCGTACCGGCGGCCATGGCGACCGAGGCGGCGGCGAGCAGCATCGGCAGCTCGTAGGCGAGGAGCTGGGCGGCGGTGCGCAGACCGCCGAGGAGGGAGAACTTGTTGGCCGACGCCCAGCCCGCCATGAGGGAGCCGAGCACGCCGACGCCCATGACGGCGAGCACGAAGAAGATGCCCGCGTCGACGACCACGCCGACCGCGCCCTCACCGGGGCCGACAGGGATGGCGACCAGGACGAGGAGGTACGGGAGGAGAGCTATGGCGGGTGCGAGCTGGAAGATGCGGCGGTCGGCCTCGGCCGGGACCACGTCCTCCTTCTGCGCGAACTTCACGCCGTCGGCCACGAGCTGGGCCCAGCCGTGGAAGCCGCCCGCGTACATGGGTCCGAGGCGGCCCTGCATATGGGCCATGACCTTGTGCTCGGTCTGACCGATCACCAGGGGCAGGGTCAGGAAGAGGGCGAAGACGACGACCAGGCGGAGGGCGACGTCGAGTGCGTCGTTCACGCGTCTCCTTCTCCTTCGGGGTGTCGTCGGTCGGGCTCGGCGGCAGGCTCGGCTTCGGGTGCCGGTGCGGGTTCGGTTTCGGGTTCGGGTGCGTCGAAGGCTGGGCGGGGGTTGTTCCAGGGGGCGTCCGTGCTGCGGGTGCGCGCGGGGCGCGGCGCTTCCGGAGTCTTGGGCGCGGTGTCGTCGGCCTCGCCCGGGGCCGCCGGGGCGGACGGCGT
>NZ_JABWDV010000310.1 GCF_013362995.1 Streptomyces sp. TRM64462 | reverse complement strand
CCGCCGCAGGCCCCGCAGCCGCACGCGCCTCATGCGCCTCAGCCGCCGCAGCACCAGCAGCCACCGTTCGCCGGGCAGCCGGGCGCCCCGCAGCCCCCGGCCGCCGCAGCAGCACCGGCCGCACCCTCCGCACCCGCCGCGCCCGCTCCGGCACCCGCGTCGCAGCAGCACCAGCAGCCGCCCGCGCCGCACACACCCGCCGCCCAGGCGGGTCCGGGTGGCAGCGGGCCAGGGGCGCCGCAGTTCCCTGCCGCGCCCGCCGGCTGGACCGTGGTCGTGGCGCCCGACCGCGACTACTTCATGGCGATGATGCGCCGCAGCGGCCCCGAGGCCGCGGGCCTGAACCTGCCCGCGTACTCGCCGGAACGCCGCGTCGCGCTGACCGGCAAGCAGATCAGCGTCGGCCGCCGCCGCCAGTCCACGGGCGAGGCCCCGGACATCGACCTGTCGGTGCCGCCGGAGGACCCGGGCGTCTCGCACCAGCACGCCATGCTGGTCCAGCAGCCGGACGGTTCGTGGGCGGTGGTGGACCAGAACTCCACCAACGGCACCACGCTCAACGGCGGCGAGGAGCCGATCCAGCCGTACGTCCCCGTACCGCTGCAGGACGGCGACCGGGTCCACGTCGGCGCGTGGACGACGCTCACGGTCGTACGCGGCTGAGGCGCGTCTTTCCCCCACCCCGCCCCTTCCCATAACTGGGGGCTCCGCCCCCAGACCCCCGTATCGCTCCCCCAAGCTCTTCGAGCAGGGGGTACCCCCAGAACGGCGCTCGTCCTCAAACGCCGGACGGGCTCAAAATTGAGCCCCCCGGCCTAAGCCCCCAGCGGCCAGCTGTACGGGCCCTCGGGGTCGTCCAGCCACGCCCACTGGCGCCCGTCGCCTACCGTCACGCCGTACCGTTCGCGCTCCGGCCTGCCCTCGCGTTGCCAGAGCGCGTGCGCCTCGTACGGGTCGAGGCTGCCCGCCGTCAGGGTCAGCAGGAAGCGGAACAGCTCGCTGTCGAGGGCGCGCCGGGGCAGCCCGCCGGTGCGCACCTCGGGCGGGGCGGGCGCGGCGCCGCGCAGCGGGACGAAGTACGCCGACGTGTGCAGGAACCGGCCCTCGGCGTGCCCGGCGTCCCGGACGCGCAGCCGCAGCACGCCCGTCGAGAGGGGTGCGACGATCCGCGCGCCCGGCCGGCACTGGGCGAGCCACACGTCCGGTACGGAGGGCAGCGCGCAGGTCGCGACGATCAGGTCGAAGGGCGCACGGCCGGGGCAGCCGCGGGCGCCGTCGCCGGTGACGACGGCCGGGTGGTAGCCGGCGGCGTCGAGGTGGGCGCGTGCGGCGTCGGTGATGTCGGTGTCGAGGTCCATGGTGGTGACGTGGGTGTCGCCGAGCCGGTGCGCGAGCAGGGCGGCGTTGTAGCCGCTGCCGGTGCCGATCTCCAGGGCGGTGTCGCCGTCGCGGGCGTCGAGGGCGTGCAGCATGCCGGCCATCAGGGACGGCTGGCTGGCGGTGGACACGAGGTCGCCGTCCCGGAGGCGGATGCCGAGCGGCCGGTCCTCGTAGGCCACGGCGAGCCACTCCTCGCGGCGCAGCGGGTCCGGGTCGTCGCGCCACAGCCGTTCGTACCCGCCCATGACGCCGAGGTAGTAGTACGGCACGAACAGGTGCCGAGGCACCGCCGCGAACGCCGCCCGCCAGGCCGGGTCGGGCAGGGCGCCCTCGGCCTCCAGCACGGCCACCAGCCTGCGGCGCGCCTCGGCGGCGGCTTCGGCGAACGGATCGTCCCGTTGTGCACCCATACCTCCACTGTGCGGCACACGGGCCGCTGCGCGCGGGAGCCGCGGGAGTCGCGGGAGTCGCGCGGGAGTCCTAGGCCGTTTCTTTCGGATCATCTTGCCGACCAGATGAAGATGGCGGCGATGTGGAGTCCGGCGAGGTAGATGGTGGCGGTCTTGTCGTATCGAGTGGCCAGACCGCGCCA
>NZ_JABWDV010000309.1:22988-32944 GCF_013362995.1 Streptomyces sp. TRM64462 | reverse complement strand
CAGGCGTAGTCATGGTAGTGGTGCACCCCGACGTTCTGGAGCACGGCGACGGCGTCCTCCACCAGCACCGCGGCGTTGAAGTACGCGGTCATCAGGTAGGACGTGATGCCCTTCTGGTCCACGCCCATGTTCCGCATGGACAGGCCGGGTTCGACCTCGTCGGCCACGGCCGCGGGGCGCAGCCCGACGACTCCCTGCTCGGCCTCACCGGTCCGGACGAGGAGGATCTCGGTCGTCCCGACGCCGCCCGCACCGCCCGAGAAGCGCACCTTGTCGGAGGGCAGCAGGGGCACGCCGCGCCAGGTGAGCAGCGGGCTGCCGAACCGGTTGTCGGTGACGGGCGGAACGCCCCTGCGGGTGCACTCGCGGCCGAACGCGGCGATGGCCTTGGGGTGGGCGAGGAAGAACGCGGGCTGCTTCCACACCCGGGTGAGGAGCTCGTCGAGGTCGTCGGGGGTGGGCCGGCCGGTGCGGGACTGCACACGCTGGCCCGGGGCGACGCTGTTGAACAGGCCGTAGCGCGGGTGGTTCAGGAGTGAGGCCTCCTGCCGCTCGCGCAGCGCGTGCATGGTGAGGACGGACTGGGCGCGCGTCTGGTCGATGGGCCCGTTGTACAGATCGGCGACGCGGGTGTGGACGCGCAGGACGGTCTGGGCGAGCGTCATGTGGTACTCGCGGGGGGTGTCCTCGTAGTCGACGAACGTCCCCGGCAGGTCCGGTTCGCCGGCGTGTCCCGCGCTGAGGTCGACCGGCACTTCGGCCCCTGCCATGGAGGCGCCCTCGGTGAGATAGCCGTCGACGGCCGACCGTATCGGCTCATGGCGGTCGATCAGTTCGCTGAGGGCGGTGCGGTCCAGGCACAGGGCGACTCCGGCGGTGAGCGCCTTGACGCGGTACGGCATGGGCTCGCCGCGCGTCCAGGTCTCCAGGTCGAAGAACTGGCCGTCGCCGACGACCTCAAGTAACGCGTCCTCGCCGTACGGGCCGTCGACCCGCTTCTCGGCACGGCCGCGCACGAGCACCCAGAGGCGGTCGGCGGTGTCGCCGTCCGCGGCGAGCATCTCGCCCGGCTCGAAGGCGACTTCGGTGAAGGAGCCGGCCAGGCCGGCGAGCAGCGCGTCGTCGGCGTCCCGCAGGTAGGGCAGTTCGCGGAGGTCGCCGGGGACGACGCGGGCGGCGCCGTCCTCCGTGTGGGTGCTGATGCGGTCGTCGCCGAGGACGTACGTGCGGCGCCGGTTGACGCGGTAGACGCCGGACTCGACGTCCACCCAGGGCAGGGCGCGCAGCAGGTAGCGCGGGGTGATGCCGCGCATCTGCGGGGTGGTCTTGGTGGTGTTCGCGAGTTGCCGTGCCGCCTCGGGACTGAGACTCAGCCGGTCGCTCACAGGATCCTCCTCGCCCGGAAGGTGGGCGTGGCCTTCGGTCCGGCGGTGTGGTGTGCCGGGCCGAGGGTCACGCGGGAACGAGCAGCGATCCTCCGCCCGGCACCCATTAATCACAAGTGAGCATTTATAGGATGTTCCCTGCCTATGGCCTGATTCACCGGGTGTTCAGGCACGGCGTGAAAGGCCGGCAGAATCGCACGCCATATGGTCACGGCACGTGCGGTTATCGAACACTTCCCTTCCCGGATGTCCGCCTGTCGACCCTGAACTGGCCGAAGTCGGCCCGATTTGACGCCTTACGGATACTTTGGGATCCCTCAAGCGGCGCTTATGGGCCGGGCTGTTGCCGCCCGGGAGCCGCGCCGCCGTCAGACCGCCTGCTGTGACGCGGCCGCCTCGGCGCCGAGGTCGGCCGGGGTCAGCCGGTGCGCGGGCTCGTCGGGCAGGACGACGCGGCTCACGGTCTCCAGGTCGCCGCGTACGTGGAGGAGTTCGCCGGGGCGCAGGAGCCGCCAGCCGGGGTGGTCGTCCATGCGCTCGCTGGCGACCACCACCGCGGGCGCGGCCGCCAGGTCGGAGGAGTGGACCCGCATGCGGCCGGCCGTGCCGCTGTGGTCGAGGTGCCGCGCGCCGTGGTGGCCGCCGGGGCCGCGGCGCAGCACGTACAGGCCGTGTGTGTCCGGGTAGCGCAGCGCCCACAGCTCGTCGCGGGTGGTCAGGACCAGGTTCAGCGCGTACACGGGCAGGTGGGCGGCGATCCAGCGGGCGGCCCGTGTGATGCCCGCGGCGACGTTCCCGCCGAGGGCCTCCGTCTCCCGGTCGATCAGCGCGAAGAACCGCTCCGAGTCGGTGTCGCCGGTGATCGTGGCCCGCAGCTCCGCGCCGAGCTCCGCGTCCAGCCGGGGCAGGTCGCCGACGATGCCGTTGTGGGCGAAGAGCCGCCCGCCGCGCAGGAAGGGATGGGTGTTCCGGTCCGTCAGGTCACCGGTCGACGCGTACCTGATGTGGGCGAGGAACGTGGCCGACTCCACGCTCCTCGCCTCCCGGGCGAAGGCCCGGTCGTCGAACGCCGCCAGCGGCGCCTTGTCGACGTGCGGGGTGCCGTCAGCGCCGAAGAACCCGAGCCCTGTGCCGTCGGGGTCGCGGTGGCTCTGCTCGACGAGGCTGTCGGGCGCGTCCAGCAGCCAGAAGGTGGCGCGGGTACGGGACGGGGCGCTGCTGAGGCCGAAGAGGCGGCACATGGGCGTGCCCCGCTCAGCTCGCGGCCTCGGCGGGGCGGCGCCGCGCCTGGGGTCGGCGGTTCTCCGCCCCGTGCGCGAACCCGCCCGCGTCGGCGGCCGTGCGGTGCGGCCGCTCAAGGCGGGACAGCCGCGGCAGAACGCGGTCGAGGTCGTCCAGCAGCAGATCGGCGAGGTCGTGGCTGAAGCCGTTGCGGACGACGACCCGCAGCACGTCCAGGTCGTCCCGGTGCGGCGGGAACCGGTACGCGGGCACCAGCCAGCCGCGCTCCCGTAGCGCCGCCGACACGTCGTACACCGTGAATCCGTCCACGCCGTCACGCATCCGGAACGCGAACACCGGCGTCTCGCTGCCGTCCGTGACCAGCTCGAACGGGTCCAGCGCCGCGATCCTCCCGGCGAGCCGCGTGGCGACGTCCCGGCAGGTCGCCTGGACCCGCCGGTACCCGTCGATCCCGAGCCGTACGAAGGTGTAGTACTGGGCGACGACCTGCGCGCCGGGGCGGGAGAAGTTCAGGGCGAACGTCGGCATGTCGCCGCCGAGGTAGGTGACCTGGAAGACCAGTTCCTCGGGCAGGGCGTCCGCGTCCCGCCACACCGCCCAGCCCACGCCCGGCATGACCAGCCCGTACTTGTGCCCGGACGTGTTGATCGACGCGACGCGCGGCAGCCGGAAGTCCCAGACGAGGTCCGGGTCGAGGAACGGTGCGACCATGGCGCCGGACGCCCCGTCCACGTGGACGGGCACGTCGAGACCCGTACGGTCCTGCAGGGCGTCCAGCGCGGCCGCGATCCCGGCGACCGGCTCGTAGCTGCCGTCGAACGTCGATCCCAGCACCGCGACGACGCCGATGGTGTTCTCGTCGCACAGCGCCACGGCCGTCTCCGGGCTCAGGTGGTAGCGGTCGCCGTCCATGGGCACGTACCGCGGCTCGACCTCGAAGTAGTTCGCGAACTTCTCCCAGCACACCTGCACGTTGATGCCCATGACGATGTTCGGCCGGCCCGCGTCGCGCCCCTCGGCCCGGCGCCGCCGCTGCCAGCGCCGCTTCAGCGCCAGTCCGGCGAGCATCGCCGCCTCGCTCGAACCGGTCGTGGAACAGCCCACGACCCGCGCCGGGTCCTCGGCGTGCCACAGCCGGGCCAGCATGTGCACGCACCGCGCCTCAAGCTCGGCGGTCTGCGGGTACTCGTCCTTGTCGATCATGTTCTTGTCGGCGCACTCCGCCATCAGCCGGTGCGCCTGCGGCTCCGCCCACGTGCTGACGAACGTCGCCAGGTTCAGCCGCGCGTTGCCGTCCAGCATCAGCTCGTCGTGCACGAGCTGGTACGCGGTCTCCGGGGCCATGCCCGACGCCGGCAGGGCGTAGCGCGGCACCCGCACGGGCTCCCGGCTGAACAGCGGGTTCAGCTCCACGTCCCGGCTGGTGCGGCCGCCCTGGCGCGGCTCCCTGAAAGGCATCGTCCCGGCCCCTCTCTCTCGGCTGACCGGCCCGTACGTCCTTTCCCGCGAGGCGCCGCCGTCATGGCCGAGGTGGCACAAGACCCCCGGATCGTACGCACGCGCACCGTCGGCGGCGGTGCGGCTCGCCACCCTCCGTTCGGGTGAAGGCGGAGGGGCGTCGCCCCGAAAGCGCGGCGCCGGCGGCTATGACGGGGCACATCACCGATCGCGTCCCGTCTCTGGAAGGGGAAGTCCCTTGTCCGTACCGCAGACCATCGACCACCAGGCCCGCACGTGCGACCTCACGCTCGCCTACTGGCTGGCCCAGGCGTCGGACCTCGCCTACAAGGACGAGCCCACCATCGAGCAGCAGGCCCGGGAGTGGGGCTTCGACCGCGTACGGCACCACCACACGCGCTTCACGCCGCCGTTCCCGCTGGAGGACACCCAGGCGTACACCGTGGCCAGCGACCACATGATCATCACCGCGTTCCGGGGCACGGAACCGGCCCAGATCCGCGACTGGCTGTCGGACGCCACCACCCCTCCGTGGCCGGGGCCGGCGAAGACCGGCTTCGTCCACTACGGCTTCGCCCAGGCGCTGGACTCGGTCTTCCCGGCGGTCAGGGACACCATCGCGGAGTTCCGCACCAACGGGCAGACACTGTGGTTCACCGGCCACAGCCTCGGCGGCGCCCTGGCCATGCTCGCCGGCGCCCGCCTCTACCTGGACGAACCGGCCCTGCTCGCCGACGGCGTGTGCACCTTCGGTCAGCCCCGCACGTGCGACCGGCTGCTGGCCGCGGCGTTCAACAAGGGCTTCAAGAAGCGCATGTTCCGCTTCGTGAACAACAACGACATCGTGCCGCAGCTCCCGCCCGAGCCGGCCTTCACCCACGTGGACACCCTGCGCTACATCGACTCCGACGGAAGGGTGCGCGAGTCGGTCTCGCTGCTCGGCGGCCTGACCGACCGGGCCAAGGGCCTCACCGCGGACGCCTTCGCCCCCGCCAGTGACGGCGTACGCGACCACTCCATCCGCAGGTACGTCACCGCACTCGCCCACAGCCTCACCTGATCCCACCGCCGAACTCTAGGGACGATCACTGGGGTTCCGGGGGTGGAAGTCCGTCACTCTTGCTCCCCGTACCTGGTGGCACTCGGACGCGAGGAAGCGAGTGCCCCGTTTCGGTCGGTTGGAGAGAGGAATTGTCAGATGCCCTCGAAGTCAATACTCAGTGGACGCCGCCCACGGCGATATAGAACCAGAACGGGCTCGCTGATCGCCGCCCTCGCCGTCACGCTCGGCGGGCTGGCCGGCGTGGGTGTCACGGAGACACCGGCGCAGGCCACGAACGAGTTCACCCAGTACACCCCGAAGCTGCGGATCAAGCCCTCCGTCACCAGGCACTGGAAGGCCGCATGCCCGAAGGGCACGAAGATCAAGACACCGCCGCTGAGGGAGTTGAGCGTCAAAGCCGAGTACACGGTCCAGTCGAACCCGTCTCTGATCTTCGTGTCCGGCGGAAACCAGAACGAGCCGGGCTTCGGCAGCATCTGGACGGACGTGGACGGACGCTCGGGTGTCGAATATGTCATCCGGAACAACAGCGCGTTCCACGAGGAGATCCAGCTTCGGTACACATGCACCGGTACGCCGGATCCGGAGGAATCCACGCAGCAGACGTTCCCGAATCTGCCCTGGGACTGCGCCAACCAGAAGATGGAGTGGTGCAACACGCAGCCTCTGAAGCGGGCGGACGGGACGTGGTGGAAGGACATCCCGGTCGAGCCCAAGCCGTTCGGTAAGCCCGCCTGGGCATGCACTGAGGACGGTTCCACCCCGACGATCAACTTCACCCATTCATGGACGAGGGGCTCCACTTACAGCATTGAGACCAGCCGCGGCGTCACCGTTGAATTCGGCCTGGGCGAGCTTGGGGGGTTCAAGACTCTGTCCGCCGATATTTCAGCGAGCTTCACCAAGTCGACAGGCTGGACGTGGAGCACGGAGGAGACCTTCGGCGAGGAGTACCTCGACTACGGCAGTTCTCGGCAGAAGATGTGGTTCGAAGCCGCCCCGGCCATACGGGAGGCGAGCGGCACGTTCTGGGCCAAGTACGAGGACGGTGTCGAGGTCTACGAGACCGGCGGTGTGAACGGCTCGACATATGCAAAGAAAATCACGATCACCAGCCCTGTGATGGACGACATGCAAAAGGGCGGTGGCACGGTCACCTTCGAGAGTCGCCGTATGACGGCCGAGGAGGAGAAGTTCCAGTGCAGCGAGCCGGCAGAAACCGGCGGTATCCCCCTCGACAGCCCGTACTATGACGGGACCAACAGGATCTATGGGGACTCCACCTCCACCCCGGATATGCGCCTGAACGAGGTCAGCTCGCTGCGGGCTCTGAACAACACCAGCACCAGTAACGGTTCGTCTCTTTATGCGACTCCTGAGGCGGAGGCCCTCGGGCAGAAGTGGAAGGTGGAGTACCTCGGGAAGAGCGCCTGGCAGGGGAAGCCCTACTACCGCCTCAGGTCGATGCTCAACCCCAACAACTGCCTCGTCCTGCCGAACAACGACATTCAGCAGGCGGTGGTCGCGAGGCCCTGCGCCACTCCTGGTGGCCGCGCCTGGTTCCTTCTGGAACCGAGCAGCAACAACGGCTACTACCGGATCTACAACCCCGACCTCAAGGCCGCTCTCATGTCGTACGCATGGACCCTGGCAGGTGTCCCTGACGCCTCAGACGAGGTCTGCAAGAACCTCGCCGGCCAGCAGCCCCAGCTCATGTACTTCAAGAAGATCGATCCGAATTCTTCGAGCGTCTGTGGACAGTGGATGTTCCGGCTGGACAAGCCATGGCTGGATCTGTAGACGGCTGGGAGTCGCCTCGGTGAGCGGTGGTCCTGACCCAACGACAGTCGTTCTCGAATCCGTCTCGTGAACGGTGAAGAGGTCCCGTCCGATCGATCTGATCGGGCGGGACCTCTGTCCGTGGCCGGGCGGACCTCACTAGGGACTGTTCACAGGGCGCCGGTGCACCGGGCCCGAAAGGATCGTGGTCTCCTCCTGCCCACCGGGGCCGGAACCGAGTGCCGCGGTGGCGGCGAGGGGAAGTGGCGCCATGAGGAACGCGGACGTCTTCGTCGGGCGGGCGGACGAGCTCCACATGCTCAGGACCGCTGCGGAGAAGGCGGCGCAGGGGGACCCCTGGCTGGTGGAGGTGCGGGGCGAGGCCGGGGTCGGCAAGACGGCGCTGCTCCGCCACCTCGCCGAGGGACTGCCCGGATTCACGGCCCTGTGGGCCACCGGGGACCCCGCCGAGACGGACTACGCGTTCGGGCTGGTCGGCCAGCTCGTCTCCCGCGTCGGTCCGGAACACCTCACCGGGCTCCCGCTGCTGGGCGGGCCCCTGGCGCCCGGTGCGGCGCCGTTCGCCGTGGGCGCCGAACTCGTCCGCCTCGTGGGGGAGCTGCAGGGCGGAGGGCAGTCCGTGCTGCTGGTCGTGGACGACCTGCAGTGGGCGGACACCGAGTCGGCCAGGGCCCTGAGCTTCCTGCTCCGCCGGCTGTGGGCGGACTCGGTCCTCACCGTGCTGTCCGTACGAGGTGGGAGGAACGGCCTGCACGCACTCGACCCGTCCCTCGCACGGCTGCTTCTGCGCTCCTCGCAGGTCCTGCGGATCGAGCTGGGCGGCATGACGCCGCACGACGTCCGCCTGCTGGCCCGGGCACTCGGGCAGAAAGACCTGGACGGCGCGACGATCAGCGAGCTGCACGGACGCACCGGCGGAAACGCGCTCTATCTGCGCACCATCCTCAGCGAGTGCCCCGCCCGCGTCCTCACCGGCGACCTCGTCGGCAGGGCCGCACCGAGCTCGATCGCCCTGTCCATCGGCGCACAGGTGCGGGCCCTGCCGGGACCGAGCCAGGCCCTGCTGGAGGCCCTGGCCGTCGTCGACGCCCCCCGGCCCCTGGCCCAGGTCGCACGGCTGGCCGGGGTGGAGGAGCCCGCGACGGCGCTGGAGCACGCCCTGCGGGCCGGGCTCATGGACTGGGATCCCATGGACCCGACCAGCCCCGTGGCCCTGCGCCACCGCCTTCAGCGGGACGCCGTCTACGCCATGATGAGCCCGGCCCGGCGCCGGGAGCTCCACGCGGCTGCCGCCGGCCTCGTCGACGCCGACGCCGCCTGGGCACACCGGGTGGCCGCCGCGGACTCCACCGACCCCGTCCTGGCCGAGGAACTGGAGCGGGCCGCGCGGGCCGCGACCGCCGCGGGGCACTCCTCGCGGGCCGGCTCCTACCTCCTGTGGGCGTCCCGCCTGTCCACCGACCGGGCCGATCGCGAGACGAGGCTGCTCTCCGGTGCCGTGGAGCTCGCCATGTCGGAGAGCTGCTCACGCGTCAGGAAACTGCGCGACGAGGCCGTGGTGTGCTCCGAATCGCCGCTGCGGAGCTTCGTCCTCGGCGCGGCGGCGTTCTACGGGCTCGACTCCCTGGAAGCGGAACGCTGGTTCACCGCGGCCCTGGACGAGATCGAACGGACCGGGCGGTACACGGGGCTGACCGCGTCCGTCGCACTGAGCCTCCAGGTGACGTACCTGTGGCAGGGCCGCGCCGAGGCGGCCGAGGCCGCCGGCAGGCGGGCGCTGGACGAGGGCACGCTCGACCCGCGCCGCGAGAGCTTCGCCCGGGGCCTCCTCCTACAGGCCAGAGCCATGCTGACCGGCCCCGCGGCCGTGCTGCGTGACGCCCCGGCCGGCCCCGACGACCTGCTCTGGCGGGGCCTGCTCCGGCTCGACGCGGGCCGGCTGGCCGCGGCGGGCGGCGACCTGTCCGCGGTCGTGCAGCGGCTCAAGGAGGCGACGGTGACGCCCTTCGCCGGAACCCGCGCCCTGCACGGCCTGGCCCTCGTCCGCTACTTCCAGGGCTCCTGGGACGAGGCGGCCGCACTCGTCGACCAGAGCCTCTCCGTCACGCGTGCGGAGGGGAGGCTGTGGGACCTCGCTCCCGCTCACATGGCGGCGGCCCTGCTGACGGCGGGCCGGGGCGAGGGGGACAGGGCGGCGGGCCATGCCCGCCGTGCCCACGAGGCCGCGCAGCGCTCCGGGGCCCAGCAGGACGTGGTGGCGGCGGCGGTGGCCGAGGCGGCCGTCGCCCATGCCCGCGGCGACCACGCCGGCGTTCTCCAGGCGCTGGAGCCCCTGGCCGGCGGCACGGGCGAGCCGCCGGCGTACGCCCGGCTGTGGAAGCTGCTGTGGCGGCCACAGCGCGTCGAGGCGCTGATCCACACCGGCGAGTACGGCGCTGCGGACGAGGAGCTGCGGGAGCTCCGGGACACCGCACCCGAACCGTGCTTCCTCACCCCCACCTGGCACCGGCTCGACGGCATGCTCGCCGAGCGACGCGGCGAGACGGGCACCGCCCTCGCTCACTACCGAGCGGGGCTCGCGGAGCGTCCCACGGCCGACGACTTCCCCCTCGGCAGGGCCGAACTCGCGCTGGCCTGCGGGCGGCTGCTCCGCCGGACCGGCCGGCGGAAGGACGCGGTGAAGCTGCTGCACGAGTCCCGCGCCCTCCTCGCGGCGCTCGGCGCCAAGCCGGTGCTGGACCGCTGCGAGGAGGAGCTGATCGTCTCCGGAGCGCATCGCAACCGCGGGGGCGGCAGGGGCCTGCTCGAACTCACCGCCCGCGAACGCGAGGTCGCCCACCTGGTGGCCCGCGGCCTCACCAACAAGGAGATCGCGGCCGAGCTGTTCCTGAGCGAGAAGACGATCGAGTTCCACCTGCGCAGCATCTTCACGAAGCTGGCCGTGACCAGTCGGCGGCAGCTGCGCGACCAGGTACTCCGGACGAGGCGGTAGGCCGGCCGGACGCGCG
>NZ_JABWDV010000309.1:0-22968 GCF_013362995.1 Streptomyces sp. TRM64462 | reverse complement strand
GGCCGGCCGCCCGGCCCACCGCCGCCGAGCTGTTCGTCGGCGCGTGTCAGGCGCCTACGTGCTGGTTGTACCGCAGGACGGCGTTCACGAGGTCGGGGCCCGGATAATCCATCATCACCACGCCGGCCCGCCTGAGGTCGCGTCCTTCCAGGTGGTGCAGGGCGTAGTGGTTCACTCCGGTGAACCAGAGCGCTCCCGCGGCCACCGCGTGCGGATAGGCGCCCGCGCCGACACCGCTGAGGAAGGTGATGTAGAGCGTCCGCGGGTTGTGGGCCGCGGCTTCCTCGATGTGGCCGCGCGCGGTCTCCCACTTGCCCTTGATGTGGAAGAGGGTGGGGACGTCGTAGGCGTCCTGGACGTTCAGTGCGGGACTCCAGTAGCTGAGGCCGTACGAGGTGCCCTCGCCGTCGAACTCCTGCAGCAGCACGATCCTGCCCCTCACCTCGCCCAGTGCCGGTGCCTGCTGGTCGCCGTGGGCCGGCCGCCACAGGTGGTCGCGGGCGAGACCGGCGGTCTCGGGGTTCTGCTCCAGGTACCACCTGAGGGTCTGGGCGAAGGAGCGGGTGTTGCCTTCCGCCGTGTGTTCCTCCTGAAGCCTCATCAGCACGGTCTCGCGGGGGTGTGCCTTGAGGAAGTCGGTGGTCTGGCGCAGTACGTCGGTGAAGTTGGCGTTCAGGTAGACGACGCCGTGGTGGATGGTGAAGCGGTCGTGGAAGTGGCGCGCGCGGATGTCGAGGGCCCGGACGCCGGCGTTGAGCTGCTCGGGCAGGGAGCTCTTCTGTGTCTCGGCCACGAAGGTGACGTCACGCGCCATGGTGTCGTGGGTGCCGGGTATCGACAGGTCGGCCAGGGAGGCCGAGTCCGGCAGCGCGGCCATCCAGTCGGGGTGGGAGAGGGACCCGAGCCCCTCGCTGTGCCGGCCGGTGGCCCAGGCGGTGTTGCCCGGGACGAGGACGACGAGCAGGGCGACGAGGACCGTGACGGCCGTGCGCACGGTGCGTGTCGCGGTGCGGGAGGCCGGGTGAGTGCGGGTTCTTCGGGGCATCGCGTGTTCCTCTCGGGTGAGTGGTCCCGTGCGGCGTCAGTCGCACGGCTGCGTCAGTCGCACGGCTGCGTCAGTCGCACGGCTGTGTCAGTCGCACGGCTGTGTCAGTCGCGCGGCGGCGTGGCGCCCGCGGCGGTCCGGGCGGAGTGGGCGTCGAGGAGGACGCCGGGGTTGAGGATCGCGTGCGGGTCCAGGGCCTGCTTGGCCGCGCGCAGGGCGGTGGCGAACGGGTCCGGACGCTGCCGGTCGTACCAGGGGCGGTGTTCACGGCCCACGGCGTGGTGGTGGGTGATGGTGCCGCCCTCGCGGAGCAGGACCTCGGAGACCGCGGTCTTCACGTCGTCCCACTGCGCGATCTCGCTGCCGGCCCGCGCCGGCGCCAGGACGGTGAAGTAGACGGCGGCGCCGTCGGGATAGACGTGGGTGAGGCGACGGTGGACGGCCGCCGTGCCGTACACCTCGGAGGCGGCCTTCCGGGTCTCCCGTTCGACCTCGGACACGAAATCCGCGAAATGGTTCCAGGTGACGGCCGTTTCGAACGTCTCCACCAGAACGCCCGCCGCGACGAGGACGTCCCTCAGGTACGGGGCCGCCAGGAACCCGTCGCGCCAGCGCGCCTCCGCGCCGGGCCGCGTCGGCGGGGAGGCGGGCCCCGCCAGGTGAGGGCCCCGGACACGCGGCGCACCGGCGGGCCGGCCGCCGAGGTCGAGGCAGCACCGCACCGCCCGCTCCAGCTCGGCCTCCTGCGGGAGATGAGCGGACTCGAAGCCCAGCAGCAGCACGGACGAGGCTCCGTCGCCGGCACCGCTGAGCGCCGACTCCCCCGCGTCGAGCAGCCTGCACTGCGCGGGCCTCAGCCCGACCTGCACGATCGTACGGACGGCGCGCGCCCCCTGGGCGAAGGTGGCGAACTCCACGGCGGTCGACGCGCGGTACACCGGCCGGCTCCGTACCCGCAGCCACGCCTCGGTGATGACCCCGAGGGTCCCTTCGGAGCCCAGCAGCATCCGGTCGGGGCTGGGGCCCGCGCCCGAACCGGGCAGACGCCGGCTCTCCCATACGCCGCCCGGGGTGACGGCCCGGAGGGATTCCACGCAGTCGTCGATCCGGGTCGCGCCGGTGGCGTAGTGCCCGGCCGCGCGTGTGGCGAGGCAGCCGCCGACCGTGGCGAAGGTGTACGACTGCGGGTAGTGACGCAGGCTCAGCCCCGACGGGCGCAGCTCCGCCTCCACCTCCGGCAGGAGGGTTCCGGCGCGTATCCGCGCGGCGCTGGACGTGCGGTCCACCTCGGCGACTCCGCTGACGTGCCGCAGGTCGAGGGACACGGTGCCCCGGTACGCGTCCTCGTCGACCAGCGGCTCGACGCCGCCCACGACGCTCGTGCCGCCTCCGTACGGCACCACGGCGACGTCCGTCCGCGCGCTCCACTCCAGGACCCGGGCGATCTCGTTGTCGTCCCGTGGGAACACCACCAGGTCCGGGGGATGGACGATCTCGCCGCGGAAGCCGCGTACGACGTCCTTGTACGACTTCCCCATGGCGTGAGCGGCCCGTTCGTAGGGGTCGTCGTGACAGAGCGGTTCCAGATGCGCGGGAGGCGCCAGCCGCCGTGCGGGGCGCAGGCCGAGGTCGGAGACCCGCGCCGGCTCGTCGACGCGATCGCCGCCGAACCCCAGCTGAGCGCGCGCCCGGTCCGCGATCCTCCGGACCTCCGCCATGGGCGGCTGCTCGTCCTCGTACCCCCAGCCCCAGAACTTGCGCCGACGCGTCCACGTGCCCAATGCGCCTCCTCATGCCGTGTGGTGACCCGAGGGACGGTAGGGCGGGCGGCCGTCGGCGTCATTGACCGCGGTGGCCGATCTGTTGACATCTCGTACCGCCACCGGTTCACTCTCGGCCGTGTCGGACCACGCAGAGACCAGCGTGTCAACGCGCTACGTGAACAGCGTCGTCGCCACCGCCGTGGACCTGGGCGCCGATCCGTCCGCCCTGCTGCGCGGCACGGGCGTCTCGGCGGACCGGCCGGCCGTCTCGGAGCGCGTGCCGTCCCCGGTGGTCCGCGTCATCTGGGACCGGGCCCTGGACCACCTCGGCGACCGCCGCTTCGGTCTCCGGGTCGGCGGGCGGCTGCGTCCCGGCGCCTACCACGTCCTGGGGCACGCCGTGCTGGCCTGCCCCACCCTTCAGGACGCGGCCCGTCTGACGATGCGTTTCCACCGGCTCGTCAGCGACGCGGGAACCCTGTGCTTCACCCGGGACGCGGGCCGCGCCGTCCTCCGCTACCGGAGGCATACGCCTCCGGGTGACGCGGACACCCAGCAGACCGAGGCGGTACTCGCCGGCATCGTGGCCGCCGCACGCTGGCTCAGCCCCGAGAACTGGCGGCCCAGCCGTGTCACGTTCACCCACCCGGCGCCCGTCGGCCCGACGCAGGCGTGGGACGCGGTGTTCGGCGCACCGGTGGCGTTCCGGGCCGCCGACAACCGCATCGAGTGGCCCGCCGCCCGCATGGACGCCCTCCTTCCGTACGGGGACCCCGACCTGCTCGGGCTCCACCGCGCCTACGCCGAGCAGCTCCTCGCCGGGAAGCCCGGCCGGCCGCCGGTGCACCGACGCGCGGCGCACTGGCTGCTGGGCCAGGACCTCGCCACCGTGCGGCCCGACGACCTCGCCCGGGCCCTGAACATGAGCACCCGCAGCCTGCGCCGCGCCCTGCACGAGAACGGCACGAGCTGGCGCGACCTGCTGGACCAGGCCCGCCACCGGCTGGCGGTGCGCGGGGTGACGCGGTCGGACCAGAGCCTCGCCGAGATCGCGCGGCGGCTCGGTTACAGCGACACGTCGAGCTTCGTACGCGCCTTCCACCGATGGGAGAGCATGCCACCGGGCCGGTACGCACGCGCCCGTACCGAGCGGAGGAATCCGTCCGGGTGATTCCGTCAGGGTGATGACGGGAGTGGACGTCTCACGGTGACCGTCCGATGCGCCGAGGGGGCGGGCGCCGCGGGCGCACGGATCAGGTGAGTTCCGCCCAGACGTGGCTGCCCGTGACCGGGTCGCCGACGACGCCCCAGCGGTCCGCGATCGCGTCGACCAGGACCAGTCCCCGGCCGTGCTCCGCGTCCGGCGGGGGCACGGCGCCGAGGGTGTCCGGCGTGCTGCCGTGGTCCTCGACGTCGATGTGGAGCGCGGACGGCCGGGGGGCCGCGGTCTCCACCCAGGTCAGGGTGAGACACACGGGCGGGCGCCCGTGGACCACCGCGTTGGTGACCAGTTCGGAGACCACGAGCTCCGCGGAATCCGTCAGGTCGGCCCGGTCCGCCTGCGCGAGGAACGCGTCGACGATGCGGCGGGCGGCGGCGACCGCGGTTCGCTCGTGCGCCAGCAGGCAGGCGAGCCGACGGCCTGTGCGACGTCGCTCCGTCCCGGCCGCGCGGGGCGGCCGGAGCAGCTCTCCGGCCCCGGCCCCGGCTGCGGCTGCGGCTCCGGCTCCGGCGCAGAGACCGGCTCTTGGCTGGTACATCGCTCACTCCCTGGAGGGAAAGCGGCGGCCACGACCTCCCCGGCAGTCCGTGGCCTGTCCACTGCCGACGCCTTCAGCCTGCGGCACCGGGGTCCTTACGCGCCCCGGGGGAAGTTCCTAGTCGGACGTGGACCCGCCGTCACCGGCCCGGCATCATCGTGAGGGGAGCGGGACGGCACCATGCCCCGCCCGTGCTCATCGGAAGACAGGACGGCCCCGTGTTCATCGGTCGGGAAGAGGAGCTGCACACGCTGGCCCGGTGCGCGGCGGAGGCCCGGCAGGGCCGGCCGTGGGTGGTCTGGGTGCAGGGGGAGCCGGGGATCGGCAAGTCGGCGCTCGTACGGCACTGGCTGGACCGGGACGACCTCGCCGGGTTCCGGGTCCTGGACGCGTCGGGCGGTGCCTCCCGCGCGGACGTGCCGTTCGGTGTGGTGCGGCGGCTCGTCGCCGGTACGCCGCCGCGTCGCCGGGCCGGCCTGGACCTGCTGGACCGCCTCCCGGACTCGGCGCCTCCGTTCCAGGTGGGTGCCGAGCTGCTCGAACTGCTGGGACGGTACGAGAGCGAGGGGCCCGTCGCGGTCGTCGTCGACGAGGCCCAGTGGGCGGACCGCCCCTCGCTCCAGGCACTGGGTTTCGTCCTGCGCCGGCTGCGCGCCGATGCCGTGCTCACCGTCCTGGTCACCCGTAGCGGCGTCCCCGCCGGGCAGGGGGACGTCGCGTGGCAGGACGAGGTGGAGAGGCTGGCCGCCGTCGCCGAGCGGGTGTGCCGCGTCGTCCTGAAGGGGCTGAACACGGCGGAGGTGGCGCGGCTCGCCCTGCACGTCGCCGGCTTCTCCCTGGGCACCGGGACGGCCGACCGGATCCGCGCCATGACCGGCGGCAACGCCCTCTACCTCGGGACGCTGCTCGCCGAGTTGCCTCAGGACGAGCTGGAGCGGGGCGTCCTGCGGCCCCCGCCGTCGCTGGCCGCCGCCGTGCACCGACGGGTCGCGGGCCTGCCGGAGTCCGGCCGCGCCCTGGTGGAGGCCGCCGCGGTACTCGAACTGCCGGCGCCGCTGGGCCGGGTGGCGCGTACGGCCGGGGTGGCCGACCCGGCCGCGGCCCTCGACGCCGGGCTCGCCGCGGGCCTGCTCCAGTGGTGGCCGGCCGAACCGTACACACCGGTCGCCGTGCGTCACGAGCTCCAGCGGCTCGCCGTCGTCGCGGCGATCCCGCCCGGACGGCTGCGGGCGCTGCACGCCGCGGCCGCGCCCCTGGTCGACCGCGACCGGTCCTGGCACCACCGGGTCGGTGCGGCCGAGGGCGCGGACGACGGCCTGGCCGTGGCACTGGCGGGCGAGGCGGACCGGCTGACCTCCGTCGGCTCCACCGAGGCGGCCGCGAACCTGCTGCTCCTGGCCTCCCGTGTCGCGGGAACCCGGCCCGGCCGTGAACGGTTCCTGCTCATGGCGATGGCCTTGCTGATGGGCGCGGACCGGTTCACGCGGGTGCAGCACGCGCTGCCCGAAGTACGGCGCTGCGCCGCCTCGCCGATGCGCAGCCTGGTCCTCGGCGCGTACGCGACGTCGCGGGGCGAACTGGCCGAGGCGGAGCAGCTCCTCACCGACGCCATGGAGGCCACGGAGGCCACGGAGGCCACCGAGGGCATGGAGGGCACGGAGGGCACCGACGCCACCGGAGGCACCGGAGGCACCGGCGGAGCGCCTGGCGACCCCGTGGTCACCGCGCTCGCCGGGGTCTGGCTGGGCCGCCTGTACACCCTGCGTGCCGACGGGCGGGCGCTGGCGTCGGTGTCGGCGCGGGTGCTCGCGGGCGAACCGGAGAAGGCCGGCCTCACGGCCCTCGCCCACCTCGCCCGGGCCAACCTGGCCACCGGCCGGGCGTTCACCGACGGCCCGGCGGCCGGGCTCGCCGAGCTGGCCGCGCTGCCCGCTGTGCCGTCGCAGGTGGGGCCCGACGCGGCGATCCTGCTGACGTACCGGGGGATCTTCCACACCTGGTCCGGGCGGCTCACCTCGGCCGTGGAGGACTGCGCCGCGGTGCTCGACCTCGGCCGCCGCACCGGCTGCCCGGTGCTCGCCGAGTTCGTCTATCCCACGCTGACGGCCGCCCAGTTCTGGCTCGGCTCCTGGGACGACGCGGCGATCAGCGCCGAGAACGGGCTGCTCGTGACCGCCACCGAGGACAAGCCGTGGGCGTACGCCGCGGGGTACGTCATGGCGTCCCGCGTCGCCTCCGGGCGCGGCCAGTGGGCGCGGGCCGAGGAACTGCTGGAGGCGGCCGGGCCGTGGGCGCAGGCCGTCGGGGCGGAGTTCTCTCTGCCGCTCGTGGCGCTCGGCCGGGCGCAGCTCGCCCACGCGAAGGACGACCACGAGGGAGTGCTGGCCGCCCTCCGCCCCGTAGAGGAGTCCGCGCACCGGCGCGACCGCGCGGCCGTGAACGGCATGGTGGTGCTGACCCAGTTGTGGTGGAGGCCGCTGTACGCACAGGCCCTGATCGAGCTGGGCCGGCTCGACGCGGCGCGGGCGGCGGTGGCGGATCTCCGGGCCTTCGCCGAGGGCGTGCCGTGTCTCCGTCCGGCCGCGTCCTGGCTGGACGGCCTCCTCCAGGAGCGGCAAGGGGCCCGGGAGGCAGCCCTCGCCACGTACCGGCAGGGGCTGTCGCTCCCCGTGACGGCCGACGACATCCCGCTGCACCGCGCCCTGCTGGAGCAGGCACTCAGCGGGGCGCTGGCGGCCGATCCGCCCGGGAGCGCCGGGCGGCAGGAGGCCACCGCCTGGCTGCGGCAGGCCCGTGACCGGTTCGCCCGGCTGGGCGCCCAGCCGTTCCTGAAGCGCTGCGAGGACGCACTGGCCGCGCTCCAGGACGGGACGGCCCTGAGCGGTCCCTCCCTCCTGGAGCGGTTGAGCGACCGCGAGCGGGATGTGGCGCACCTCGTCGCGCGGGGCATGACGAACAAGGAGATCGCGACCGAGCTGTTCATCAGCGCCCGGACGGTCGACTACCACCTGGGGAACATCTACGCCCGTCTCGGCATCACGGGCCGGCGGCGGCTCCGGGACCTCGTCCAGAGGGGGACGGCTCCGGCGTGACACCCTGCACGCGGGCGCGGAGCTCGCGGCGGCCCCGGATGCCCAGCCGGCGGTAGACGTTGCCCAGGTGGTACTCGACGGTCTTCACGCTGAGGAACAGCTCCGCCGCGATCTCCTTGTTCGTCATGCCACGCCCGACGAGGTGGGCGACCTCCCGCTCGTGACCGGACAGGTGGAGCGCACCGCCGCGCTGCCGGAGGGCCGCGGCGGGTGACACGGCGGCCAGGTCCCGCTCGCAGCGGTCGAGGTAGGGCCGCGCGCCCAGTGCCAGGAACCGGTCGCGGGCCCGGCCCAGCCACATCAGGGCCTCCTTGCGCGGCTGCCCGCCGGCCAGGGCCTTGCCGTACGCCTGCTCCAGCAGCGCCCGGTGCAGGGGGACGTCGTCCCGCGTCACGGGCAGCCGCACCCCTGCCCCGTAGCGGGCGAGGGCCTCGTCGCGGTGCCCGTACGCCTCGGCGACCCGGCCCGAGAGCCAGGCCGTGACGGTACCGAGGCAGGGCGTCGTGTCGGCCAGCGGCGCCAGGTCCTTCAGGGCCCGGTCGGCGTCCTCCACCCGGCCCACCCCGAGGAGCGCCTCGACCAGCAGGGGCCTCCACCACACCTGCGTCACACTGACGGAGCCCGTCCTCGGCGCGTCCCGGAGCCGTTCCAGGGCGGCGAGCATCCCCCGCGGGTCGTTGCGGGCCCGGGCGAACGTCGCGGCGCCGACGACCACGGTGGGAAGGGCGGAGCCGGGGACGCGGCGCTCCTCTCCCGCCGCCCGGTCCAGCAGCTCCTCGGCACGGTCCCATTCGCCCCGGTCGGCCAGGACGTGCGAGAGGATCGCCTGGCCGAAGGGAAGCGCCCACGGCCGGTCCTCGCTCGCCGCGATCCCCAGCCCCTTCTCGGCGCTGATGGTGGCGTCGTCCCATTCACCCACCTGGTGGTGGGCCAGGGCGAGGGTGGGATAGAGGCCCTCGGCGAGGAGCGGCCGCGTCTTGTCGGGGATGAGCGTGAGGGTGGTGCTGAGGTCGTCGATCCCGGCGCGGAAGCGGCCCGCCCAGACACGCAACTGCCCCCGGGCGGTCAGCAGATCGGCGTCCGCCGGGGCGACGTCGGCCGCGCTGTCCGGCAGATCGCCGAGCTCCCCGGCCCCGGCCTCCGGGCCCTCGCAGTAGGCCAGGCCGATCGCCCGGTTGAAACGGACGTGGTACGCGAGCGGCGGGTCGAGGGCGGCGGCCGGCGGCATCTCGCGGCATACCCGGACGGTCTCGTCACCGCGGCCGAGGATCAGGTACAGCCGCCCGAGCCAGGCCCCGGCCATGGCGGCGGTCCGCCGTGCCGCGTCCGACGCCGGTGCGTCGCGCGCGGCTCGCAGGGCGCTGGTCAGCCGGGTCTCCGCGTCGGCGAGTGCGCCACGGGACGCGGCGAAGCCGCCGAGCACCACGTCGCGCAGCGGGGAGGCCGCGCAGGAATCGACCCGTGGGAGTAGCTGCTGGAGGCGGGTGAACCGGTCGGCGCCCAGCAGGTGCAGGGCCGCCGTGAGCACATGCCGTTCCCGCTCGGCCCGTGTGCCGCACACATCCGCGGCCCACAGCAGCAGCGTCGCGGCCCGCTCGGCGTTGCCGAGGCCGAGCAACCGGTTCGCCTCCGCCTCCAGCTCCGCGGCGAGCCCGTCGTCGGGGCCCTCCGCGGCGGCCACCCGGTGCGCCCAGGCCGCGGCACGGCCCACCAGGGGGGCCGCGGCCGTGTGCAGGGCGCGCAGCCGCCCGGGGCTCATGCCCGTCAGGACGGCGTGCCGGTGCCCCGCGCACGGGACGGCGACCGGCGTGCCCGGCTCGTCCGGCCACCACTGCAGCAGGCCCGCGGTCAGCGCCGGCCCGACCGCCGCCGCGGGGTCCGGTACGTCCGCGACGCGGGCGACCGTGTCGAGCGGTGTACGGGAGTCGAGTACGGCCGCCGCCTCGACCAGGGCCCGTGTCGGCTCCGCCGCGCCTGTCAACAGCCGCGCCACCATGGCCGTCATCGACGCGGGAACCGGCAACGGCTCCTGCCGGTCGCCGAGTTGACCGGCGGCCTCGGCGATGACGCTCTGCAGGTACAGCGGATGGCCGTGCGTGTGTTCACACAGCCGCTCGGCCGTCGCGGCGCTCACCGGCCGTCCGCCGGCCCGGAGCACCAGGTCCGCGACGTCCGTGGGCGTGAGGCCGTCCAGGGTGATGAGCGCGACGCCGCCCGGGGTGCCGTCCAGGTCGGCCAGGCACCCGCTCAGCTCCTGATCATCCGCGTCCGCCGGTGACGCCGCCTCGCCGGCTCCGGTGCGGACGACGAGGACGGACAGCACCTCCTCGGCCCGGAGCTGACGCAGAGCGAACCGCAGGGCCTGCGCCGACGCACGGTCGGCCCACTGCAGGTCGTCCACCACCAGCACGACCGGTCCGCGCAGCCGGTCCAGCAGCTCCAGAAGCTGACGGGCCGCCTGGAAGGGCGCCGTGTCCGCCGGTGTGGGGGCGGCCAGGAGATGCAGGCCCCGCAGCAGGGCGGCGGGCAGCCCGGAGACGAGCTGCCCGACGACACCGAACGGCAGATCCGTCTCGGAGCGGTCGCACAGGGCGCGCAGCACGTGGAACCGGCGCGCTTGTCCGCGCGCGAGCCACTCCCGCACGAGGGCCGACTTGCCGATGCCCGCCGGACCTCGCACCACCACGACGGTGGGGCGGCCGGACAGCGCCGAACCGGCGCGTGCGTCCAGCTCGGCCAGTTCCTCGCGCCGGCCGACGAACGCGCCGCCGCGCCGTCCATCCGCGCCCACGCCGTTCCGCGTCACGGCAGGACCACCTCCTGATCCGAACGTACCGGCGCCACGCGGCCGGGGCGCGCCGCGGGGCGGAGCATCCGGCGCCCCGCCTGAGACGGCCTTCTCCACAACAACCCAGGGGGACGACCGGCACCCCAGGGGAATCCCTAGTCCCGGCCCGACCGGCCCGGCCCTACCGCGGGCGAGGCGGCGAGGACGAGCCCGGAGACGACGAGGGGGTGAGCTCTCCGGGCTCGTCGGACCATCCTGCGCCCCGGACACACCTGACGCCCTAGGGGTTTTCCCGGGGCACGCCCGCCTCGGTGCGCGCGGGCGACGCCGACTACGATCTGCGGGGCCGACAGGCCTTGACAAGCCCCGGCATGCGCGCGGCGTGACCGCACCGGCCGGAAACGGTCACCGTGCCCGCTCGGCGCCGTCCCCGAGGGCCTCCGCACTGGTGATGCGGCACGGGTGCGGGCGGAGGGAGACTGTCGGTAATCGGCCGTGGGAGGTGAGAGCGCTCCGATGGCGTTCCGGGGTGACGACCTGTTCGTCGGGAGGGAAGAGGAGCTGTCCGCGCTGCGGGCCTCCGCCCAGGAGGTGCGCACCGGCAGGCTGCGGGTCGTTCTGGTGCAGGGGGCTCCAGGCGTGGGGAAGTCCGCCCTCATCCGGCGGTGGCTCGCCGCCGAGAGCCGAACCGGCCGGCGGGACGGGGCGACGCTGCTGCGGGCGTTCTGCGACGCCTCCGAGGGGGACATGTCCTTCGGCATGCTGGCGCAGCTTCTCTCCGGGGTGGAGCCCGAGCGGCTCGCTCTGTACCCGATCCTGCGTGACGGGCTCCCGCCGGCCGGCGCCTCGCCCCTCCAGGCGGGCGGCCAGGTCCTCGGACTCCTGGGGGACCTGCAGGCCGACGGGCCCGTGGCCGTGGTCGTCGAGGACATGCACTGGGCGGACCAGGAGTCCCGTCACGCCCTGGGGTTCGCGCTGCGCCGCCTGGAGGCGGACCGCGTGCTCGCGGTGCTCACCGGACGCCCTCCCCTCCCGGAGGACTTCCGTGCGGCCGTGGCCGCACGGAAGGAGGGCCTGGTGCTGGACCTCCAGGGCCTCGGCGACGACGCGGTGGCCGAGCTCGCTCACAAGATGACGGGCGAGCAGCCGCAGGCCGCCGCCGTGTCCCGGCTGCGCCGCCACACGGGGGGAAATCCGCTCTACCTCCGCACCGTCCTGGCCGAGCTGCCGTCCGGTGCCCTTCTGTCCCCGCGCAAGCAGACGTGGCCGGTCCCGGAGAGCCTCGCCATCTCGGTCCGGCGCCAGCTCGACAGGCTCACCGCCGAGGCCCGGGCCATGACCGAGGCGGCCGCCGTGCTCGGCACGCGCAGTCCGCTGTCGCAGGTCGCCCGTCTGGCAGGGGTCGACGAGCCGCACGCGGCGCTCCGGGCGGCGCTGGACGCCGGGCTGCTGCGCTGGTGGCCGGACTCCCCGTCCAGTCCTGTCGCCGTCGCGCACGCACTGCAGGCCGACGCCATCGTGAAGGGTCTGGCGCCGGTCCGGCGACGGGACCTGCACACGGGGGCCGCCGCGCTCGTGGACCAGTCCGCCGCCTGGCGGCACCGGGTCGCGGCCGCCGACGGCCTGGACGACCGGCTCGCCGCCGAGCTGGAGCAGGCCGCCTCGGAGCGGGTGGCGGCGGGGGCCGCCGAGCGGGCGGCGACACTGCTGCTGTGGGCGTCGGAGCTGTCCTCCCGGCGCGCCGAGCGGGAGCGCCTGCTGCTCACCGCTGCCGGGCGGTTGCTGTTCGCGACCCGTGTGGCCCGTGTGCAGGAGCTGCTGCCGCGGATACAGGCGTGCACCGACACGCCCCTGCGTACGGCGGTGCTCGGTGGTGTCGCCATGGTGAGCGGGGCGCTGGACCAGGCCGAGAAGCAGCTCAGGGAGGCGTTCGAGGCGGCGCAGCGCCTCCCGGACGAGCGGTGGACTGCGGCCTTCGCGGGGACCGGTCTGGGAATCATGTACTTCTTCGGCGGATCCCACGGCGAGGAGATCCTCCGCGTCACCCGCCGCGTGCTCGACCTCCGGGTGAACGACCCCTTCCTCGACTATCTCGCCCGGGCCAACCTGCTCTACGGGCACATGTACGTGGGCGGCGCCTGGGCCGGTCTTGAGGCGCTCGAACGCGCCGCTCCCCTGCCGACGGCCGAGGAGGTGGACCACGCCGACGCCTATCTGCTGGGCCACCGGGGCATCATGCGCGTCACCTGCGGCATGCCGACGGCGGCCCGCGAGGACCTGTCGCAGGTGCTGCGGATGGTGGAGCGCGGGGTCAGCCATGTGCTGGAGGAGTACGTGCGCGTCTTTCTCGCGCAGGCCTGCTACTGGACCGGCGCCTGGGACGACGCCGCCCTGCACGGGCGCCTGGCCGTCGACACGGCCACCACGGACCGGCGCTTCTACGCCTATGCGGACGCCCACGCCTTCGCCGCCTGGGTGCCGGCCGCGCGCGGGGAGACGCGGTACGCCGATGAGCTGCTGCGGACCGCCGAGAAGCACGCGCTGCCGTACAGCCAGGGGAACGTGGCGATGGGCTGGGCGGTGGAGGCGCAGGCCCGCGCCGACTGGCCGGGCGTCCTCACGGCCGTCAACGGCATCCTGGCCCTCCCGCGCGACCGGGTACGCCCCAACAGGGCGCTGTGGCGGCCCCTGCAGGCCGAGGCCCTCATCCGTACCGGGCGGGTGGCGGAGGCCGAGCCGGTCGTGGCGGAGGTGGCCGCCCTCGCCGAGGCCTTCCCCGCCCTCGCGCCGACCGTGTCCTGGCTCTCCGGCCTGCTCGCCGCGGCCCGCCAGGACACGGCCGCCGCGCGCGCCCACTACGAGCAGGGGCTGTCCCTCCCCCCGTCTCCCGACCACTTCGCGCTGCACGGCGCCTTCCTCGCCCACGACTACGGCCGGCTGCTGGTGGGTCTCCGGAAACCGCAGGAAGGAGCGGCCTGGCTGAAGCGGGCCCGGGACCGCTACCGGTCCCTCCAGGCCGCCGCGTTCCTGACGCGCTGTGAGGAGGACCTCGCCGTGGTCGCGGGAGGGCCCGGGGCGAGGAGCGGCAGCCCTGCGGAACTGACCGGCCGCGAGGACGAGATCGCCCGGCTGGTCGCTCGCGGCTACACCAACCGGGAGATCGCGACGCGACTGTTCATCAGCAGCAAGACCGTCGAGTACCACCTGGGCAACATCTACGGGAAGCTCGGCCTCTCGAACCGCCGCCAGCTCCGTGACCACGTACAGCGCCGGGCGGTCGAGCCCACCTGACGACCCCGGCGTTCCGGCCGGGCCTGGGCGGGGCGGGCCTGGGCGGGGCGGGTCGGGCGGGTCGGGCTCGACCGGCAGCCACCCGGGGCGGCGCCCCTCGGCGCGCCGATGACCTCCCTAGCGCCGGCCCGGAGACCCCTCGTGGCGGTCGATCTCGCCGAGCAGCCGGCGCAGCGACGCGCGGGTGGCCTGGATCTCCTCTTCGGACAGCGCCGCGAAGAGGGTGCGGTGCAGCGCCGCAGCCCGCTCCGTGACCTTCGCCAGGGCTTCCTCGCCGCGCGGCGTGAGGGTCAGCAGCGGAGAGCCGCGGTGATCCGGATTGGCCGTGAACGCGGCGAGCTCGCCCGCCGTCAGGTCGTTCGCGACCCTCTGCACGTTCTGTCGGCTGACCCCGAGACGGCGCGCGGCCTGCGGCACGGTGAGCGGCTGCTCCGAGACCACGCTCAGCACCTGCCAGCGGGCCTGTGTCAGCCCCTCGGCCTGCGCGGTGTTCTCTCCCAGCCGACGCAGCGCCCCGGCGGCCTCGAACACGTCGGCCACCAGCAGGGCTACGGCGTCAGACACCATCACATCTCCCTCGATTGACAACACATTGTCAGTCTGTAAATCTATTGTCATCCTAGTCACGGATGCCGCCCGAAGGAGAGGTCATGCCCAGGATCGACCTGTATCGGAATGTTCACATGGGGCAGCGAGCCCGGCTCTTCGCCCTCGCCGTCGACGTCGGGGCCGCCGACATCGCACCACCCGGCGCCGCCGCCCACCTGGCGGACCGCTGCCTGGCCATGACCCGCGAGCTGCGCGAGCACGCCGACCACGAGGACACGTTCATCCACCAGTTGCTCCGGGAGCGGGCACCGGAAGCGGCCGACGTACTCGACGCGGAGCATGTCCGGCTCGACGCTGCCTTCGCCGGACTGGACGAGCGGGCGCGCGAGCTGCCCGCAGCGGACGCCGAGGCGCTCCCGGACGCCCAGCACGCCCTCTACCTGGCGCTGAACGAGGTAATCAGCGCCTATCTGGCGCACCTGCACGCCGAGGAGACCGTCGCGATGCCCGCCCTGTGGCAGTACGCCGCCGAGCAGGAACTGGCCGCCGTGTTCGCCGCGTTCCGCGCCTCCCGCACCCCCGAGCAGGGCCTCGCCGACCTCCGGAGAATGCTCCCCGCCCTGCCGCCCGCCGTGCGCGCGGCCATCGTGCGAGGTGTCCTGGAGGCCGGCCCGCAGGACCAGGCGGGCACCACGCTCGCCGCACTCTCCACCACCCTCAGCCCCGACCAGCGCGCCCGGCTCCACGACGACCTCGGCGTACCGGAGGCCTGGGCCGTCACCGCGACGAGCGGCGTATAGCGCCGACGCCGACACGGCTCCATGCGGATGCCACCCGCTGCGTGTGCGCGGCGAGGGAGGAGCCGAGCCCCTTACGGTGGCCTGATGCGACCTGTGCCCAGGTGGGCCCTGCTGTCGTCCGGGTGCGCCCCTGTCCTCCTGGTCGGAGGCTGGACGATCGCGGCACTGCTGGAAGGGCCCGCCTACGATCCCGCCACCCAGACGATCAGCGTCCTGGCGGCCTACGGCGCCGCGGGATTCTGGGTGATGACCGGAGCGTTCATCGCCTTGGGCGTCTGCCACCTGCTGACCGCCTGGGGACTGCGCGCGGCCGCGCCCGCCGGACGGCTCGCGCTGGGCGGCGGTGGTGTGGCGGCGCTGGTGGTGACTCTGGTCCCGGCGCCGAGCAGCGGCGGGTCCCTGCGCCACGGTGCGGTCGCCGCGGTCGGCTTCACCCTCCTGGCGGTGTGGCCGGTTCTGGCGGCCGATCGCGGCGGAGCCGCACCCTGGGGGCTACGGCCCGTGCCCTCCACCGTGGCGACCGCTCTGATGGGCGGCGCCGCGGGCTGGTTCCTGATCGAGATGCACCATCAGGGTGCCGCTGGTGTCGCCGAACGCCTGGTGACATGTCTTCAGGCCCTGTGGCCCTTCCTCGTCGTCGTCTCCTGCCTCCGCCATCCCGGCAGCGGCGGACCCGCGCCGGAGCGCGACACGGACGCCTGACGAGCGGGCCGCGCTCCCCCTCCCGCCGGCATCCGCCTGGTCGGCGACCGCGCTACAGCAGCCCGCTCAGCGGCAGGACGCGCTCGGTGAGCCGTCCGCGCAGCCACTCACCGGCGGTGTCGGCGTCGGTGAGCCAGTCGGCGGCGACCAGCAGTTCGATGTGCTCGGCGACTCGTTCGGGCGGCAGGGCGCAGAACGCGGCGACCGCGTCGAGGCGCAGCCCGTCGTCCTCGGCGCGTCCCAGGCGGCCGTCGGGGCGGGTATGGGCGGCGGTGTACAGGGCCAGGAGCCGGGTGGCGGCGCCTGCCTTCTTCTTACGGATCTTCCGGTCGCCCACGGTCTTCTGGGCCCAGCCGGAGATCCTCGAGCGCGTGGTCTTGCCGAAGGCGAACGGGCGGGGCCGCTCGGGCAGCAGCGTGGGGACGGTGAACGCGGTGGGGTCCTCGGGGCGGGAGGTCAGCACCTGCTCGACCGTGCCGGGCAGGCGCAGCCAGTCGGCCTCGACCAGCCGCTGCAGCACCCGCTCGGCATCGCCTTGCAGCCAGCCGGTGAGGTCCTGGCCGGTGATGTTCCCGGTGCCGGCGCGCGCGGCCCGCAAGGTGAGCATGAGCACGGCCAGGCGCACCTCGGCCTCCGGGTCAGGGGCGTGGGCGGCGACGTACTCCAGCACCGTGCGGGCGTGGTCGGCCTGACCCCGGGTCAAAAGCCGCTCCACCACCGTCCCGTCCCCGCCCACGATCCCACCCGTACGGTTCTCGTGCATCTCAAGCGTGGTCTGCGCGGCCTTGTCCGCCCGGTCCGCCTCGCGGCGCAGGGATCCGTCGCCGGTGACGTCGGCCCACAGGCGGAAGGCGCGGGCCTTGCGCTCGTGGAGCGTGGCCAGGAGGGCGAGGTCGGGTTCGGCGCGCTGCTGGTAGGCGCGGAACGCCTCACCGAGCTCGATGAGCTCCACGCGCAGGACGTCCGGATGAAGGTCGTGCGGCACGATCCGCTGCGCGATCTTCCCCGACCGCTTCGTCCCCCGGGACGCCGTGGCCGGAGACGCGGCGCGGGCACGAGGGACCGGCACCGGGCGGGCGGCAGGCGAGGGCGACGTACCGCCGGCGGGGAAGGCGCCCTGGGCGGAGATCACCGCCGCCGCTCCCTCCCCCGCCGTGCCGCCTTCGGTCTCCCGCCCGCCATCAGGCCGGTCCGGCACGGCCGGTGCGGTGGGAGCCGGAGGCGGAGCGGTGTCCAGGACACGGCAGTCGGGGGTGGCGGCCGCGCAGCGCGCGCACATCTCCGCGATCCGCCACAGCCTTCCGGCACGGTCCGCGTACACCGTCAGGACCACCGGGCCACCGCACCGCACCGCCCCCGCCGGCGGCCGCCCCGCATCACGCCGCCCGGCGACGAGGCCGGGGGTGTGCCAGGCGCAGCCGACGGCGCGGCAGGCGCACCACGCCTCGCCGCGCGGTCCGCCGCCCGCACGGATGCGGGCCAGGTGGGTGTTGACGTGACCGATCGCGGCCTGGCGCCCCGCGGCGGCGCCGCCCGGGAACCGCTGATCGGCGCAGGCCGGGCGGGAGCAGGAAAGCCTCACCGCGCCGGCGGAAGGGCGGCCGTCAGGGTCCAGGCGCACCGTCCACACGCGTCCCGCGACGCGTTCCTCCTGCGTACCAGCCTCTGCCGCCATGCCGTACTCCCTCTCGCTCGATCCGTTGCCCAGGCCGGCCCTCATCCGGGATGCCGCTGACCGGCAGGGCTCCCGAGGACCTGACCGCGCTGTTCAACGAGGAACGGCCTTGTTCGCCTCCACGGGTGTACGCCGAGCTGTGTGAGCTTCAGCGCACCCTTCCCCGCGGTTTCAGCGCCACGGACGGGAGTTCGGGCGCGGGCAGGCGGTCGCCGGCGTAGCCCTTCACCTCGCCGAAGCGGGTGCCCGTCATCCAGTCCTCGCGGGCCTCCGCGATCTCGTCGTGGGTGCGGCCGATGAGGTTCCACCACATGATGATCTCCTCGGCGAAGGGTTCGCCGCCGAGGAGCATCACGGCCGCGTCCGATTCCGCGCGGAGAGGGAGGCTCGTGCGGCCGCAGCCGAGGTAGAGCATCGAGCCGGGCAGTACGGGGACGCCGTCGATGTGGGTCTCGCCGGACATGGCGAGGGCCGCGTACTCGAAGTCCGGGTCCAGGGGCAGGGCGGCTTCGGTGCCTTGAGCGAGCGTCAGGTCGGCGCCCACCAGCGGGGTGTACGTGGTGCCGGGGGACGTCGCGCCGTCGAGGGTGCCGAGGATGACCGTGGCGCTCAGGCCCGGGGCCGTGACGTGCGGGAGGTCGGCGTGGTGCTCGAAGCGCGGGGCGACGTGGCGGTGGGCGTCGGGGAGGGCCACCCAGAGCTGGGCGCCGTGCAGGTAGCGGGCGTGGGGGCGGGGGCTCTCCTCGGAGTGGGCGATCGCGCGGCCGGAGGTCATGAGGCCCAGCTCGCGGGGGCGGATCGTCCGCAGGCTGCCCGTGCTGTCGCGGTGCAGGACCTCGCCCTCGTGCAGCCAGCTGACGGTCTGCAGGCCCATGTGCGGGTGCGGCGGTACCTGCATACCGGGTTCGTCGGCGATGTCGTCGGGGCCGTAGTGGTCGACGAAGGCCCAGGCGCCGACCATGCGGCGGCCCAGGTTCGGCAGGAGGCGGCGGACCACGGTGGACTCGCCGAGCGGAACGCGGCGCGGGCTGAGGAGTTCCCTCACCGGCTCCGCGACGACGAAGCCCCTGCCGCCGCAGAGGGACGGCACGGCCTGGCGATCGAGATTGCTCATGGCGCCAACCTAGCCAATCCGGGGCCCGCGGGGCGTACCGCCGGCGATGGCGGGCAGGCGGAATACCGACAGCCCCCGGCACCGTTGTGCGGGGCACCGGCGGACCCGCGGAGAGGCAGGCGGCATGAGCACGATCGAACTCACCAAGGAGAACTTCGACCAGGTCGTTTCGGACAACGACTTCGTTCTGATCGACTTCTGGGCGTCCTGGTGCGGGCCGTGCGTGCGGTTCGCCCCCGTGTACGACAAGGCGTCCGAGCGGCACCCGGACCTTGTCTTCGCCAAGGTCGACACCGAGGCGCAGCCGGAGCTGGCCGCCGCCTTCGACATCCGGTCCATTCCCACGCTGATGATCGTCCGGGACAACGTGGCCGTGTTCGCCCAGCCCGGCGCCCTGCCCGAGCCCGCCCTGGAGGACGTGATCGGGCAGGCACGCGCCCTGGACATGGATGCCGTGAAGAAGTCGATCGAGGACGCTCAGGCCGGGGCGTAGCCGGGGCCTGGTGCCTGCCGGACAGGCCCTAGCGTTCCAGGACCAGTGCGATGCCCTGGCCCACGCCGATGCACAGGGCCGCCATGCCCGTGCCCGAGCCCGCCGCCGCCAGTTGGTGGGCGACCGCGCCCGCCAGCCGGGCGCCGGACGCGCCCAGCGGGTGGCCGATGGCGATGGCGCCGCCCCGCGGGTTGACCACCGCGGGGTCCAGGTCCGGCCACTCGGCCAGGCAGCCGAGCGCCTGCGCCGCGAACGCCTCGTTCAGTTCGAAGGCCGTCAGGTCGGCGAAGCCGCGCCCGGCCTTGGCCAGGGCCCGCTGGACCGCCTCGACCGGGCCGAGCCCGAACAGGTGCGGCTCGATGCCGGTGACGGCCGACGCGCGGATACGGGCCAGGGGCTCGCGGCCGCACTCCCGCAGGCCCTCCTCGTCGACCAGGAGGAGGGCGGCGGCGCCGTCGTTCAGCGGCGACGCGTTACCGGCGGTCACGGTGCCGCCGTCGCGGAAGACGGGCTTCAGCTTGGCGAGCGCCTCCATCGACGTCGCGTCGCGGACGCACTCGTCACGGACCAGGTCCACGCCCTCGTACGGGACGACCTCACCGTCGTACAGGCCCTCCGCCCAGGCCGCGGCGGCCTTGCGGTGGCTGGCGAGCGCGAAGGCGTCCTGCTGCTCGCGCGTCAGCGCGTGCTTGTCCGCGACCAGCTCGGCGCCCTCGCCGAGCGACACCGTCCACTCGGCGGGCATCCTCGGGTTGGTCATGCGCCAGCCGAGCGTGGTGGACCAGAGCTGCTCGTGCCCGGCCGGGAAGGGCCGCGCCGGCTTCTGGAGCACCCACGGGGCCCGGGACATGGACTCCACGCCGCCCGCCAGGACCACGGAGGCGTCGCCCACGGCGACGGCCCGGGCGGCCTGCACGACGGCTTCCAGCCCCGAGCCGCACAGCCGGTTCACGGTCACGCCCGGCACGCTCACCGGCAGGCCCGCGAGCAGCACCGCCATGCGCGCCACGTCGCGGTTGTCCTCACCGGCGCCGTTGGCGTCGCCGAGGTAGACGTCGTCGATCCTGGCCGGGTCGAGGTCCGGGGTCCGGTCGACGAGGGCCCGTACGACGTGGGCGGCGAGGTCGTCGGGGCGTACGGAGGAGAGGGCGCCGCCGAACTTCCCGATCGGCGTGCGGACGGCGTCGACGATGTAGACGTCGCGAAGGCTCATCAGGTGTCTCTCCCACGTACCTCGATCGCGCGTGCGGTGAACGCTCGTTCACCGCCGGACGGGGCGAGTCTCCGTTCCGGCGACGGTACCTGTCAACGGCCCTCGTCGGCGGCCGGCACACGCACCCTGGCCGACAGGCCGTAGTCGAGCTCGAAGCCGTCCACCAGCAGCGCTTCCACCGTACGGGTCTCCGGGTCGATGTCGGCGACCATGCCGCCGCCCGCGTAGCGCGGATACCCCGAGGCCCCGGTCTCGCCGGTGGCCTCGACGACCTCCGAGCGGATCGCCACCTCGGCCAGGTGCGCCACGTCGCGCCCCTCCGCGTGCTGCGGCACGACCAGGATCTCGAAGCGCCGCGGGCGGGGGTGCGGCTGCGGATGTGTGCTCATGCCCGTGACGCTAGAGAGCTTCCGGCGGGGCCGCACCTCCGCGACGTCCGGCCACCTCCGCCACGTCCGCGAAGGCCGTACGGAACGCGCCCAGCGTCGCGCGCGACGACGTACGGTCCAGGATCGCGAACACCACCTCGTCGAAGTGGCCGGCGAACCGCCCCTCCCCGGTGAGCGGCGCCCGGAACGCGGCCGCCACCCGCGCCGGGTCGTTGCGGAAGACGCCGCAGCCCCACGCGCCGAGCACCAGGCGCCGGTAGCCGTGCGCGACGGCGGTCTCCAGGACCCGGCCGGCGCGCGCCGCGAGCGCGGCGGGTATCCGGTGGGCCTCCTCCGGCGTACGGGAGGCGATCACGCCCGCGTTCGGCGCCGGCGACGTGAGGAAGCCGAGGCGGTACGGGCGGTCCAGGAACCGGCCGCGGTCGTCGCGGAAGACCGGAACGCCGGGCGAGTGGATGACCCGGTCGGTGTAGAACGGGTCCCGGTGCGTGCGGTGGTGGTCGTAGTACTCCGGGGCCCGCAGCAGCGTGACGTACAGGGCGGACGCCCGGCACAGGGCCTCCTCCTGCGCCTGGGCGCCGTTCAGGTAGCCGCCGCCCGGATTGCGGGCCGAGGCGAAGTTCAGGACCGCGACCGGGGCCTCCGGGTCGGCCTCCGTCAGCCGCCGGGCCGCCTCCGTGCTGGACTCGCCCGTCACCTCGAACCGGGTCCGCCGGCCGGTCCCGGGCACGACCGGGACGGGCTCGGGCCCGTGCAGGGTCGTGCCATCGACGGCCCGCGCGACCGCGTCGGCGATGTCCACCTCATGGCCGCCGGGCGCGCGGTAGCGGCCGGCCGCGACGGTCTCCTCGGTCTGGCGTGCGATGTCCCGCAGACGTGCGCTCATACCCCGCATCCTCTGCGATCATGCCGCGTTCGGGGTAATGCTTTTTCCGGCATGTGCCGTTCACGAGGGCGCTCTTGTGCCGGGATTCGCCGCTGGCTTAGGTGGGACGGTACGCCTTCGAACGCGTACGCCTTCGACAGGAGGAAACCCCCATGCCGTCGAGCGACTTCCGGGACGGCGGTCCCCCGCTGTCCTTGGACGAGGCGGAGGACCTGCTGCGGTGCATCTGCTTCAAGACCGGTCCGCCCCGCTCGGTCGGGGTCGAACTGGAGTGGTTCGTCCACGATCTGCACCGCCCCCGCCTCCCCGTCCCCCGCGACCGACTGACGACCGCGTTCGGCGCGCTGCGCGCCCTGGACCTGCGGTCGTCCCTCACGTTCGAACCCGGCGGGCAGCTTGAGCTCAGCTCGCCCCCCGCCGGCTCCCTCGCCGAGTGCGTCGCCACCGTCTCCGCCGACCTCGCCGCCGTCCGCGCGGCGCTCGCCGCTCTCGGGCTCACCCTCACCGGCTCCGGAACCGATCCCTGGCTCACGGCACGGGAACGGCTGCTGCGCGAGCCCCGGTACGACGCCATGGAGGCCTACCTCGACCGTTGGGGCCCGGCCGGCCGGGCCATGATGCGCGACTCGGCGTCCGTGCAGGTGTGCCTGGACTCCGGGTACGAGGAGCCGGGCCCGCTGGGCTTCGAGCGGCGCTGGCGGCTCGCGCATCTGCTGGGCCCGGTGCTGGTCGCGTCGTTCGCCAACTCGCCCGGCCTGCACGGCAGGCCGACGGGCCTGCGGTCCACGCGGCAGTCGCTGTGGGCGGCACTCGACCCGGTACGGGGCACGGCGCCGCCCGTCGGACGGGAACCCAGGTCCGCGTGGGCGGCGCACGTGCTGGACGCGCCGGTGATGTGCGTCCGCGCGGCCGACGGGCCCTGGGCGGTGCCGGACGGGCTGACGTTCCGCGACTGGCTGCGCGACGGGTCCCCGGCCGGCCGGGCGCCCACCCGGGCCGATCTCGACTACCACCTCACGACGCTGTTCCCGCCCGTACGGCCGCGTGGCAGCCACATCGAACTGCGGATGCTGGACGCGCAGTCCGGGGACGACGGCTGGATCGTGCCGCTGGCCGTGGTCAGCGCGCTGTTCGACGACCCGGAGGCCGCCGATGCGGCGTACCGGGCGCTGGCGCCGCTCGCGGAGACGGCCGGGCCGCTGCCACCGCCGGGTGACGCGCACTGGCGGGCCGCCGTACGGGACGGGCCCGACTCGCCGGTCCTGCACCGGGCGGCCGTCGTCTGCTTCGGGCTCGCCATCGACGCGCTGGAGCGGTCCGGCGCGCCCGCCGCCGTACGGGACGCCGTGGGCGCGTTCCACGAACGGTTCGTGCTGCGGCGGCGCTGCCCCGCGGACGAGCAGCGGCC
>NZ_JABWDV010000308.1 GCF_013362995.1 Streptomyces sp. TRM64462 | reverse complement strand
GGGGCCCAGTTCACCGACGTCTCCGGCGCCCTCGTGCACGCCCACGGCGGCGGCGTCGTCGAAGTCGGCGGCTACTACTACTGGTTCGGCGAGAACCGGAACGCCGACAACACCTTCCGGTACGTCTCCGCGTACCGCTCCAGAGACCTCAAGCACTGGGAGTTCCGCAACCACGTCCTCACCCAGGCCACCCATCCCGAGCTGGCCGTGGCCAACATCGAACGCCCCAAGGTCATGTACAACGCCGCCACCGGGCAGTTCGTGATGTGGATGCACAAGGAGAACGGCTCCGACTACACCGAGGCCCGCGCCGCCGTGGCGGTGTCCGACACCGTCGACGGCGACTACACCTGGAAGGGCAGCTTCCGGCCCCTCGGCGCGCACATGTCCCGGGACATCACGGTGTTCGTCGACACCGACGGCACCGGCTACATGGCGTCCTCCGCCCGCAACAACTACGACCTGCACATCTACCGCCTGACCCCCGACTACACGGCCGTGCGGGAGCTGGCCGCCAACCCGTGGCCCGGCGGCCACCGCGAGGCCCCCGCCCTCTTCCAGCGCGACGGCGTCTACTTCATGCTCACGTCGGGCGCCACCGGCTGGAACCCCAACCAGCAGCAGTACGCCACCGCCACCAGCCTCACCGGGCCGTGGTCCGCGATGCGGAACATCGGCGACCCGACGGCGTACGGCTCCCAGACCGCGTACGTCCTGCCGGTGCGGGGCACCGCGGGCACCTCGTACCTCTACATGGGCGACCGCTGGGGCAACTCCTTCGGCGGCAAGGTCAACGACTCGCGGTACGTGTGGCTGCCGCTGGCCTTCCCGACCGCCACGACCATGACCATGGACTGGTACCCGGAACTCGTCGTCGACACGGCCGCCGGAACGGTCACCGGGCGGGGCGGCCCGTACGAGACGCTGACCGCGCGTCACAGCGGCAGGTGCGCGGACGTGCCGGACAAGTCGCTGACGGCGGGCGTCGCCCTCGTCCAGTACACGTGCAACGGCGGCGGCAACCAGAAGTTCTGGTTCAAGCCCGCGGGCGACGGCCACGTCCAGCTCCTGGCCCGGCACAGCTCCCTGTGCCTCGGCGTGCGCGCCGCGTCCACCGCGAACGCGGCGCCGGTGGAGCAGCAGCCCTGCGCCGACGACGCGGCCGCGCACCAGCGCTGGCAGGTCCAGGACGCCGGCGACGGATCCGTACGCCTTGTGGCCCGCCACAGCGGCAAGTGTTTGGACGTCCTGGACGAGTCCACAGCCGACATGGGCGCCGTCGCCCAGTACACCTGCACCGGCGGCACCAACCAGCAGTGGCGGCGCGCCACGAGCTGACCCCGGAGAAGAGGCGCCGGCGCCGGGCACGAGGCGACGCCCCCGCCGGGAGGGGATCGGCGGGGGCGTCGGGGTGGGGGCAGGGGGACCTGCCTCAGGTGCACTTGCGGCGGTCGAGCCGCTGCAGGACCTTGCTCTCGATCCCGTCAGGCTCCCAGTGGTTGCCGTTGGTCCTCACGACCTGGTCGGAGGTGCCGTCGATGTAGTAGCCGTACGAGTAGATCTTGTCCCAGCCCCGGCCCTTGCCGCGCCAGGTGTCCACGCTCGTCACCTTGCCGTTGGAGCCCCGCCAGGCGTACGCCAGGATGTCGATGACCGGGTTGACGCGCACCACGCGCTTGAACGGCCTCCACGTCAGAGCCATCCGGGTGCACGCCGGGATGGACTTCTCGCTGCGCCGTTCGAACGACGCGGTCCTCTCCCAGCCCCACTGGTAGCTGAAGTTGCCGCCCAGGCTGCCGGTGAAGATGCTCTTGGCGAGACCGAGATCGAGGGAGCCGCCGACGCTCTTCGTCGAGGAGGTCTTGGTGGAGTAGCCGCGGACGAACGTCTCCTTGTCCTCGCCGGTGCGGCCCCTGTTCTCGATCCACCGGGATATGCGCTCCTCCTTGCCCGTGAAGGTCCAGGTGGACGCCTGCGGGTAGTAGCACCGGCCGCTGAACACCTCCCAGTCGCCCCGGGGCGCCTTCACGGTGCTGATCTTGCCGAGGTACTCGTTCTCGGTCCGGAACTCGCCGGTCCGGACGTTGTAGGCGCCGAAGTGGTAGTGCGTCGCCGGGCCCTGCTTGCAGAAGCGCTCGATCATGGAGTCGGTGTTGCCGGGCGTGGTGCCCCGGATGTTCGCGGCGCCCATCGGCCCGGCGGCCTGGGCGGGACCGGCGGTGGACACCAGACCGGTGGCGGCCATGACGCCGGCCGTGGCGGCGACTGCGGCCTTCCTGAGGGTGATTCTCACGTGTGTGCGCACCTTTCCTGTGATGCAGCCCGGGGGTGGTGTGCCGGGAGTCCGGCGGGACAGGACCGAGGCTGGCCGCCGGATAGTTGATCGGCACCCCCTTTCACCAGGGCAATCAATCGATGTCGTCAACGCCACAGGTCGTCGTGGCACTCTCCGCCCCCGTGACGGCGTCCAGATGAGGAAGACGTGTGGGAGGTGGACCCGTGGGGCGACCCGAGAGACCCGTTGACCCGGCGGCCGGTCCTGTGCAGCGCCTCGCCCATGAGCTGAGGGAGCTGCGCAGGGCGGCCGGCGGCCCGTCGTACCGGACCATGGCCGAGACGGCCGGGTTCTCGGCGACGACGCTGTCGCAGGCCGCGGCCGGGGAGCGGCTGCCGTCCCTGCCCGTCGTCCAGGGGTACGTGCGGGCGTGCGGGGCGGACCCGGCGGAGTGGGAGCCGCGGTGGAAGGAGGCGGAAGCGGAGGCCGCGGGGGCTCCCGTGTACGACGAGGGGCGGGCGCCGTACCGGGGGCTGGCGCGGTTCGAGCCGGACGACCAGGAGTTGTTCTTCGGCCGGGACCGGCTGGTGGACGAGGTGCGGGAGCTGGTGTGCGACCACCGGTTCGCGGTGCTGTTCGGCGCGTCCGGCAGCGGGAAGTCCTCGCTGCTGAGGGCCGGGCTGATCCCCTCCCTCCGGAAGAAGATCGCGGACCTGGGCCGTCCGGCGGTGCTGCGGGTGCTCACCCCGGGGGACAGGCCCGCCACGACCTACGGGCCTCTGCTGGCCCCGGCGGAGGGTGAGCCGGAGAGCTGGGTGGTGGTGGACCAGTTCGAGGAGGTCTTCACCCTGTGCCGGGACCGGGCGGAGCGGGCCCGCTTCATCGAGCTGCTGCTCGCCGCCCGGAAGCCGGACAGTCGGCTGCGCACGCTCATCGCGGTGCGGGCGGACTTCTACGCCCGGTGCGCCGAGCACCGGGAGCTGGCGGACGCGCTGCGCGGCTCGGGACTGCTGGTCGGGCCGATGACGGCGGACGAGCTGCGGGACGCGGTCGTCAAACCGGCGCAGGCGGTCGGGCTCCTGGTGGAAAGGGAGTTGACCGCGCGGATCGTCGAGGAGGTCCTCGACCGGCCCGGCGGGCTGCCGATGCTGTCGCACGCCCTGCTGGAGACCTGGCGGCGGCGCCGCGGCCGGATGCTCACCCTCGCCGCGTACGAGTCGGCGGGCGGGGTGCGCGGCGCGATCGCGGCGACCGCCGAGGAGGCGTACGGGCAGTTGCCCCCGGCCCGGGCACGCACCGCCCGGCACCTGCTGCTCCGGCTCGTCGAACCGGGCGACCGGGGCACGCCCGACACCCGCCGCCCGATCGGCCGGGCCGAACTGGACGAGTGGCCGGACCCCGAGGTGCCCGTGGTGGTCGAGCGGCTGGCCCGCGCCCGGCTGCTCACCGTCGACGAGGAGGGCGTGCAGCTCGCCCACGAGGCGCTGATCAGCGGCTGGCCGCGGCTGCGTGACTGGATCGAGCAGGACCGGGACCGGCTGCGCCACCACCGGCGCCTCGCCGAGGCCGCCCGCACCTGGCTGGAGCACGACCGCGACCCCGGCACCCTGTACCGGGGCACTCGGCTGGCCCGCGCGGAGGAGCTGTTCGCGGAGGGCCCGGGAGGCGGGGGGCCCGGGGCGGGCGGCGTGGCATCCGAGGCGGGCGGGGAGTACGCGGAGGGCGCAGGGGGCGGGGGACGCGGCGTGCTGACCGCGACCGAGAAGGCGTTCCTCACCGCCGCTCTGGAGGCCCGTGACGCGGAGCGCCTGGCCGCCGCCCGTACCGCCCGAAGATCCCGGCTCCTGGCCACCGCGCTCTCCTCCGTCCTGGCGGTGGCGCTCATCGCCGGCCTGGCCGCCTGGCAGCAGGGCAGGGACAACGAGCGGCGGCGCACCGAGACCGCGGCGCGCCGTATCGCCGCGGTCGCCGACTCGCTGCGCACCACCGATCCGCGCACCGCGATGCTCCTCGGCCTCGCCGCCTGGCGGGTCGCCCCGCTGCCCGAGACACGCCGGGCGCTGCTCGGAGCCCTCGCCCAGCCGGAGTCCGGCACCTTCAGCGACCCCGCGCCGGGCGACAGCCCCCGGCGTTTCCTCGCCGACTCGGGCCGCACCCTGCTCAGTGTCGAAGGCCGCACCTGGCGGACCTGGGACGTGGCCACCCACCGCCCTACGGCCTCCGGACGGCTGACCGACGGGGCGGACGTGCTCGCCGCCTCCCCGGACGCCCGGACCTTCGCGGTGTCGACGGAGAACGGCGTACGGCTGTGGGACGCGGCCGCCGGGCGGTGGACCGGCGCACCGGACCCGTTGCCGCACTCCGCAGTCGCCGGCTTCGGCGCCGGGCACGGCCACTACCTGGAGAGCAGCATCGACGACGACCGGGTGAGGCTGCGCTCCGTCACGGACGGCACGGTCCTGTTCGAGACCCGGGCGCCGGGTCAGTCGGCCGTGGCACTCAGCGCCGACGGCCGGCGGCTGGCCTACTGCCCGTCCGGCCGGTCACCACGGCTCTGGGACACCGGCAGCCGTCGTCACCTGCCCGGCGACTGGGAGAAGGCGGGCGCCATCTGCGACGAACGCGCGATGCTGGTCTACGGCGACGGCGACGGCGACGGCGATCGCGACGGCGATCGCGACGGCGGTGCCGGTGCCGGTGTCGGTGTCGGTGTCGGCCGCTTCGCCGCCGTCACCGGCACCGATGTCCGCGTCTGGGACACCCGGTCGGGCCGCCGGGTCGCCGACCTGGACGACCCTGGCGTGCAGTACGCCTCCTTCAGCGGCGACGGCGCCTTTCTGGCGACGTCCGACGGCCGGGAGATCCGCGTCTGGCGGCTCGTCGCCCCCGCCGCGCCGGTGTTCCGGCACTCCCTGAACAACCAGCGCCTGTACGGCGGCCTGGCCTGGGACCCGGAGCGTCCCGCCCTGCGCTACCTCGAAGGCGGCACCGTGCACACCCTCGACCTCAGCGCGGCCACCACCTCCGCGTGGCGCGACCACCCCCTGGCCGAGGTGCGGCTCAGCCCGGACGGCCGGACCTACGCCACCGCCGAACTCACCGGCACCCGCTACGTCTTCCGGCTCCACGCCACCCGCGGCGGCCGTCCGCCGCGCACCCTCCCGCAGGTGCCCCTGCCCGTCTCCCTCGACCCCGCCGAGCCTGTCGTGCCCCGGCACACCCTGCCCGTGATGGCGTTCAGCCCCGACGGCACCGCGTTCGCGTACGGCGTCTCCGCACCGGGCCGGGAGGCGGCACCCCAGCGGTTGGTCCTCTGGGACCTGGCGCACGACCGCCGAGGGACCGTGCTGGACCTGGCGGCCTCCGAGTCCGCCGGGGCGGTGGTGGCCGTCGCCCTGGGACCCGGCGGCCGCACCCTGCACGCCACCCGGACACCGGCCATCGGCGAACTGCGCAACGAGGTCTGGGACACCGGCCGGCAGCGCAGGACGGCCGTGCTGCCCGGCATGGACAGCAGCCATCTCGCGGTCAGCCCCGACGGCGAGAGGCTCGTCGGCGACCACCGCACCGCCCGACTGCCGTCGGGGCGGGTCGGCGAGCACGATCTCATCCAGGGCGACCAGGTCGGCGCCCTCGCCTTCAGCCCCGACGGCTCCGTCCTGGCGGCAGGCGACCAGACCGGCCGCGTCGCCCTGTGGGACGGAACCCTGCGCCGGCGCGTCGGCATCCTGCCCAACATGTTCCCCGTCCCGCACCGCGGCGCCGGGCGGGACGCGGAGGCCGCCCCGCAGCTCAGCGTGTCCGAAGGCGTCCAGGCGCTCGCCGTCAGCCCCGACGGCCGCACCCTCGCCGTCGGCGGCGACCACGGCACCCTCCAGCTCTGGGACATCGCCACCCAACAGCCTCTCGGCGGCCCGCTGCCCACCCCCGGTGAGGCCATCGCCTCCCTCGCCTTCAGCCCCGACAGCGGCACCCTCTACGCGGGCAGCGCCCACGTGCCGGTCCAGCGCCACACCATCGCGCCCGCCCGGGCGGTCACCGGCGTCTGCGCCCGCGTCGCCGGGGTCGAGCTGACCAGGGACCAGTGGCGGACCCACGTACCCGACATGCCCTACCGCCGGGTGTGCGAGCCCTGAGGCACGGGAACATCAGCGCCCCGCGAGAAGTTCACCCGGCATGTCGATCATTCACAAGACCACGATGAGCCCGACCAAGACGGAACTCCTGGCCGGCTGGCTGCCCCGGCAGCCCTGGTACGCCGGCGTCGCGGGCCGTGAGCCCGAACTCGACCGGGCCGGCGGGTTCCGGCTCGACGACCCGGAGGGTGAGGTGGGCATCGAGTTCCTGGTGGTCACCGACACCTCGGGCGGTGAGCCGTGCTCGTACCACGTGCCGCTCACCTACCGCGGCGCGCCGCTCGAAGGGGCCGACGACGCGCTGATCGGGACGACCGAGCACGGCGTGCTGGGCACGCGCTGGGTCTACGACGGCACGCAGGACCCCGTGCTCGTCGCCCAGGTCCTCGCCCTCGTCCAGGGCGAGGCGGAGCCGCAGGCGCAGAGCGAGAGCGACACCCCGGACCCGACCGTCACGGCCCGTCTCGACGGGAAGCTCGACGCCGACCGCGTCGCCCTCGAAACGGTGCGCGTCCCCGGGGCGTCCGACGACGGCGCCCTGGGGTCCGTGACCGCGCGGTGGAGCCGTACGGAGGGGGAGTCGAGCCGGGGGGTGTTCTTCCTGGTGCGGGAGCGGTAGGTCCTGTCCGACGGTTTTTCCCCACCCCGCCCCTTCCCGAATCGGGGGCTCCGCCCCCGAACCCCCGCTCCTCAATCTCCCCCAAGCTCTTCGAGCAGGGGGTACCCCCAGGGGCTCAGTTCGAGCCCCTCCGGCGCTTGCGCGGGTCAGGCCGGCAGGGGCGAGAACGTGAACGTGAACGTCGCCGGGGTTGCCTCCAGGCGGTGTTGGGGGAGTACGCCCGGGCCGCAGGACTGGGAGCCGATGCCGTGCTGGGCGTGGTCGAGGTTGACCCATACCGTGTCGCCCGGCACCAGGTCCGGGCCGTGCTGGGCGGCGTCCAGGTGCTCGCTGGTCCAGCGGCGGGCCGTGAACCAGAACGGCGGCTCGCCCTCCACGCGCAGGCCCGCGCCCCAGCCCGCGCCCGCGTGGCCGCCCCGGAGTTCGGCCCAGCGGACGTCGGCGCGGGCGCCGTTCTCCTGGGGGCGCACGTAGGGGGTCTGGAGCTCGTCGACCGTCGCGTGCCACAGGCCCAGCATCGACGCGGCCCGCGTGTCCGGGTACGCCTCGCCGGGGCCGCCGCCGAACCACCTCGCGTCGCCGTACGCGGACGGCAGCCCGAAGCGGACGCCCAGGCGCGGCAGCGGCAGCTTCCAGTCGCCTTCGGGGCGGACGGACACGGTCAGGCGGAGGCGGTCGACGAGGCCCGTCCAGGTGTACGTGGTCAGCAGCGCGAGGTCCGTCGCCGCCGGGGCCACGCGGGTGCGGACCACCAGGGCGTCGCCGGTCAGCTCGACCGCGTCCAGGCGCTCCCGCGTGCGGTGCAGGCCCAGTTCGCGCCACAGCAGCCCGTACCGCTCGTCGGGCTGCCAGGGGGCGCCCAGGTCGTTGTCGGTGGGTGCGCGCCACACGTCCAGGCGCGGGGCGGTGGTGATGTCGACCCCGCCGACGGTGCGGAGGGCGCCCGTCCGGGCGTCGAAGGAGGCCGGTCCCAGGGTGATCAGCCGGTCGCCGCGGTGCGGGGCGTCCCCGGTGGCGGCCGGGCGCGCGGGCGCGGCGGCGACCGGGACCTGGCCCCAGGCGACCACGTGGCCCTGGGGCGCCCACGCCGTGTCCTCGGCCAGCACCGCCTGGACCGTCCACTGCGTCTCGGCGCCCCGGCCGGCGGCGGGCGGCGCCGGGAGCTTCACCTCCGCCGACGCGCCGGGCGCGAGCGCCGCGGGCACGACCGCCAGGTCACCCGCCTCGACCGTGCGGCCCTCCACCTCGTACGACCAGACGAACGCCAGGTGGGACAGGTCCGCGAAGTCGTGCAGGTTGGTGATCCGCACCGTGCCGATCGCCCCGTCGCCCTCGATGCGTACCGGCTCGATGACCTTCTTGTACTCGATCAGGCCCGGCGAAGGGCGCCGGTCCGGGAACACCAGGCCGTCGCAGACGAAGTTGCCGTCGTGCAGCTCCTCGCCGAAGTCGCCGCCGTACGCGTGACCGAGGCGCGGGTGCCGGAAGCCGTGGTCGATCCACTCCCACACGAACCCGCCCTGGCAGCGCTCGTACGTCTCGAACAGCCGCTGGTACTCGGCCAGTCCGCCGGGCCCGTTGCCCATGGCGTGCGCGTACTCGCACAGGATGAAGGGGAGGTCGCGGCGCCGCTCCGGGCCCGGGTCCTCGCGCCGCCCGATCAGCGCCACCTCGGTGTGGTCCGCGTACATGCGCGAGTACACATCGGTGTCGGCGCACGACAGGTCGCCCTCGTAGTGGACCAGCCGGTCCGGGTCGCGGTCGCGGATCCACTCCGCCATGGCGGTCAGCCCGGCGCCCGTCCCGCACTCGTTGCCCAGCGACCACATCACCACCGACGGGTGGTTCTTGTCGCGCTCCACCATGCGGGCGGCCCGGTCGAGCAGCGCCGGGGTCCAGCGGTCGTCGTCGACGGGGTTGCGGCGCCAGCCCAGGTCGACGAAGCCGTGGGTCTCCAGGTCGCACTCGTCGATCACCCAGAAGCCCAGCTCGTCGCAGAGGTCCAGGAACGCGGGGTGCGGTGGGTAGTGGGACGTGCGGACGGCGTTGATGTTGTGACGCTTCATCAGCAGCAGGTCCGCGCGCATGGTGTCCGCGTCGACGGCCCGGCCGTGGTCCTGGTGGAACTCGTGCCGGTTGACGCCCCGGAACAGGATCCGCTTCCCGTTGACCTTGATGACGCCGTCCTCGACGTACACGGACCGGAACCCGACGCGCAGCGGCACCCGCTCGCCGGGGGTGACCAGTTCGGCGTCGTACAGGACGGGGGTCTCGGCGGTCCACGGGCGCACCGGCACCGACACCGGTGCGCCCGTGGCCGCGTCGATGCCCAGCGCGGGGACGAGGATCCGGCCGGGCACGGCGGAGTCGACCCGCAGCGTGCCGTCGCCGCTGACGTGGTCGTACGAGGCGTGCACGAAGAAGTCGCCGGCCGCGCCGTCCGGGCGGTGCAGCAGCGTCACGTCACGGAAGATGCCGGGCAGCCACCACTGGTCCTGGTCCTCCAGGTACGAGCCGGACGACCACTGGTGGACGCGCACGGCGAGCACGTTCCCGGAGGGCCGCAGCAGCCGGCCGACGGCGAACTCGTGCGGCAGGCGGCTGCCCTTGAACTCGCCCAGCTCCTCGCCGTTCAGCCACACGCGGGCACACGACTCGACGCCGTCGAACCGCAGCACCGCGTCCCCGCCGTCCTGTCCGCCCTCCGGCCAGCCCCCCGGCAGGTCGAAGACGCGGACGTGGTCACCGGTCGGGTTCTCGGTCGGCACCCGGGGCGGGTCCACCGGGAACGGGTACACCACGTTGGTGTACGCGGGCGCCCCGTGGCGGCCGCCGCCCTGGAGCATCCAGTGCCCGGGCACGGCGATCTCGTCCCACCGCCGCGTGTCGTGTCCCGGATCCGCGAACGACGTGTCCTCGGCGTCCGCCGTCGGTGACAGCCGGAACCGCCACGTCCCGTTCAGCGAGAGCCGCGCGGCGTCGGATGCGGCGTACCAGGCGCGGGGCGGCAGCGTGCCGGTGCCGGGTGCCACGTCCTCGTAATAGGTCATGCTTCTCCGTAGGTTCTCAGCCCTTGATGCCGGTCTGCGCGACGCCCTGCACCAGCCACCGCTGGAGGAAGACGAAGACCAGCACCAGGGGCAGGATGGACACAGCGGTCGCCATGAAGATCAGATGGAAGTTCACGGTCTGGTTGGTCATGTAGGAGGACAGGGCGACCTGGACGGTCCACGCCTCCTGGTCCTGGCCGATGACCAGCGGCCAGAGGAAGGCGTTCCAGCCGCTGATGAACGTGATCACCGCGATGGCGGCGAAGAAGTTCAGCGAGTTCGGGACGACGATCCGCCAGTAGGCCCCGAAGTAGCCGAGCCCGTCCACGCGCGCCGCCTCCTCCAGCTCCTTAGGGAAGCCGAGGAAGTACTGCCGGAAGAGGAAGCACGTGAAACCGCTGAACAGGCCGGGGATGATCAGACCGCGCAGCGTCGACACCCAGCCGAGCGACGAGACGAGCACGAAGCTCGGCACGAACGTGACGGCGGCCGGCACCATCAGCGTCACGAGGACCAGGTAGAACACCTTGTTCGCGTGCCTGTACGGGATGCGGGCGAGGGCGTATCCGGCGAGGGAGCACACCAGGAGCGTGCCGACGGTGTGGAGGACGCCGATGACGGCGGAGTTCCCCAGGGAGCGGGCGAAGGGCACGTCCGGGTCGTTGAACAGCTCGGCGATGTTCCCCCACTGGATCGTGGAGGGGAAGAACCGCCACTCCTCGCCGGTGATCTCCGGGTCCGTGGCCAGGGCGTTGCGGACGATCACGTAGAAGGGGATCAGGAAGAGGACGGCACAGACACCGGCGGCCGTGTACAGACCGGCGTTGCCGAGCAGCCGCCCCCTGCGTGCGGTGGTCACCTGTCGCCCTCCCCGCGGCCGAAGCCGAGCAGCTTCCCCTGGAGCAGGGTCACGGTGCAGATCAGCACGGTCAGGATGAGCGCGCCCGCGCTGCCGCGCCCGTAGTCCTGGTTCTCGCCGAGCGCGGTGTAGTAGAGCTCGACCAGCGGCGGGCGGCCCCATGTGGTCTTCTGCAGCAGGTTGTAGAACTCGTCGAACGCCTGGTACGCGGCGACGAGCAGCAGCAGGATCACGGCCGTGGACGTCGCGCGGAGCTGCGGCAGCGTGATGTACCGGAAGGTCTGCCGGCCGCGCTTGGCGCCGTCGATCGCGGCCGCCTCGTACAGCTCGGCGGGGATGTTCTGGAGCGCCGCCAGGAACAGGATCATGTAGAAGCCGGACTGCAGCCACAGCCGTACGGTGACGATGACCAGCCAGTACCAGGGCGGGTCCGGTGAGGCGAGCCAGGCGATGCTGTCGATGCCGAAGACGTCGAGGACGGTGTTGGCGAGCCCGAAGCGCACCCCGCTGAAGATCGACATCTTCCAGACGAGGGTGGCGGCGACGAAGCTGACGGCCGTCGGCAGGAAGAACACCGACCGGAAGAACGCCTTCATGAAGCGCAGCCGGTTCACCAGCAGCGCCAGGCCGAGGGAGAGCGCCCAGGTGACGGGGACGACGATCGCGGCGAAGACGGTGAAGGTGCCGAGGCTCTTCACGAAGTCGCCGTCGGACAGCATGTCCCGGTAGTTGGCGAGGCCCACGAACTCGGTGGGCGTGACGGTGGAGCGGGCCTCGTAGAAGCTGAGCCAGGCGCTCCAGCCGATGGGGATGTAGACGAAGACGATCAGACCGGCGAGGAAGGGCCCGGTGAACAGCCAGAACGCGAGCGTGCGGCCCCGCACGCCGCGTCCTGCGGCCCGGCGGCGGGGCTTCTCCCCGGCCGTGGTCGTGGACGAGTGCGCGGGGCCCGCGGTCCCGGTGCTCGCGGTCGTGGAGGCGGACGTGGGCGTGGAGGTGGAGGTCATGGCCTTCAGCCGAAGAGCTTGCGGAGCTCGTCGTTGATCTTCTTGTCGGCCTTGTCGAGGGCGGCCTCGGGCGCCATGTCACTGCGGACGCAGTCGGCCATCACCCCTTCGGTCGCGGCGATCATCGCCTGGGTCCAGGCCGGGTTGTCGAAGTGCCCGAACTCGTTGAACAGCCGCACCCCTTCGGCGGGCAGGCCCGACTTGAGCTTCTCCGCCGAGTCGGCCAGGGATGTGCGCGGCGGGATGTGGAAGCCGTAGCCGAGCGCCCAGTCCTCCTGGTGCTGCGTCTGGTCGATCCACAGCCACTTGACGTACTCCTTGGCGAGGTCCTTGTCCTTGGCCTTGGAGCTGACGAACATCGACCAGCCGCCGTTGTACACCGCCGGCGCGGCGCCGGGCGCGGCGGACGGGAACGGGAAGACGCCGAGGTCGTCGCCGAGCGCCTTCTGCATCGCGGGCATCGCCCACATGCCGCACCACTGGATCGCGGTGAGGCCCTGGATCAGGGCGGACGGGTCCCAGAAGTCGGAGGGCGCGTCGAGGAGCTGATCGCCGGAGGTGAAGAGGGTGCGGAGCTTGCCGAGGTTCTGCGCGACCTGGTCGGTGTGGTACGCGATCTGGTTCTCGGCGTCGAGGCAGTCGGCGCCGGACGCCCAGATCAGCGGCCGGACAATGGCGTGCAGCTTGTTGCCGAGGAAGACGCCCTTCACCTTGTCGGTGGTGAGCTTCGCGGCCGCCTCGATCAGCTCGTCCAGGGTCTGCGGCGGGGCGATGCCCGCCTTGGCGAGCAGCGACTTGCGGTAGAAGAAGAACTGCGGGTCGTCGATCATCCGGACGCCCCAGATCTTGCCGTCGATGGTGTGCGACGCGATGTCCGCCGGATTGAAGTCGTCCTTCACCGGCGCGACGATGTCGTCCAGCGGGAGGATCTGACCCGCCCTCACCATGTGGATCTGCGGGTGGAACTCGAAGACGTCCGGGGCGTCGGAGGACAGCAGCGCCGAGAACAGCTTGCTCTCGAAGTTGTCGCCGGTGATCCACTGCGTCTTGACGTCCGCCTTGCCGAAGCCTTTCGCGTACCGCTTGATGGCGTCCTGCGTGCCGGCCTCGCCGTACGCGTGGAAGTACTGCGTGAGCCGGTTTCCCGAGCCGCCCCCGCTGCCGGAACGCCCGTTGTTCGACCCGCAGGCGGCGAGCGGCCCCAGGGCGGCGACGCCTCCGAGGGCCCGCAGTACACGACGACGGTCCCAGCCCGATCCTGCTGCTCCAGATGCCCGCATGGTGCGTTCCTTGTCTGTCGGCGCGGCTCGTGAACTCCGTGCGTGAACTCCGTGCGTGAACTCCGTGCTCGAACTCCGTGCGTGCAGCGGGACGTTAGCCATACGAAAAGACTTCGGCAAGGGGTTGGACGAAGCCCGTTGAAAGGGCTTTCTGCCCGTTCGGGCAACCGAACGGGCAGGGCTTCCTACCGCCTGGCCCAGGACTGGTTGGCGCCGCCCGTGCACGTCCACAGGACGACGCGGCTGCCCTCGGCCGTGGCCCAGCCGCTCACGTCCAGACACCGGCCCGTCGCCTCATGCACGACCTGCCCGTTCCCGTTGAGCAGCCACGCGTCGGCGCAGTCGCCCGCCACGAGGACGCCGCCGTCGGACACCCCGAGGCAGCCGCCGTCCGCACCGCGCAGGGCGCCGTCGGCGCCGTACGACCACGTCTGCCCTGCCTCACCCGTGCAGGACGCGATCCGCGCCCCGGTACCGTCCGCCACCAGGCACTTGCCCGCGTGCGCGCCCCGCAGCGCCCCGGTGACCGCCGTCGCCGACGTGTCCGCGCGCTGCCCGATGACGTACGTCGTGATGGACCGCGCCGGGAGCGTCGCCGACACGGTGGCGCCGTCGACGGACGGCAGCGGGGCGGCGGCCCAGCTCTCGCCGGCCGACGTCCGCACGGCCCGCTGCGGCTCCAGCGCGCCGGCCTTGCTGTGGAACCGCAGGTCGAGGGGCGTGGCGGTGGTGTTGTGGTTGTTGACGACGACGGTCCAGCGGCCCTTGTGGTCGTACGCCGTCACCTCGACGCCGCTCGGCGCGCCCGTCACGTTGTGCAGGACGGAGCCGGGCCGGACGAACTTGCTGTACTGGCCGAGGGCGTAGTACCGCTTCGTCATGTACAGCTTCTGGTTGCCGGTGGTGGCGTAGTTCTCGTCGTAGTAGATGAGCCCGTCGTTCCAGCCGAGGCCGTTCTTCTCGGCGGCGCCGGCTCCGCCCCCGGCCTCCGGGTCGACGCCCGTCTTGTTGGACAGCGCCGTCCACCACTGGAACGCCGAGTCGTGCGCGACGGCGAAGTCCTTGTGGATGATCCGCGACATGAGCAGGGCGTTGTCGATCGTCGGGTCGTACTCCTTGTTCCAGCCCGTGCCGCCCTTGCCGAAGCAGCAGATCTCGGTGGACCAGGACGGCTTGTCGTACGCGCGGGCCAGCTCCAGGATCCGCGCACGGCCGCCGTCGTCCGGGTTGTTGTACGTGTGGTGGGCGAGGCGGTCGATGTACGGGGCGGTCCCCGGCTGGGACAGCCACTCCGGCACCTCGTCGACGAAGGCGTCGGTGCTGCTCGACTCGTCCGCGATGAGGCCGGTGCGGCGCGTGTCGTGGCGGGAGCGCAGCTCGGCGCCCACGGCCCGTACGACGTCGTCGCGGCGGTCGACGTCGACGAGCATGCCTTCCTGGCCGCAGCTGTCGAAGCTGTTGGTGGGCTCGTTGAAGGGGCTGATGTGGTCCAGTTCGACACCCCGCGCCGTGAAGTGCTGGACCAGGTCCGCGAGGTAGCGGGCGAAGTCCTGGTCGTGCTCCGGCTTGAGGTGGCCGCCGCAGCTCTTGCCGTTGGTCTTCCACTCGGCGGGCGCGCTGTTGACGAAGCCGATCAGCTCGTCGACGCCGTGACGGGCGGCGTAGTGCAGGAAGGTGCGGCCGCCCTTGTCCTTCGACCAGTCGTAGGAGCCGTCGTCGGCGAGGAAGTCCTCGGGGGCGCGTTCGGGGGTCGTCACGCCGGTGCCTCCGCCGCCGATGTTGTAGCGGTAGGAGGAGAGGGCGAGTCCGTCGGGGGAGAAGAGGAGGGCGGCGGCTCTGGCCTGCACGGACGGGGAGAAGTTGGCGAGGTCGTTGGGCCACCAGGCGCCCGACGCACCGATGTTCTCGATGGTCTGGGCGGCGTGCGGGGACACGTCGGCGGCGGGGGCCTGGTCCGCCGGGGCCGCGGTGGTGGGGGTGGCGGCCGCGGCCAGGAGCGCGCCGGTCAGGCCGAGGGCGGTGAGCGTGCCGGTCAGGGCACGGGCGCGTCGTAAGGGGCGGCGGTCCTGGAGGCGGTGGTTCATGGGCAACCCTTCCGTCGTCACGAGGGGGTGCTGCGAGAACTCCACATAGGGACGGTGCTGGTGGTGCCGTTCCGGCGGCCGACGGCGTCCAGCGCGCCCTTGAGGGCGAACGTGGCGGCGCCCAGGCTCACCGGGTCGGTGGGGATCGGGGACAGCACGATCTCGACGGCCCCCAGCGGCCGGGCGAGCGCGCGCCGGGCGACCTGCTCGCGCACGGCGGCCACCAGCGGCTCGCCCAGCCGGGCGGCCACCCAGCTGCTGAGCACGATCATCTCGGGGTTGAGCAGATTGACCAGGTCCGCGACGGCCGCGCCCAGGTGGCGGGCCGTCTCGCGCAGCACGTCGAGCGCGGCCGGGTCGCCCGCGGCGACGGCGTCCGCCAGGGCCGCGATGGTGGCGGTCTGGTCGTCCGGGTGCAGCAGCGGGCTGCCGGGGTGCAGCTCGCCGATGTTCCGCATGATTCCCGGGGCGCCGACGTACGTCTCCACGCAGCCCCGGTTGCCGCAGTGGCACGGGCGGCCGTCCAGGACGAGCGTGGTGTGCCCCCACTCGCCCGCGCTGTTGGTGATGCCCCGGTGCAGCGCCCCGCCCAGCGCGAGCCCGGCGCCCACACCCGTACCGAGGTTCACCACGACGACGTTCTCGCGTCCGCGTGCCGCGCCGAACCAGAGCTCGGCCACCGTGCAGGCGCGCAGCGGGTTGTCGAGGTGCAGCGGGTACGGGACGTGCTCGGCGAGCAGGCCGAGCAGCGGGACGTCGTGCCAGTCCCAGTTGGGCGCGTACACCGAGACGCCGCCCTCGCGGTCCACCTGGCCGGGCATGCTCACCCCGACGCCGAGCACCCGATCGCCGGGCACGCCCGACTGCGCGACGACGGACCGGACGGCGTCCGCGATGTGCGCGACGACCTGCTCGGGGCGGTTCTCGGCGGGCCGCACCTCCTGCTCGGCGCGGGCGACGACGTGCAGCGCGAGGTCGAACAGCTCGACGTGGACGTAGGTCTCCGCGACATCGACCCCGATGAGCGCGCCGCCCGACGGGTCGACGGCGACCAGGCCGCGCGGGCGGCCGCCGGCGGACTCCTCGAACCCGACCTCGGTGAGCATCCCGAGGTCCAGCAGCTCGCCCACGAGGTTGGCGACCGTGGCGAGGCTGAGCCCGGTCGCGGCGGCGACCTCCTGCCGCGACGCGGGGGACCTGGCGATGATCCGCCGCAGCACGTCGTAGCGGTTGGCGGTGCGGATGTCGCGGGACGTGCGCTTCATCGCGTGGATTCCCCTCCGTCCCGGGCGAGTTGGCCGGGCGTCAGGGTAGGCCGGGCCGGACCGGTTCGACAAGGGCTTCGGAAAGGGGTTCTACGAAGGGGTGGAGGGCGGCCCGGGTGCCTCAGCCTGCGGAGGACCGGGTCGGCGCGGCCGCCGAGCGCCTCGCCCCCGGCGCCGTCGTGCCACCGGTCGCCTCCCCGGCAGGGGCTCGCCGGCGCCGTCGGCTCCGGCGGCGCCGGAGCAGCCACCCCGCGAGCACGGCGAGCGCGGCCGCCGCGTACACGGTCGTCCCGACCACGTCCCGCTCCTCGAAGGCCCGGGCCGTGACGTACCGCGCCGCGCCCGCCACGGCGACGAGCAGCCACTCCCAGCGCCCGTCCAGGGCGACGAGCGCCACCAGCAGCAGGGCGTACCAGGAGTAGCCCGGGGTGAGGAGCAGGAACGCCGTACCGGTGACGGTCAGCGCGGCGCTCCAGGGGCGTTCCGGGTCGCCGCGCCACAGCACGTATCCGCAGACGACGGCCGTCACGGCGACGAGCGCGGGCACCGTCCAGTCGTCGGGCAGCACGAGCCGCAGCAGGGCGTACCGGTCGCGGGCGGCGGCGTCGCCGTAGCCCTCCTCCTCGACGTAGCCGCCGAGGTAGCCGAAGACGGAGTCGCGGGACAGCAGCGCGTACGGCAGGTACGCGAGCGCGGTGACGCCGGCGGCGGGGACGAGGACGGCGGCGGCGTCGCGCGGGCGCCGCACCCCGGCGAGCGCGCCGGGCAGGACGACGGCGGGCATGAGTTTCGTGGCGACGGCCGCGCCGAGCAGGACGCCCCCGGAGAGGCGCCTGCGGCGGGCCACGAGGGCGAGCCCGGCGACGGCGAACAGCACGCCGAGCACGTCGACATGGGCGTTGTTGACGGCCTCGACCGGCACGGCGGGGCACCAGGCCCACAGCGCGGCGGTCCAGGGCGTTCCGGGCCGGCGTCGCAGGACGAGGAGGAGGACGCCGGTGACGCCGAGGGAGAGCAGGGCGCCGCCGACCTGGAACGGCTTGAGCCGCGCGCCGTCGGGGGAGAGGGCGTGGACGCCGAGGAAGTAGGCCTCGGCGACCGGGGGGTAGATCGTGTGCACGGAGGGCCGGTTGAGGCGGGTGCAGCGTACGGTGCCGTCGCCGTCGCCGTCGCCGTCGGCGGGGGCGGGGGCGATGCGGGTGCGGTCCGGGCCCGTGCAGGCGGCGGCGCCTTCCGGGAACAGCCACGGGTCGCGGAGGCGCGCGAGGGCCGGATCGGCGGGTGCGTGGTCGTACGGCGGGATGCCGGCGGCCTGCACCCGCCCGTCCCAGGCGTACCGGTACGCGTCGGTGCTGGTGCGGGGCGGCGCGACGAGCCCGGTCGCGGCGACGGCGGCGGCCCCGGCCAGCACGAGCGCGACGCCCTGCCGCGCGGGGACGCCGCGCAGCGCCCACACGGCCGCCCCGAAGAGCGCCCAGGACCCGCCGTACCACCACGACAGGGTGGCGGGATCGGTGTAGTACCCGTCGAACCGGACGGTCAGGACGAGCGTCACGACCAGCGCGGCGAGCAGGGCGGCGGCGAGGACGGTACGGATCTTCGGCACGCCCGCCAGCCTGCCAGCAGGACGGGGCCCGGACGGTGCAGCGGACGGGACGTCCGCGTTTCGTAAGGCGTCGCTACCGCCCGGGAAGGGTGCGCGGGCGGTCTCATGGAACCCATGAGGCTCCCCCACCACGTCCCCCGACTGCCCCGCCCGCCGCGCCTCCGCCTCCGCCCCTGGCTCCGCCCCCGCCTCCGTCTCCGCGGTCGCGGGGCTCCGGCCTTCTGGCCGCGGTTCCGGGGCGCCCTGCACGACCCGCGGACCGCGACCGCCATCGGGCGGTGGCTGGGGCTTGCCGTACTGGTCTGCTTCCTCACCGGTCTGACGAGCCATTACGTACAGCGGCCGCCGGACTGGCTCGCGGACGTGCTGCCCAGCCGGCCGAGCTGGGGCTACCGGGTCACGCAGGGCCTGCACGTGGTGAGCGGCATCGCCGCGATCCCGCTGCTGTTCGCGAAGCTGTGGACGGTGTACCCGCGGCTGTTCATGTGGCCGGTGGCGCGCTCCGTACGGCACGCGCTGGAACGGCTGTCTGTGGCGGTGCTGGTGGCGGTGTCGCTGTTCCAGCTCTTCACGGGCCTGGTGAACACGACCGAGTGGTATCCGTGGCCGTTCTCCTTCGTGCCGGTGCACTTCGCGATGGCGTGGGTGTTCATGGGGGCGCTGCTGCTTCATGTGGCGGTCAAGCTGCCGGAGATCCGGGACCACTGGGGGCCCCGTTCGCCGGGCAGCCTGGCGCTCCCGGCGGAGGACGTCCCCAACCGCAGGTCGCTGCTGATCGGCACGGCGGCGGCGGTCGGGGCGGTCACCGTGACGACCGTGGGCCAGTCGGTGACGCCGCTGAAGGCGCTGGACCTGCTGGCGCCCCGGCACCCGGACCACGGCCCCCAGGGCCTGCCCGTGACCCGCGCGGCCGCGGCGGCGGGCACGGTGTCGGTGCCGGAGGCGACCTGGCGGCTCACCGTCGCGGGTCCGCGCCCGTACGAACTCACGCTGGCTGAGCTGCGGGCCATGCCGCAGGTGGAGGCGGAGCTGCCGATCGCGTGTGTCGAGGGCTGGAGCAAGAACGCGCACTGGACCGGCGTACGGATCAGGGACCTGCTCGACCGCGCGGGCGCCCCGCCCGGGTCGCGGGTGCGGGTGGTGTCGCTGGAACGGCGGGGCGCGTACCGCGTGATGGAGATGGGCGCGAGCTACGCGGAGGACCCGCTGACACTCCTGGCCCTGCGCCTGAACGGCCAGGTCCTCTCCCCCGACCACGGCTACCCGGCGCGCGTCATCGCCCCGAACCGCCCGGGCGTGTGGCAGACGAAGTGGGTCGGACGACTGGAGGTGCTGTGAACACACAACGGGACGGCGCGGAGCGGTATCTGTTGGGCGGGGCCGGGATCGTGCTGATGGGGGTCGGTGTCTGGCTGGTGGCCGGTACGGGGAGTGTGCGCGACGTGGTCGTGTGGCTGGCCGGTGCGGTCGTGCTGCACGACGGGGTGGTCGCGCCGCTGGTCCTGGCCCTGGGGCTGCTGGTCGCCCGCCTGCCGGGCCGCCGCCTGGTCCGCGCGGCGCTCGTCGTGGCGGGCGGGCTCACGCTGGTCGCCCTCCCGGTGCTGCTGGCCCGCAAGCGGCCGGCCAACCCGACGGTGCTGCCCCTGGACTACCCGCGCAACTGGCTGCTGCTCCTCGCCGCGGTGGCGGCCGTGACCGCCCTGATCGCGGCGGCCCGCGCGGCCGCACGGCGCCGGGGCGCCCGAATCGGGGGCTCTGCCCCCGAACCCCCGCTCCTCAAGCGCCGGAGGGGCTGATTTTCAGCCCG
>NZ_JABWDV010000307.1 GCF_013362995.1 Streptomyces sp. TRM64462 | reverse complement strand
TGGATCGCCGGGTTCGCCCTGCTCACCGCAGGACCCATGGCGGCCTCCCTCTACTTCGCCTTCACCGACTACAACCTCTTCGACGCACCGCGGTGGATCGGCCTCCAGAACTTCACCGACATGTTCGCCGACCCCCGCTGGCGCAAGTCCGTCGACGTCACTCTCTGGTACGTCGTCGTCGGCACCCCCCTGAAGCTCGCCGCCGCACTCGGCGTGGCCCTCCTCCTCAACCAGAAGCGCTGGGGCCAGGGCTTCTACCGTGCCGCCTTCTACGCCCCGTCCCTCATCGGCGCCAGCGTCTCCGTCGCCATCGTGTGGCGTGCCCTGTTCTCCGACGAGGCCATCGTCGACCGCGTCCAGCGCGGCCTGTTCGGGATGGACGTCGGCGGCTGGATCGGCGACCCCGACTGGATCATCTACAGCCTCGTCGCCCTGACGGTGTGGCAGTTCGGCGCACCCATGGTCATCTTCCTCGCCGGGCTCAAGCAGGTGCCGCGCGAGCTGTACGAGGCCGCCGAGGTCGACGGCGCCGGCTCCTTGCGCCGCTTCTGGAACATCACTCTGCCGATGATCTCCCCGGTGCTGTTCTTCAACGTCCTGCTGGAGACCATCCACTCCTTCCAGATCTTCGGCTCCGCCTACATCCTCGGCGGCCAGGGCGGGAGCTGCGGCCCGGCCGACGCCACACTCGTCTACACCTGTTACCTCTACGTCCAGGGCTTCGAGAACAGCCGCATGGGCTTCGCCTCCGCCATGGCCTGGATGCTGCTCCTCGCCGTGGGCCTGGTCACGGCGGTCCTGTTCTGGTCCCAGAAGCGCTGGGTGCACTACGAGGAGGCCGCCCGATGAGCGCGTTGCTCACATCCGCCGAAGCCGCCGAAGCCGCCGAAGCCGCCGCGTCTCCCGCGCCCCCCGGGTCCGGCGTGCGCCGCGCAGGGCCCGGTGCCGTCGCCTGGCACCTCGGGGCGCTCGCCGTCCTGGCCGTGGTGCTCTATCCCGTGGTGTGGGTGATCGGCGGATCGTTCAAACCGAACGACGAGATCGTCGGCAGCCTGGAGCTCTTCCCGACCAACCCGATCACCGACAACTACCGGCGCCTCGCGGACGGCATCGCCGACATCCCCCTCTCCACCTTCTTCGGCAACTCGCTCTTCCTGGCGCTCGGTTCGGTGCTGGGCGTGCTGATCTCCAGCTCCCTGGCCGCGTACGCCTTCGCCAAGATCGGGTTCGCGGGGCGCGGCGTCATGTTCACGCTCATGATCGGCACGCTGCTGCTTCCTTACCATGTGCTGCTCATCCCGCAGTACGTGATGTTCCAGAAGCTCGAACTCATCAACACGTACACGCCGCTGCTGCTCGGCAAGTACCTCGCCACCGACGCCTTCTTCGTCTTCCTCATGGTGCAGTTCATGCGGAACCTGCCACGGGAACTGGACGAGGCGGCGCGCCTGGACGGGTGCGGGCACCTGCGGACCTACTGGTCGATCGTGCTGCCGCTGTGCCGGCCCGCGCTGATCACCAGCGCGATCTTCACCTTCATCAACGCCTGGAACGACTTCATGGGCCCGCTGATCTATCTCAACGAGCCCGAGAAGTACACCGTGTCGCTGGGGCTGAAGATGTTCGTCGACCAGGACGGCGTCGCCAACTACGGCAGCATGATCGCCATGTCGCTCGTCGCGCTGCTGCCGGTGCTGCTGTTCTTCCTCGCGTTCCAGCGGTACCTGATCGACGGCATGGCCACGTCCGGGCTGAAGGGATGAGCGCGGTGCGGACGGCCGACCGCTCCGGCTTCCTCCGCGCCTTCGCGGTGTTCGCCGAATGCCTGCTGGTGGGGGTGTGGATCGCGGCCGCCGCCCTGCCCCTGGTCACCCTGCCTGCGGCGCTCGCCGCGGGCGCGGCGCATCTGCGGCGCCATGTGGGCGACGAGGCCGGCGGGCTACGGGAGTTCGCCTCCGACGTACGGGCCGCCGCGGGGCGGGGCGGGTGGCTCGTGGGGCTGGGCTGGTGGGCGGCGGCCGCTCTGGTCTGGGCCGACCTCGCCGTCGTACGCGCCGGGGGGCTCCCGGGCGGGGCGTTCGTCGGAGCGGTCGGGGTCCTGGCCCTGCTGACCGCGACGGTGACCGTCCTCCGGGCGGCCGCGGTGTGGCACCGGGGGGCGTCGTGGCGGCCCCTGCTGGGCGCGGCGGCCCGCAGGACGCTCACGGACCCGGTGGGGTCCCTGACGCTGATCTGCGGCCTGGCGGTCGTAGCGGCGTCCTCCTGGCTGAGCCCACCCCTGGCGGCCCCCGCCCTGGGCATCCTGACCGCCGCCACCCTGACCACGCGACTTCACCACCGCTGACCCGTGACCGGTCGCCACGGTGCGATGCGCCTTACGCCGGTGCGTGGGTCGGTGCCGCTCCGGGGCTCACCTCCTCGGATTGGCGGGCTCGGGTCCGGGCCTGGATTGCCCGGCCGTACCCGCCAATCCTGCGGGGGCGACCCCTACGCGTCCCCTCCCGCCGGCATGGCGACCGCACGCCGGTGGGGGCGTGCACACAAGCCGCGGCGCCCTTGTCGGCCGGTCCGCGAACCGCACGTAGCTGTCCTTACGTCAGAAAGGAACCCCTTCATGTCTCCCATACCGCGCAGATCCCTCCTCAAGGCCGCCGCCATCGGCGCCGCAGCCGCCCAGTTCAGCTGGACCCTCGGCCGCAGCGGCACCGCCCACGCCGCGCCGGGCGCCGCCGCGGGCGACGCGCCGGTGAGCGTCACGTGGCTGGAGGACGGGGGCCTGGGCGCGGCGCCCGGGTCGACGTTCGGCGTGCCGTGGCCGAAGGGCGCGGTACCGGCCGGACAGGGCTTCGCCCTGGCCACCGCGGACGGCAAGGACGTGCCCGTACAGACCTGGGCCACCGCCTACTGGCCCGACGGCTCGCTGAAGTGGACCGCCCACGCCGTGGGCCCCGAGGCGGCCGGCGCCGAGCGGTTCACGCTGACGCCCGGCGGGCAGGGCGCCGCGCCCGGCAGCAAGGTCACCGTCAGGGAGACCGGCCGGCGGATCACCGTCGACACCGGCACCATCAAGGCCGTCGTCTCCAAGGACGGCGAGAAGCTCGTCGAGTCCGTCACCCGCGGCACCACGAAGATCGCCACCGACGGGCGGCTCGTGCTGCTGCGGCAGAGCGACATCGACGACGGCGACCAGGGTAACGCCAAGTGGCAGCGGTTCGACGGGGAGATCGCCCGGGCCGTGGTCGAGCAGAGCGGGCCGATGCGCGCTGTCGTGCGGATCGACGGCAAGCACCGCAAGGGCAGCCGCAGCTGGCTGCCGTTCAGTGTGCGGCTGTACTTCTACGCGGGCGCGGAATCGTTCCGGATGGTGCACACCATCACGTACGACGGCGACCAGAACAAGGACTTCATCCGCGGGCTCGGGGTCCGCTTCACCGTCCCGATGCGGGACGCCGCGTACGACCGGCACATCCGCATCGCCGGCGAGGGCAAGGGGTTCCTCACCGAGGCCGTGCAGGGCATCACCGGGCTGCGGCGCGACCCGGGCGCGGCCGTGCGGGCCGCGCAGGTCAAGGGCGAGAAGCTGCCCGACCCGTCCACCTGGGACCAGCGGGTCACCACGCGGATGCAGTACGTCCCCACATGGGGCGACTACACGCTGTCGCAGCTGTCCGCCGACGGGTTCACGCTGCGGAAGCGCACCAAGGCCGGGCACGGCTGGATCCCGGCCGGCGGCGGTGGCCGGGCCAACGGGTTCGCGTACGTCGGCGGGGTCAGCGGCGGGTTCTCGTTCGGGCTGCGGGACTTCTGGGAGAAGCACCCCGCCCAGCTCGACATCCGGGGCGCCGACGGAGACGCCGCCGAGGTCACGCTGTGGCTCTGGTCCCCCGAGGCCCAGCCCATGGACCTGCGCTTCTACCACGACGGCATGGGTCAGGACACGCATCCGGAGCAGTTGCAGGGCCTCAACATCACCTACGAGGACTACGAGCCCGGGTTCGGCACCCCCTACGGCATCGCCCGCACCAGCGAGCTGACGTTCTGGGCCAACGCGGCGACCCCGAGCGCCGACGCGCTGGTCGAGCAGGCGGCGGCCGTGCGGACACCGCCGCAGCTCGCCGCGTCGCCCCAGGACCTGGTCCGCGCCGGTGTGTTCGGCGGGCTGTTCTCGCCCGTCGACCGGTCGACGCCCGCGAAGGCGGCCATCGAGGACCAGCTCGACTACCTCTTCACGTACTACAAGGACCAGGTCGAGCAGCGCCGCTGGTACGGGTTCTGGGACTACGGCGACATCATGCACACCTACGACGAGGACCGGCACCAGTGGCGGTACGACGTCGGCGGGTACGCGTGGGACAACTCCGAGCTCTCACCGGACCTGTGGCTCTGGTACGCCTACCTGCGCTCAGGGCGCGCCGACATCTTCCGGTTCGCGGAGGCCATGACCCGCCACACCGGCGAGGTCGACGTCTACCACCTGGGCGAATGGGCGGGGCTCGGCACGCGGCACGGCGTCCAGCACTTCGCGGACAGCGCCAAGCAGCAGCGCATCTCGACAGCCGTGTACCGCAGGCCGTACTACTTCCTCACCGCCGACGAGCGCGTCGGCGACCTCATGCACGACCTCGTGGACTCGGACGAGACGTTCCTCGTCCTCGACCCGATCCGGAAGATCCGCACCGAGCCGTACGAGCCCGACCGCCACGCCCTGTCCATCGGGTTCGGCACGGACTGGAGCGGGCTCGCCGCCGCGTGGCTCACCGAGTGGGAGCGCCGGGGCCCGAAGGCCGAGAAGGCGGAGGCGCGGCTGCGGTCCACGATGGAGACCATCGCGGCGCAGCCGAACGGCTTCGTGCAGGGCACGGGCCTGTACGACCTCGACACCGGGCGGTTCGCGGTGGCGAGCGAACCGGCGGTGGGCGTCTCGCACCTGTCCGCGATGTTCGGGCTCGTCGAGATGTGCGCCGAGCTGATCGACCTGATCGAGATGCCGAAGTTCAAGGAGGCGTGGCTGGACTACTGCCGTTACTTCAACGCCGGCCGCACCGAGCAGGCGGCCCGCTACGGCAAGCACTTCGGGACGCTGCTGCTGTTCCAGGGCCACTCCCGCCAGGACGCCTACGCGGCCGCCCAGCTCAAGGACGACCAGCTCGCGGCCCGGGCGTGGCAGAAGTTCTACCGCAGCGACGGCTACACCACCGCCATGAAGTGGGACAAGACGAAGCTGGAGGGGCCGGCGGTCCTGGAGCCCGGCTACGAGCACCTGTGGATCTCCACGAACACCACCGCCCTGTTCGGTCTCGCCGCCATCCAGAACCTGGCACTGGTCGGGGACAAGATGCCGGCCACCTGATCCACGGAGGTGCCGCCCCGGCGCACGGGCCGCCGCGCCGGGGCGGCACCATGGTCACGGCGCCGTCCGCCACGGCGCCGTCCGCCACGGCGCCGTCCCACCCCGCGTCCCACCAGGAGAACCGTGTCGCCCTCCGTACGCCCCCGCGTCCTGTACGTCACCGACCTCGCCTACCCGGCGCGCGGGCGCCGCTACGGCGACGAGGACGTCTTCCTCACCTCCCGGCTCCGCGCGGACTTCGACCTCGCCCTGTGCCACCCGCTGGACGCCGCCGCGCTCATGGACGCCTTCGACGCCGTCGTCGTCCGCAACAGCGGACCCGTACTCCACCACCAGGCCGCGTACGACGCCTTCCGCGCCCGCGCCCTCAAGGACGGCGTACGCGTCTACAACCCGCTCGACGGACGCGGTGACATGGCCGGCAAGCAGTACCTCGTGGACCTCGACGCCGCCGGATACCCGGTCATCCCGACCGTCGACCGCGCCGAGGACCTCGGGCGGCTCCCGGACGCCGACGCGTACGTCGTCAAGCCGAAGCTGGGCGCCGACTCGGCGGGCATACGGGTGCTGGCCCGCGAGGAGCTGCCGGACGCGGCCGGGCCCGACGTCCTCGTGCAGCCGCGCGTCGACTTCCGGTACGAGGTGTCGTTCTGCTTCGTCGACCGGGACTTCCAGTACGCCCTGTACGCCCCCGACCCGGAGCGGCGCTGGGTCCTCGAACCGTACGAACCCGGCCCGGACGACCTCGCCTTCGCCCAGCGCTTCATCGACTGGAACACCCTCCGCCACGGCATCCAGCGCGTCGACGCCTGCCGCACCCGGGACGGCGACCTGCTCCTGGTCGAGCTGGAGGACCTCAACCCCTATCTGTCCCTCGACCGCCTCCCCGAGGACGTGCGCGACACCTTCGTGGCGACGTTCAGCGCGTCCCTGGGGGCCTTCATCCGCTCCGACGGCTGACCGCTAGAGTGCCCTGTGCGCATGCGTGTTCGATACGTGTGGGCGGCAGGGACAGGGGGAGGAAGGGGAGGGTCATGCGGACGGAACTCAGAGAGACGGCGGCCGAGTTGGCCGCCCTGCTCTGGCGGGAGCACACCGTCTACCGCGAGCGCACCGGGGGAGTGGTGATCCGCGGCGAGCACGTACGCCGCTGGATCAGCCTCGCCCCGCGCGGCACCCGCGACGAGATCCTCGTCCGCGCCGGACGCATCCTCGACGGCGGCACCACCGCACCCGCCCGCTCCGAGGTCGTCGTCAGCCTGGGCGCCGGCCGCGACGAGCTCGCCGCCGTCTGCCGCCGCCTGCTGGCCGAGGCCGCCGCAGGGCCGGAGCCGTCCGGCCTCATCCCCCGCCAGGCCACGAGCTCCACCCGCGGTGGCCGCCGAGGCGGTACGGGGCGTGAGGGGCGTACGGGACGGACGAGCCGTCTCGGGCGGCGGAGCCGTCCGGCGGGCCGCGCCCCGGAGCGCGCGCCCCGGTCACGGCACACGGGCCTCGTGTCCTGGCTGATCATCCTGTCCGTGCTGGGCGCGGTCGGGCTGTACGTCTATCTGATGGCGGGCTCGTACTAGAGCGCCGCCCGGCCGGGCCCTCGCGCGCTGCCATGGCCTGACGTCACGTCATCCGCACGCCGCCGCCCGCCTGTCGCGCGGGGGCGGGGCCGTGCTGGCCCGGACGATCAGCGGCGCGGGAAGCTCCGTCCGGTCCGTGACCGGCTCTTCGCCCGCCGCCATCCGCACCAGCAGCCGCAGCGCCGTCGCCGCCATCTCCCGCAGCGGCCGCCGTACCGTCGTCAGCTCCGGTACGGCCCAGCGCGCCTCCGGAAGATCGCCGAACCCGACCACGCTCAGCCCGCCCGGCGCGCGCACCCCGCGCTCGGCGAGGGCCTCGTACACGCCGAGGGCCAGCGCGTCCGAGCCCACCAGCACCGCCGTCGGCGGCTCCGGCAGGTCGAGCAGCTCCAGCGTCAGCCGCCGCGCCTTCCCCGGGCCGGCCGTCCTGCCGCCCTGGCCGTCGCTGCCGCAGACCCGTACGTACTCGGGCCGTTCCGGCAGCCCGGCCGCCGCGAGCGCCGCGCGGTAACCGACCGGAAGGCAGCCGGCGCCGCGCGGTACCGGCCGGCCGGGCATGAGCAGTGCGATGCGCTCGTGGCCCAGGGCCACGAGGTGGCCGATCGCCGCAACGGTGCCCCGCCGGTCCGCCGCGCCGACCGAAACGGTGCCCGGCGGGGGGTTGCCGGACGGGTCGATCAGCACGTACGGGACGCCGCGGCGGGCCAGCCACGCGTGCTGCGACGCCGTCAGCTCGCCCACGTCGAACAGCACCCCCGCCGAACCGCGAGCGGCCGGCCGGTCCAGGCAGCCGCGCTGCGGGTGCCGGTCCGCCGACACCACGACGTCCAGGCCCGCCGCGTACGCCGCCTCCTCCACGCCCCGCAGCACCGCGCCCGTACGGGAGCTGCCCAGCGCCCGCACCACCAGGTCGACCCTGCCGGGCGGCGGCGCGGCGCCCGCGCGCGGGCGCCGCACATAACCCAGCCTGTCCAGCACCTCCGTCACACGGCGGCGGGTCTCCGGGGCCACGTCCTCACGGCCGTTGACCACCTTGGAAGCGGTGGGCACCGAGACCCCGGCCTCGCGCGCGACCACCGCGAGCGTCGGCCCGGCCGCGCTCACCGTTCGCGTCATGGTCCGTGCCCCCTCCCTTGGCAAGCGCTTCCTACGATAGGCGCGGCCCAACTCGGCGGGAAGACCTGTGCTTTCAAAGGTCAGCGGGTGCGGCCGCTTTCGGAATACCGAATGCCGGGGAGGCGGGAGGGGCGAGGGTGCGAGGGTGTGCGAGGGTGCTCAGCCGTGCGTCACCGTGAGCGGCGATCCGAATGTCACCCGCGTGACCGCCCCGTCGGCCGACCAGCGCACCGCGACGCCCGCCTCGTCGGCCGACACCACGGTGGCCGCCCCGTCCAGAGGCCCGGCGTCCGCCGCCCCGGTCAGCGACGCCAGCGCGACCAGCACCGCCGTACCGCTGCCGGAGCCGCGCCCCGGCCCGTCCGCCGGCCCGTCCACCGGCCCGTCCACCGGGCCCGTGCTGAGCCGGGGGACCAGCGCCCAGCGCGTGAACGCCGTGCCCTGCGGCGCCCGGCACACCTCGACGCCCGGGCCGACGTCCGGGCCACCCGGGCCGTCCGGAGCGCCCGGGCCGCCCGGGCCGTCCAGGCCGCCCGGGGCGCGGCCACCGCCCGGGCTCCCGTCACCGCCGTCGGAGTTCCACCCGTACAAGCCCGTGAGCTGCGACACCAGCGGCTCTTGGCGGCCCGTCGCCCACCCCGACAGCCGCACCCGCGCCCCGCGCGGCAGGCCCAGCAACCGGTGCACCCGCAGCTCGAACCGGCCGCGCGCCACCGTCACCGCCTCCACCCGCAGCCCCGGGACCATCGGCGGCCCCGACGCGAAGACCGGCCGGTGCCACGACGCCGCCCACCCCCAGCCGTCGCCCTGCCCCGCGCCCAGCGGCCTGACCCGGCAGCGCCCGGACGCCACCCCGTCCACCTCCACCGACAGATGGTTGTCGGGCGGGTTGCCCGGGGCCGTCGGTCCCGTACGCGTCGAGTACGCGAGGCGTTCGTACAGCGCGTCCCGCAGCTCCGGGGTCTCGCCCTCGTACGGGCGGACCGCGTCCGAGCCGTGGTTGTGCAGCCGCGCGATCCCGTCGCCCCCCGTCGTCTGCACCAGCAGCCCCGGCGCCGGGAGCGCCACCACCCGGTCGGGCCCCTCGACGGGCGCGGCCTCCTCACGGGCCGTCCACAGCGGGTCGTCCTCCGGGGCCAGCAGCGCCACGAACGCCTTCGACGCCCAGTACGGGGACGCCGGGCCCGAGTACGGCTGGAGCGTCGCCTCGTGCGGGCCGTGCCACCCGGGCGTCAGCAGCCCGTCCCGCGCGTCCGCCGCACCCCGGTCCAGGAAGTAGCGCAGCGTCCCGCTGAGCAGCCGCCGCGACACCCCCGGCGCGAGCGGCGTGTACCCCGTGACGGCGCCCAGACCCACCGCCGCGCCCGCCGCGAACCGGTACGTCAGCGACCGCCCGAAGTGCACCGGCGCCCCGTCGCCGCCGAACAGCAGCGAGAACCCCTCCAGATGCGCGGCCAGCCGGGGCCCGTACCGGCCCAGGAGGGCCTTGTCACCCGCCAGGTACGCGTGCAGCACCGGGTACAGGTGCAGCGCCCAGCCGTTGTAGTGGTCGAACGCCCGGCTGTCGCCGTCCGCGTACCAGCCGTCGCCCCGGTACCAGGACTCCAGCAGGCCCAGGCCCCGCTCCACCGCCCGCGCGGTCTCCGCGTCGCCGCGCCCCACCGACTCCAGGAACCCGGCCACGCTCAGCGGGAACAGGTACCAGTTGTTCGGCGCCGGCACATGCCGAAGCGCGCCCCGCAGCCACGCCTCGGCCCGGTCCTGGACCCCGGCGTCGAGGCGGTCCCACAGCCACGGCCGGGTCAGCCGCAGCCCGAGCGCCACGGACGCGGACTCGACCATCGGCTGGCCCTGCACATGGTGGTCCAGGATCACCGGCCACGACTCGGCGTCCTCGCGGCCCGGCGTGCGCGTCCCGGCCGCGAGCCCGTCCGCGTACCGGCCGAGCAGCCCGTACGGATCCTCACCGCCGGCGCCCGCGACACGGAACGCCGCCGCCAGGAACGTACGCGCGTACCCTTCCAGACCGTCCGAGCGGACCCCGGAGTACGACGGCCGCCCCGGCAGGTCGAGCAGCGCACCGCCGGGCGTCGCCCACCGCCAGGCGGCCCGCACCAGGCCGTCGGCGACCGCCTCCCAATGGGCCCTGGTCCAGCCGGTGTACGGGCTCGACACGCGGTCCTCGTCCGGAAGGGGAAACGGAGGGCGGAACTCGGACATCGCATCGCTCCAGGTCGGCGGGACGGCCATGACGGGCTGACGGGGCGTCAACCTAACGCCCCGCACCGCCCCGTGGGAGCGCTACGCGTGAAGACGGTCCGCCACGGCCTCGATCTCCTCCGGCCCCACACGGCAGCAGCCGCCGATCAGCCGCGCCCCCGCCCGCCGCCAGCTCTCGGCCCGGTCCGCCGTGTACGTGGGCCGCCCGCGCCAGCCACGCGCCCGCGCGTCCCATGCCTCGCCGCTGTTCGGGTACACCACGACCGGCTTCCCCGTCACCCGGGCCGCCACCGCCACCGCGTGCTCCGCGTCCTCCGGGGCGCAGCAGTTCACGCCGACCGCCACGACCTCGTCCACGCCGGCGTCCGCGACCGCCCCGAACGCCTCCTCCAGCGGCTGGCCCGCCCGCGTCCGGTCACCGGCGACGGTGTACGACAGCCAGGCCGGTACGCCCAGGCCGCGTACGGCGCGCAGCAGCGCCCGCGCCTCGTCCGCGTCCGGCACGGTCTCCAGGGCCAGGACGTCCGGCCGGGCCGCCGCGAGCACCTCCAGGCGCGGCCGGTGGAACGCCTCCAACGCCGGGACGCTCAGCCCGTAGCGGCCCCGGTACTCGGACCCGTCGGCGAGCATCGCCCCGTACGGGCCCGCCGACGCGGCGACCCACAGCGGCCGCGCCACCCCGGCCGTACGGGCCTGGCGGGCCGCCTCGCGGGCCAGGTCCACACTCAGCGTCAGCAGCCGCGCCGCCTCGTCCCGGCCGATGCCCCGGCGCGCGAAGCCCTCGAAGGTGGCCTGGTAACTGGCCGTGGTCGCGACGTCGGCGCCCGCCTCGTAGTACGCGCGGTGGGCGGCGACGATCGCCTCGGGCTCCTCGGCCAGCAGCCGGGCCGACCACAGGCCGTCGCTCAAGTCATGGCCCTGGGACTCCAGTTGGTTGGACATCCCGCCGTCGAGGACCACGACGGCGGACGGTGACGCGAGGGCGTCGGCGAGCGAGTGCGGAGCGGCAGGGCCGGCGGGGGTGGCGGTGCTCATGGGCGTGAAGTTAGCGAAGTGAAGTCGCTCCCGCCCCGTTGACCTCTCCGTAACACGGCTTTACGGTTTCGCCGTTCGGAATTGCAGATGCTGTTCGATATCACGAACAAGGAGCAGGCGAACACCCTATGAGCCGCAGTCACCTACCCAGCCG